>CABPYL010000012.1 GCA_902461565.1 uncultured Porphyromonadaceae bacterium
TCAATGCTCCATACAACAGCCTTATCGGTGGCGCCTGAGGGCGTTACCGTTACGCCGAGCGTTTCGCTGCGGCTCACTTCAAGAGTAAGTTCGCTGTGGCTAAGGGTGATTGCCGTAACTGGCACAAGAACAGTCAGTTCTATAGAACCGCTTACCTCGGTGCCGTCGGTGGATGTCGCCGTAATGGTAACAGTGCCCGGAGCGACGCCGGTAACGGTGCCGTCGGCGGCGACTGTGGCCACAGAGGTGTCCGACGATGTCCATATTAAGTCGGCCTGGAAAGCGTCGGCGGGAGTGATTTCGGCATCTACTTTAAGCGTAGTGCCTACAGGCACAAGTGCCGATTCTGCGGTCAGGGCAATTGTCTGCACATACAGGTGCGGGATAACGCGTGTAACCGTAGTACCCCAGCCCTGCGGCGAGCGTGCGCGGAAACTAAGAACATATTCGTCGGCCACGGTCGTGGGGAAGTCAATGTCCTTCAGTTCCACTTCGGCATCCGTGCCGCCGGTAACCTGTATGGGTGTACCCTTGCCGTAGCCGGGGTCATCGCCCCAGAAATATTCAGCTCCGGTAATCTCGGCGCTGCGCTCGTCGGGGATGGTAACGGTAGCCGTTACCGTTGCCGACCATGCGCGGCCCGAACATGTACGGAAGCCGATGGTATGCTGGCCGGGCGCGAGGCCGTCGGTAAGCACATCCACGTCTATCATGCCGCCTGTGGCGCCGAGCGTAGCCGTCAGCGGAGTGCCTTTGCCTATACCGGGATCGGTGTCCCAGAAGTATTCGGCCTTCCAGTCGGCTGCGACGGGTTCGGCGGGAACGGCCACGAGATATGTGTGCGTCTGCGACCATGCGCCGCCGGCATTCACACGCAGACCTAAGGTGTGCGAGCCGGCCTCAAGCCCCTCGGCGGAAAGCGTGGCGGCAATCTCGCCGCCGGCAAACGTTCCGGCAGGCATTGGCGTGGCCTTGCCTGTGCCGGGGTCGGTGTCCCAGAAATATTCACCCGACCAGACTGTCGCCTTCGGGTCGGCCTCTATCATCACGAAATTATATAGCGTCTGCGTCCAGCGTCCGCCACTGAAAGCGCGCATGCCAAGCACGTTCATGCCCGGCTTGAGGCCCGTGGCGTCGAGGGAGAAGCTATGGAAGCCCTCGGCTTCGCCATTGTTTGTCATCCTGCTGGCCCGACCGATTCCGGGGTCGGAATTCCAGAAGTATTCGCCGCTCACCTGCCCTGATGCAGGAAGCGCCCCCATAAGCAGGGGGAATAGCAGAATAGCGATGCGACAAAGCCGTAGGCGTGTCCACATCGTATTATTCATTTTGATTCTCTATTTTAAGTTTTACAGTGATTTTGCCGTCGGTGGGTTTCACGGGAACAAGAGCTTCGGTGATATGGGGCAGGAACATGGGAATACCCGAAAGAACATAGGGAGTTGCACCGCCGAAAGCGCCGCAGTCGCCGCCATGAGTTGCAGCGCCCTTGGCTGCCGAAGTGCTCAGGAGCTGCCATTTACCGTCATCGGAACCCTCGTTTACAAAGGTATTCTCAACAGTAGCGCCTACATAATAGTTGTTGGGATAGCCCTTGAACATATCGTTTGTATCAATGTAGCGCTCGGCAACACTCAGCACATTGTTCTGGATAACGTTGTTGATACACTCGTAGTAAACTCTACAATTATAAGGTATCTGATCCGCAAAACCTTCACGGGTATTGATAAGAATATTGTTTCGGATTGTAGAATTCTGGAAGGACATCAGAAGCGGATCTCCCCATCCTGACCTACCTCCACTCACTACTATATTATTTTCGAAAATACATCCCGATGCACCACTTGCATAATACAAAATAATATTGTTACGCGCTACTGAATTCTTCGAAAGAGACAAATATGAAGAAATATAGCATTGAGTAACCAAATTGTTTTCACCTTCGGTTCCTATACTGTTACTCTTACAACGAGAAGCAGTACCGTTGCCACGTAAACCTATATATTGAGCATCACAGCCCTCTATTTTTGAACCTTTACCCAAGTAAGCATAGTTAATAACCGATGCCTGCGATTCCGCCCACTGCTTGTTCTTGTCAAGAAAATAGCCGGTACCGATAATTGTCATATTATCGCGGCTTCTCACATCTATTTCGCCATGATTTCCGGGGTCGAGCAGGAGTGTATCGCCGGGGCATACGTTGATATCGGCCATCGCTTCTGCAACGGTTTTGAACTGCGCTTTGGCAAAAGGACTGGGGTTGATACGCCAGCAGGTAGCATTGCCGGCTACGGCGCCGGCAAGTGCGGCGACTAAGAGAATAAGATGTTTTTTCATGTGGAAAAATAATTAGGTTTAGATTTATACACAACTCCGTCCGGTTTCCTGTGGCGGAGCCTGTTTCAGAGAACAAATAAATGGTTTCAATAAAAAAAGAATGCGTGGGAAACCATACCGTTGCCCGTTCCAGTATGGAGGCCTTCGCATTGCCCTTACTTATAGAACGAGCAACGCAGAAGCCCACGCAAATTATATATACGCACGATGGCGACGCGGCATAACGCCGGGCCACACGAAGGCGGATATACAATCCAGGGGCATCTATCGCTGCCGGCTCTGAATAAATAATAAGAAATTTGCGAAGTTTCCATACTTCAGAACGCGCGCTGATAAACGCCTTTCAAAAAACTATCCCACGGCCACTCCTGGCCGCATTTCCACCCGCTCAACCCGCTCACAGTCGGGCTTCTGCATGGTGTTCGGTGCCAAAAGTACATATATTTCTCCAAATTCCCCTCACCGTCCGTTATTTTTAACATTAATAACTTTCTTTAACCAAAACTTAACCCACATATGAAGCCCCCAATAATGGCCGGAGGTACTCAGAGGCATGCCGGAGGCAAGCCGCTCCTCTTGGCACTTTTTAGTGGATAGCAGAGAGGGGGTTAAGTGGAGAGAGAAGGGTGGAGAGGCTTGCCGGGGGCAAGCCGAGGCGGCTGAAAGCCGCTTTCAACCCCGGAATAAGCGCTTTTGCGCGTTTCCGGGGACATGGGCTAATCCCCACTCTTTTACCGGAGGGAATACACTGACCGGCGTACCCGTGTATTCCCTCCGGGAAATTTCTTGTTCTCTGGCGCCTCCCCCCGGAAACGCTGTCCTTATTCCGGGGTTCAGAGCGGCCTATGGCCGCATTGGCATACCTCACGGCATGCCCCACTTCCTCACGCGCTTTCTACGCCCTCGTCCAAGCTAACCCTTACAGAGGATTGCCGGTGGCAAGACGCTCCTCTTGGCACTTTTTAGTGGATAGCAGAGAGGGGGGTAAGTGGAGAGTGGAGGGTGGAGAGGCATGCCGGGGGCAAGCCGAGGCGGCTGAAAGCCGCTTTCAACCCCGGAATAAGCGCTTTTGCGCGTTTCCGGGGATATGGGCTAATCCACACTCTTTTCCCGGAGGGAATACACTGACGAGCGTACCCGTGTATTCCCTCCAGGATATTTCTTGTTCTCTGGCACTTGCCCCGGAAACGCTGCGCTTATTCCGGGGTTCAGAGCGGCCTATAGCCGCATTGGCATACCTCACGGCATGCCTCACAGAGCATTCCCTCATATGGCCAAATTCCACCGCAGATTAATTACAAAATTATCAGATTTGCGAATTTACAAAACTCTCACTATCTTTGCAGTGTTTTAATCACGACGGTACATGGTAGTAACATTTGAGCATGAATATCTAAGAACGCTGTACGAGGACGGTAAAAGTCCAGACAAGAAGCACCGCTTTCAACCGGACATAATCAGAAGGTACCAGAAAGCGATTAATTTCTTGAAAGGCGCGTCCTGTATAGAAGCTCTATGGACAATCCGCTCATTGCAATACGAGGTGCTGTCCGGAGACAAAGCCGGACTTTCCTCAGTAAGAGTCAACAACCAGTATAGGGTGGAATTTTCGGTTACCATAAATAAAAAAGAACCGATATTGACTATCTGTAACGTCGTTGAATTGTCGAACCATTACAAGTAACAGATATGGAAATTAAAGTTGAAGGTGTTGCATCCGACATGATAGCCAACAATCTTACTCCGAGTAACGCAATCCATCCCGGAGAGATGATAAAGGACGAGATTGAGTTCAGGGGCATATCACAGAAGGCTCTGGCTGCTGAGATTGGACTGCCTGCTTCCGTTCTGAACGAAGTCCTTAATGGTAAGAGAGCTGTAACGACAGAATATGCTCTTCTGCTGGAGGCTGCATTGGGGATAGAAGCAGATTTATGGTTGAAGTTGCAGTCGGATTACAACAAGCAAATTGCCAAGTCCGACACTTCATTCATGGCACGGCTTGAAAAAATCCGCAAGGTCGCTGCGTTTCTCTAAGAATTCGAAAACGTATCTTCATACCGTATAGTTGCCATGCGCCTTACTATTGCGGTTTGAATATGTTGGGGATTTTGATTACCTTTGTGGTTTAAAACGAAACCTTTCATTGTTATGGAATACAACCACAAAGATATAGAGCCGAAAATCCGGCAATATTGGAAAGACAACGATATCTACCGCGTCGACATCGACAAGTCGCGCCCCAAATTCTATGTGCTGGACATGTTCCCCTACCCTTCGGGCGCAGGACTGCATGTGGGCCATCCCTTAGGCTATATATCAAGCGACATTTTCGCCCGCTACAAGCGTCTGCAGGGCTTTAACGTGCTGCATCCTATGGGATACGACGCCTACGGCCTGCCCGCCGAACAGTATGCCATCCAGACAGGTCAGCATCCGGAAATAACCACGCGCATAAACGTTGAGCGCTACGGCAAGCAGCTGGACAACATCGGCCTGAGCTTCGACTGGAGCCGTCAGATCCGTACCTGCGACCCTGAATTCTACAAATGGACGCAGTGGGCGTTCCTGAAGATGTTCGGTTCGTACTACGATACCGCCGCCGACCGCGCCATGCCCATCGAGAATCTTGTGGCCCATCTGGAAGCACACGGCACCGACGGTCTGCATGCCGCCGGCACCAAGGAGCTGCACATCACCGCCGGCGAATGGAACGCGATGGACAAAAAGCAGAAAAGCGACGTGCTGATGAACTACCGTCTTGCCTATCTCGGCAACTCTATGGTAAACTGGTGTCCGAAACTCGGCACCGTGCTCGCCAACGACGAGGTGAGCGAGGGCGTATCTGTCCGCGGTGGCTACCCTGTGGAGCAGAAGCAGATGTGGCAGTGGTTCCTGCGCGTGTCGGCCTATGCCGAACGCCTGCTGCGCGGTCTGGAGAAAATCGACTGGTCGGATTCCATCAAGGAGACGCAGACAAACTGGATTGGCCGCAGCGAGGGCGCGGAGATGCACTTCGGCATAGACGGACGCGACGATATAGACCTTGAAATCTTCACCACACGCGCCGATACTGTTTTCGGCGTAACGTTCATGGTTCTCGCCCCCGAAAGCAAATATGTGCCGCTGCTCACCACACCCGGCCAGAAAGCCGAGGTGGACGCATACCTCGAAAGCATAAAGAGCCGTACCGAACGCGAGCGCATGATCGACAAGAAAGTTACGGGCGTTTTCAGCGGTTCCTATGCCATTAACCCGCTCACGGGCAAGAAAGTGCCCGTATGGATAAGCGACTATGTTCTTGCAGGCTACGGTACGGGCGCCATCATGGCCGTGCCGGCGCACGACAGCCGCGACTATGCCTTTGCCCGCCATTTCAACCTGCCTATTATTCCGCTTATCGAGGGCGCCGACGTCAGCGAAAGCTCTTTCGACGCCAAGGAAGGCAAGATGATCAACTCCGAAGGCCCGGCGCTGAACCTGAACGGCCTCGAAGTGAAGGACGCCATCGTCGCCGCAAAGAAATACATAGAAGAAGCCGGTATCGGCCGTGTGAAAGTTAACTATCGTCTGCGCGACGCCATTTTCAGCCGTCAGCGCTACTGGGGCGAGCCTATCCCGGTGTGCTATGTGGACGGTATTCCCGAGGCTTACGACAATCTGCCCCTCGAGCTGCCCGAAATCGACAAATATCTGCCCACCGAGACCGGCGAGCCGCCTCTTGGACGCGCCAAGAACTGGCAGACACCGGAGGGTTATCCCCTGGAACTCAACACCATGCCCGGTTTCGCAGGTTCGTCGGCATACTATCTGCGCTACATGGATCCACGCAACAGCGAAGCTCTCGTTTCCAAGGAAGCGAACGAATACTGGCGCAGCGTCGACCTCTACGTTGGCGGCAGCGAACATGCCACCGGCCACCTCATCTACAGCCGCTTCTGGAACAAGTTCCTGTTCGACTACGGCTATATCGTTGACGACGAGCCTTTCCGCAAGCTCATCAACCAGGGTATGATTCAGGGCCGCACGAGCTTCGTTTACCGCATAAAGGACACAAATACTTTCGTATCTTTCGGCAAGAAGGACCAATACGACACCACTCCCATCCGCGTTGACATCAACATAGTACACGACGATGTGCTGGATACCGAGGCGTTCCGCAACTGGCGTCCCGAATTCAATACCGCCGAGTTCATCACCGAGGACGACGGCCGCTACCTTTGCGGCAGCGCCGTGGAAAAAATGTCCAAATCCATGTTCAACGTCGTGAACCCCGACGATATCGTCGAGCGCTACGGTGCCGACACCCTGCGCCTGTACGAGATGTTCCTTGGCCCCATCGAGCAGAGCAAACCCTGGGACACCCACGGAATCGACGGCGTTTACCGCTTCCTCAAGAAATTCTGGAGCCTGTTCTACAAGGGCGATACCCTGCTGGTGGACGACAGCAAGCCCACGGCTGAAAACCTCAAGACACTCCACAAACTCATCAAGAAAGTAACGTCCGACATCGAGGCATTCTCGTTCAACACCTCTGTGGCCGCGTTCATGATTTGCGTTAACGAACTCGCACAGCAGAAATGCCACTCGCGCGAAATACTGCGTCCGCTCGTCATTCTGCTCGCGCCCTTCGCGCCCCACATGGCCGAGGAGCTGTGGCACAACGCCCTGGGCGGCGATGGAACCGTATGCGACGCCCGCTGGCCCGAGCACAACGAGGAGTACCTCAAGGAATCGTCGGTAACAATGGCAGTGTCGTTCAACGGTAAAGCGCGCTTCAACATCACCGTTGCCGCCGACGCCACCAAGGACGATATCGAGAAATCCGCCCTCGCCGATCCCGCCGCACAGAAATGGCTCGAAGGCAAAACCATCCGCAAGGTGATTGTCGTGCCCGGCAAAATCATAAACATTGTAGTGGGCTGATAAACAATAAAGGACGCTGTAAAAACGTTATTTTTCCGATGAAGCAGTTAGTATTTGCCACCGGCAACGCCAACAAACTGCGCGAACTGCGCCAGATCTTAGGTTCCGAGTACGATGTACGCGGCCTTGCCGACATAGGCTGTAACGACGATATCCCCGAAACTGCGGATACCTTCGAGGGCAACGCCATGCAGAAGGCCCGATGGGTGGCCGACCGCTACGGCATGGACTGTATAGCCGAAGATTCCGGCCTCGAAGTCGATGCCCTCGGTGGTGCTCCGGGTGTGTACAGCGCCCGCTTTGCCGGGCCGGGCCACGACAGCGCCGCCAACAATGCGCTCCTGCTGGAGAAGTTGAAAGGCATAACCGACCGTTCGGCACGTTTCCGTACCGTTCTGGTACTTCTGCGCGGCGGCCAAGCGCACGTGTTCGAAGGCAAGGTGGAAGGAGACATCCTCACGGCCCCACGCGGCACCGGAGGTTTCGGCTACGATCCTCTGTTCGTCCCCAAAGGCTGGACAAAGACTTTCGCCGAGGCCGGCGCCGACGAAAAGAACGCTATCAGCCACCGCGGCAAAGCCGTGGCGGCTTTCCGGCGCTTCATCGATCAAGAAAAAGACAACAAGCCCTCTTAATTACCCCCTATGCTAAAGAAAACGCTACGTATTCTCTTCCTCGCTGTCTGCCTCCTCGGCGCCACCGGCGCCTCTGCCCAGATGAAAACGGGCAGGTGGACAAGCTATCCCGTCGTCGGCGACATGAACAAGGTCGTGCAGACGCCGGACCGCGCGTATTTCCTCCTCGGCCCGTCGCTGTTCTCCCTCGGCGACGACAACGAGGCATACACATACAGCCCGACCAACAAACTGTCCGACACATCGTCGATCACCGGCATTTGGTACAGCGCCGACGGCAAATACCTGATGGTGGCATACGAATCCGGCAACATCGATATCCTCCGCGACAACGGCGAAGTGATGAACATGGCCGATATCAAAGACGCCATCCTCTCGAGCGGCCGACAGATTAACGACGTGGCGTTCTACGGCAACAGGATATACGTAGCCACGGATTTCGGACTGGTGGTTTTCGACGCCATCAGAAACCAGGTGATTGAATCGGGAATTTACAATCAGGTTGTAGACAAGATTTTCGTTATGGGCGAACGTCTTGTACTCGTGAGCAAAAACGGCATATACGCCGCTCCGCTGGACATACGCCACAACCAGCTCGACAGATTCAGCCACACGGCGAATATCTACTATAAGAATCTTGCCAAACTCGATGATAACAGGCTGGTATACATCCATACTTCCGAATCTGCGTATATCGCCAATCTCGACTTCGAGGCCAGCTCGATGAAAATCTCCGCCATCAATACCGGAGGCGAGAAAGTGCGCGACATAGCTGTCTGCACCGACGGCGTTATGCTGGTGCACGGCGACAACATTACCGTTCTGTCGCCCGACGGCACAACGGTGAAAGCCACTCTGCCCGAAGCATATTCCGGCGGCAAGGTATGCATGGACACCGACCTGTCGTCGGTATGGGTAGGCACCCCCGACGGCGTATCGCGCATGAATCTTACAAAAGACACGCCCGAAATTACAATGCAGCCCTATCATCCCCAGGGCATCAGCATGTCCAACCCCGGCTGCATGGTATGGAGCAACGACGGCACACGCCTCTACCTTACCGACAAAGGCACGTCCTTCTTTGTAAACAGCAGTATTGGCGACGGCTTCAGCACGCCAGCACACATGTGCTACTTCGACGGCGGTGAAATCGTCAACGGCATGCCTGCGTCTGTCAAGGTGGACAACTGTCCCGACCTTACCAACGAACAGCAGAGGGCCAATACCGAGGCCCTGATCGGCGGCGCCTCGCGCCCTGTTGTCGACCCCGACGACAAAAGCATATTGTATCTGCCAATACGTCTGGCAGGCATCTTTGCCATCAAAGACGGCAAGGTGCTGAACGTATTCAACAGCACCAACATGCCAAAGGAGAAAAGCACACCCACCAGCGAGAACTTCTTCCTTGCCGACATCGACCAGGACGGCAACCTGTGGGCTGCGTGCGGCTACGAGACCAGTCCTACAATCTACGTCCTCCCGGCGGCAAAGCGCAAGGCCGGCCTGGAAAAGGTGCAGGCGTCCGACTGGAGGCCATTCCGCCTTAACGTGGTTTACTCGCCCAGCCGCGACTACTTTGTAACCTTCTGCAAGCGTTCGCACTACAACTTTATTGCATACGGCGACTGGCAGAAAGGCCTTGTAGTGATGGACAACAACGGCACGCCAAGCAACTTCAACGACGACAAGTTTATCCTCCACACAACCTTTACCGACCAGAACAACAACAATATAACCCCGGACTACATAACGTGCGCCACCGAGGATGCCGACGGCAAAGTGTGGGTAGGCACCACAATGGGTGTTTTCGTTATCGACAACCCCGCCGATGCCATGAGCAACAATCTGACGGTGCGCCGTCCCGTAGTGCCGCGCAACGACGGCACCCAGCTGGGCGACTATCTGCTCACCACCGAGAAGGTATACTCTATCACCATAGACCACTCCAACCGCAAATGGATAACAACCGAGAGTTCCGGCGCATACCTCGTCAGTGCCGACGGCACCGAAATAATATCGAACTACAATACGTCCAACTCCTCGCTGCCATCCAACTGCGTGATTTCATCCGCATCCGATCCTTTCAGCAACAAGGTTTACTTCGGCACGACACTCGGCGCGGTGTGCCTCGACAGCGACTCTTCGCCGGCTGCCGACGACTATTCCGAAGTGTACGCCTATCCCAACCCCGTGCGTCCCGAATATACCGGATGGATTACCGTGGCGGGTCTTATGGATAATTCGCTCGTGAAGATTGCCGATGCGGCAGGAAATGTATTCTTCCAGGGCCGCTCGGAAGGCGGAATGATAAGCTGGGACGGCTGCGACGCCTCCGGCAACAGAGTGCGCACAGGCGTTTATTACGTGCTGGCCTCACAGAACGCGAGCGGAAGCGCCTCCGGCGCAGTAGCAAAAATTCTTGTAGTAAATTAAAAATGGAAAATCATAATAAACTGGCCTATGCCGACGAAAAAGACAAAACGTACGGCATCACAGGCATGGCCATTACTCTTGTGGCTCTCGACGGCGAAGAATATTTAGCCGCCATCGACCTTGACGCCGAAGCAGGCGAGCATCTTCGCATGAGCCACGATTTCGGCTTTAAAGGCAATCCCCGCATGTCGGCAAAGATTGTGTGGGAACAGACCCTCCGCGACCTGCGCCTCACCACATCTATGGCCATAGGCAACGTAGCCTGCCGCCGCTATGTACTGGCGCACCGCGGCATCTCGGCGGCCGACACCACAGAGCTGCGCAACGCCATGCGCCAGGACGCCACCGACCACTGCGGCCTCGACGCCGACGAGGCGGACCGCCTGTTTGAATCGTGCATGAGCTATGTGGACCGTATTTTCCGCCATGCCGGCATAGCGGGCGTCGCCGACGGATTTGCAGAACGTCTGGCGCGCCAACGCGCACTCAGCGGTTCCGAGGCTATCGAAATTCTGGCTTCTTTGGGTCTGCGTTAATCGGTCCATGTGCCGGCATTATAGAAAACGCCGCTCACAAGCACCAGATACGACGGCAAATGCCCGTCGGTACCCCATTTCAGCTCAATGCCGAAGAGTTCGGCAAGTGTTTTGCCGATATCGAAGCCGAAAGCCTCCAACGACGGGCGCACTTTGTCGGGATGCCGGCACGGCATGCCACACAGGCGCGTGCAATCGCCGTCCGGACAGTAGAGGCATTTGCCAACGTATGCAAGCGACAGCCCTCCGCAGCGCCTCTCCATTTCCAATTGTTCACGCTCGATGCGCACTCTTTCGGGTCTGACAAGTTCCTGCGCACACTCAAGCGGCAGACCGGCTTGATCAGGCACTATTTTCGTGGCAAAAAGACGCACGCGGTCGTAGCGCCGAAGAAGCGCATCCGTATCGAATCCGAAAGGCGGACAGCCCCACGACTTGCCATAGTTTGGACACGCCTTGCACAGCTCAAGAAAGCGCCCGGCGTCCCTGAAACCGTCGATATATTCCGCAGCGGCAATGTCGCGGCTGAATTTCTCTGTCGTATATTCCATATCGCCTGCAAATCTAATCTAATTTCACGACAATTCAAAACCGCTTCCTTTCCACCCTCCACTTTCCACAATACAATAATCGTGAGAGCCAATCCGTTATTACATCAAGTCTAATTCCTAACAACATGAAATCAAAAACAAGTGCGATTATCACAGCTTTAGTGCTTTGCCTTGGCGCCAACTATGCCTTGGCTCAGGAAAGCGAAAAAGCTGTTATATGGGGTCTCAAGGCGGCTGTAGATGTCGAATTACCCGGCAAATGGCATGGCGAACACGCCACTGTGCCGATGTACAAAGCCGGCAGCGGTTTCCAGATAGGCGGTGTGAGCAATATCTACCTCGGTCGCAACTTCTATTTCGAGCCTGGAGTATCGCTGTTCTATTCCCAATATCGGTACAAGGACCTTGTGCTGACTGGCAATGACGGTGAGTGGGTAGAAAATGCCCCTAAAATATACAAATGGGGCGTTGAAGTACCGTTGGTTGTGGGATATACCTTCGGAATTACCGAATACTTTTCCATGAATGTCTTTACAGGCCCGCAGATACGCTATGCTTTCGCAGGCGAGATTGTGATAAAAGACCCCCGGATTCAGGAAGACTTAAAAAACTATTCCGACCTGTGGGGAATCAACGGTCAGCGCCGTTTCGACTGTTCATGGAAAATCGGTGTAGGTTTCCCGATAAACAATTTCAATTTTGCAATCGAGGCAGACCTTGGAATAACAGATTTGCTGAAGGGCGCAATGAAGTTCCGTGAAAACCGTCTCGGAGCGGCTCTGACGTATTATTTTTAGCGTATGTACCGCCCTTTAGCACTTCTGGTTCTGCTGTCAACGGCGATTGTAGCTCTGGCACAGACCGATGTGCGCGGCACGATTATCGACAGAAAAAGCGACGAGCCGCTTGCGGGCGCGTCAGTGATAGTAAAGGGTGCCGACGGCAAAATCAAGAAATTCACCACGACGAAGGCCGGAGGCGAGTTTTCGTTCGATCTGCCGGATGTGAAAGGCTGGCGCCTGGAGGTAGCGATGATGAGCTATGCCCGACAATCGCTGGCACTCGATTCCATCACTATACCGGTAACGATTTACATGGAGGCAGGAAACATCCAGCTCAAGGAGGTGGCGGTGAAGGCCGACCGAATCCGCGAGCAGGGCGACACTATCTCATACAATGTCAGCAGCTTCGCTCAGGCACAGGACCGTTCCATTGGCGATGTTCTGAAACATATGCCGGGTATCGACGTGGGGAAGAACGGCAAAATCAAATATCAGGGCGAGGACATCAACAAATTCTACATCGAGGGCTCTGACATGCTCGGCGGCAAGTACGGCGTTGCCACAAACGGTATAAACCACGACGATGTGGGCGCGGTGGAAGTGATGGAGAACCATCAGCCGCTGCAGGTACTCTCCGGCATGGCTTTCTCGGACAAAGCGGCCATTAATCTGAAACTTAAAGACAAAGCGAAGGCAACGTGGAATTTTCACGGCGACGCCGCAGGCGGTTGGTCGTGGCAGCCCGAGGTGGCCGCGTGGGACGGCGAGCTGTTCGCTATGGCGGTGATGCCCGGTTTCCAGAACATCACCACATTCCGCACCAACAACACCGGCGAGGACCTTTCGGCGTCGTACACCGACTTCTTTTCCGGCGGACGCGGCACCGCACTGAACCAATATGTGGGCGTGGAACTGCCGGGAGTGCCGGCGCTGAACAGCCGGCGCACTCTTTTCAACCGTTCTTTCATGGTCTCCACAAACAATCTGCGCAAGTTCGGACGCGGCGAGCTGAAGGCTAATATCGACTATTCTTTCAACCGCGTTACTGCCGAAGCTTCGGACGTAACAACTTACTTTCTCAACGACGGCAACCGCATAATCACGGAGAACCGCAACGGCACGCGGCACTCGCACGGTCTGTCGGGCAAGTTCATCTATGAACTCAACCAAAAGACAGCTTACATAAACAATACCTTGCAGGCCGACATGAAATGGAACGACATCTCGCTGCGTACCACAGGTTCGATACCGAACTCGCAGTCGGCGAGCCTGCCGGAATACTATGTGAAGAACCATTTCAAGATGATAAAGCGCTTCAATGGCAACCATCTTGTAACTTTCGAGAGCCGTAACGAATGGGAGGCAAGACCCGAAGAGTTAAGTGGAGTGTGGAGCGCGGAAAGTGAAGATGGCGGTTTTAGGCAGAAGATCGGCGACCACGCTTTCTATACTCACGAGAGTGCGGCATACGCCTTTTCCCTGAAAGGTATCACCATAAGCCTCGAAGGCGGTATAAAAGGCTACTGGCGGCATATGAATTCGCAGCTGCCGGATTTGCCTGCGGAGGTGCCCGGCGTTACGGAGAATGTTGTACATACAAATTCAGTTACGGTATACGCATCGCCGAAATTCGAATACTGGATGCGCCGCGTAAACATTGCCCTCAACTTGCCGGTGAGCTATGCTCACTATTCGTTCGACAAGGTGATTGCCAACCGCGACGAGGGTTATTTCTCGCCGTCGCTGAGCTTCAACTGGAAGCCAGGCAACCGTTTCTCGGGGACAATCCGCGGAAGCGCGGGTCGCTCGCCGATGAATCTGAATCTTGTCTATCCCGGCCTGATAATGACCGACTACCGCACGTTCAAATCCGGTGTGGACAATTTCTACAATACATCCTCGCAAAGCCTCTCGGCAAATTTCAGCTATAAGCATACCCGGCACGGACTTTTTGCCAACGGATATTTCATGCACTCCTGGAGCAAGCTGCCCTACACTCTGTCGCAACAGCTGTACGGCGACTATGCCGTCTATAGCTATGCCGATGCCGACAACAACAATAAGTCGCTCACGGCGATGGGTAATCTTGGCAAGACTCTCGATTTCATGCGAGGCAGCTGTAACATAAACGGCTCGTACAACCGCAGCCGGTCCAATCTTCTGTCGCAGCAGCAGACGGTGCGGTCGATAAGTACAGCCTGGAGCATAGGCGGCAAAATCAACGGCGCAGCAGCGCGGTGGTTCAGTTTCGATTATTCCATAAATTACTCCGACAACCGTCTGACAATGAACGGCGCCTCGGCGCCCTGGCTTTCGACGCTCACAAATGAACTTTCACTCAACTTCATGCCCCACAAAAAATGGCAATGGGAGGTGAGCGGCGAACACTACCGTAACGAAATTGTCGAAGGAAGCTACAAAAGCATCCTTATGCTTGATACCCGGCTGGTTTACAAGCTGTCCAAACGAATAGAGCTGTCCACCTCGCTTACGAACATCCTTGACAAACAACAATACAACTACACGACCTACTCACAGCTGTCGTCTTACGAAAGTTGCCGCCAGCTCCGCGGCCGTCAGCTGCTTTTCTCGATAGCACTAAGAAAATAAAACAATGAAACCACCTTTATTATTCATCACCTTATGCGTTGCCACACTCGCGACATTCGCACAGAATCGTGCCGATATCCGGGTGAGCTACGAATACACCCGACCGGCAAGAACCGGCAAAAATATAACCACAAAGATGTCCCTGCTTGCATCCGCGGCGGGAGCAAAGTACTTCAACGAAACCAGCCAGTGGGCAGATTCCCTGCAGTCTACTCCGGACGGCAAGAGGAAATACTATGAAATCATGCGTAAGTCCTGTATTGTAGAAAAAACCGACGGAACGCAGACACTCGACCTGAACAAAGGACCGGCGAAGGTGGTATATACCTACGTGTTTGTCAGTCCTACCGAGGATATCCTTACGCATTACGACGAGTTCGGCGAGGAGAACTGCTACTACACCGAGCCTCTTGGCGAAATGGAATGGACAATGACGGAGGATTCTACTGCGACGGTTCTGGGCTATGAGTGCATCATGGCCGAGAGCGATTATCACGGACGGCACTGGAAGGCATGGTTCGCACCCGAGATTCCGCTGCCGTTCGGCCCCTGGAAACTGCATGGGCTGCCGGGCCTTATCCTCAAAGCCGAGGCCAACGGCGGATTCTCTTTCGTTGCTACCGGCATCGAGCACACGGATACCGAGATCCCACCCATGTATTTTGCCGACGACTATTCCAAAGTCGACCGCAAAAAGGCCCTTGAAAACGCGGAATACTTTTTCAACAACATGGAAAGCATAATGAGTGCCGAAGGCGGCGGTAAAGTAACGGTGTACGCCGTCGACGACGAAGGCAACCGCTACGAACTCCCGGAATACGACGGCAGAAAACACAACCTCGAGCCGGACTATAAAAAGTAAAACGCACAATATGAAAAAACTGAAATTACTTATTCTCTGCACACTTGCATCGCTCACCGCCACTGCACAGCAAGCGGTAAAAATCAGCTACGATGCCGTGTCGCGCAATATCAGGAACGACTCGCTGAAGACCGAGAAAATGCTGTTGGTAGCCGATACCGGCAAATCGCTTTATTTCAACAAAATGAGTATGTACGTAGATTCCCTGACTTCCACCCCCGAAGGACAGAAGCAGCTACGCTCCATACAGATGGCCGCATGGGTTACCCAGAATGCCGACGGCAGCATTACTGTAAATAAAAATCGCGGAAATGCCCCGGACAAGAATATATATACCTACATCGCCAAAGACAGAAACAGCGGCGACATCACGGTATACGACAAATGGGGAGACGGCATTTATTATTATAACGAACCGCTCGACGAGATGCAATGGGAGGTACAAGCCGACACAACAGCCACCATCCTCGGCTATGAATGCTTTATGGCGGTATCCGACTATCACGGGCGCCGCTGGATAGCCTGGTTCACACCCGAAGTGCCTGTGCCGGACGGCCCCTGGAAACTGCATTGCCCCGGCGGAATGATTCTGAAAGCCGATACCGGCGATGGCTTTTCGTTTGAGGCCACAGCTATAGAGCTTACCGACAGACCCGTACCTGATGTTTACAGCAAAGACAAATATTCCAAAGGCACGCGTAAGAAACTGCTCGCCGACCACGATTATTATCAGAACAACCTCGAGAGCATTCTGTCCGGACAGGGCATAACCTTGGGCAACCCGAATTCACTGCCCGAATTCGTCCGTGCCCGTCATGCCATAGAGACGGACTACTAATAGAAACATCCTTAAAAACAGCAACGCCCGGATTTCTCTGGGCGTTGTCTGTTTTTGGCTGAGGGAGGTGTAGTTTATACGCTATGTTCCTTGATTTTGGCTTCGAGCTGGTCGGCCTGGTGTACACCGACGGCGCGCCATACGGCTTCGCCGTTCTTGAACATTATAAGTGTGGGAACCGACTGCACACGATACTGTGCGGCAAGTGCCTGATTCTGGTCGATGTCTACTTTAAGGATATTGGCAGCGTCGCCAACTTTATTTTTAACGTCTTCGAGAATGGGTCCCTGTATGCGGCAGGGACCGCACCATGTTGCAAAGAAATCGACAAGCGTCGGCTTGCTCTGCGAGATTAGTTCTTTAAAATCGCTCATGGAATATATGTGTTTTATGTTAGTTTCTATAATTCTATAAAAGGATAACGCCACAACGGCACAGAAGGTTTATTCCAGCAACATCTTTCGCTCGCATCGCAGCACACGTCCCGGAAACGAACGCGTGAAACCGTGGTTGTGCGTCGCCATCACCACGGCGGTACCTGTGTTCTGCGATATCTCGTAGAGATGCGTCATAATCATCTTTCCCGTATCGGGATCGAGGTTGCCGGTAGGCTCGTCGGCAAGAATCAGTCCGGGGCTGTTGAGGAGCGCACGGGATATAACAATGCGCTGTTGCTCGCCTCCGGAGAGTTCGTGAGGCATCTTGAAAGCTTTTGTCTGCATGCCCGTGAGGCGCAGCACCTCGTCGATGCGGTTCTCACGCTCGTCCTTGTTCTTCCATCCTGTGGCACGAAGCACAAAATCGAGGTTGGCCCATGCCGTGCGGTCGGTAAGCAGTTGAAAATCCTGGAAAACAATTCCTATCCGCCGGCGCAGATAAGGAATATCGGCCCGACGGATGTCAGTGAGGTCGAAATCGAACACACGGGCCTCGCCGGATTCCACGGGAACCTCGGCATATACCGTCTTGATAAGCGATGTCTTGCCGCTGCCCACCTTGCCGACAAGATATATGAACTCGCCGGCATCAACGTGCCAGTTGACATCGCGCAGCGTTATGTGTTCGTTGCGATGTATCTCTACGTTGCGGTAGTCTATGATGGTTTTGTTTTCCAATGTCAGAATCTTATTGTTTTTGTAGTTTTTGGAGCGTGCCTGATGGCAGAGGATTTTCCCTGTGTCGAAGTTGACGAGGAGTTCTCCGCATATCCGTCCTTGCGGCAGCGTTTCTCCATTGCAGCGATGCGCTTTGCCGTATCCGGGTGCGACGAGAACATGCGCTGTAGGCCATCGGATTGCTGACCGGCTGCCTGCTCTACAGCCTCAAGCTTCTGGAAAGCATGAACCATACCCCAGGGATTGCGTCCGTTGGCTACAAGAAAATCGTAGCCGCAGTCGTCGGCCTCGCTTTCCTGCTTCTGAGAGTATTTGGCGTTACCTAAAGCCTGACCGAGGGTGTACAGCTGGCTGTCGGTAAGCACGGCGGCAACACCGCCTGTAGAACCTACCACATCACGGAGGGCCCCCGAAAGAAGCTGATTCTGGAATGCCTTGCGGGAATGCCGCTTTATAACATGCCCGACTTCATGGCCGATAATGCCCATAAGTTCGTCGTCGTTCATGCGATCCATAATGCCGGTGTACACCCGCACACTGCCGTCGGGACACGCAAAAGCATTAAGCTCACCTGTCTGGTAAACTTTAAAATTCAATGGAATACCGTCTGCATCGGTTATGCCTTTGGTAAGACGACGCAGACGCACCACGTAAGGGCTGCTCTCCGGCAGCACCTTGTTCTGCTTGTCCATAGCGGCTACCGACTGCTGCACGTATGCCGCCATCTGTTCATCCGTTATCGACATTGCCTGCAGGGCTTCCATTGCGCCGGTTGCCGCGCGGTTCATGTCCATTGTACCACACGAAGCAAGCATCATTGCCGCCCCGGCCAATATCATAATAAAAAACTTTTTCATAAAAATCTGCTAAGCTCCTACAAAGTTACAAAAAATCTCACTTCCTCAAAATCTTCGTGTCGCTTTGACTAAAGAAACGGAACAATTCCTCCGACCATGAGATAGTAAAGTTTAACAACGAAATCCGCAACCTTGTTCGCACAGACATTTTGTCAACCATGCGCAGTCATAGAGTAAACTTGAATCAGTATATATACAAAACCGAGTCAACCATTTTCAGGAACAGACATTTCGATGGCAAAAGTAAAGTAATGTAATTAGCCCGTTGCTGCAGTTTGCGATTTTTTTTGTACATTTGCAGTAGTGAAATCAGGTAAATTATATTTGTTTCCGTCGATGTTGGCCGACTGCCCTGTGGGAGATGTGCTTCCGCAGCGGAATATCAGGCTTATAAGCGAAATAAAATATTTCGTGGTAGAGGAACTGCGCACTGCCCGCCGCTTTCTCAAAACCTGCGACAAGTCCATAGTTATCGACGACCTCCATTTCACAGTACTGAACGAACATACTCCCGCAGGTGATGTCGAAGCGATGCTTGCCCCGGCTCTTGAAGGGCACGATATCGGTGTCGTCAGCGAGGCCGGATGTCCTGCTGTGGCCGATCCCGGCGCCGACCTTGTTGCCGTTGCCCAGCGTAAAGGCGTGGAAGTGGTGCCTCTTGTAGGACCGTCGAGTATTCTGATGTCGCTGATGGGTTCAGGATTCAACGGACAAAGCTTTGCTTTCCTTGGCTATCTGCCTTTCGGTACAGGTCGCGATGCCGCCTTCAAAAACATGGTGCGCGATATACGTACACGCCGCCAGACGCAGATATTCATCGAAACGCCCTACCGTAACAACCGCCTTGTGGCAGAGCTTGCATCCTCGCTTCCCGGCGAAATGCTGCTGTGCGTGGCCGCCGATATAACCGGCCCCACACAAAACATACGCACAATGCCTCTGCGACAGTGGAAATCGGCACAATACAATTACGACAAACGACCTGCAATTTTCCTGCTGTATTCCAACTGACCACAATTATGAGCCGACGCCGCCAGAAACGCAATCAGGCCCTTTGGGCCGACCAGCCGGGACTATTCGACCTTCCGGCCGATGATTCTGTATCGGGAGGCATCGAACTCAGCCCGATGGCCGACGACGCTTTTGTGCGCCCGGAAAGAATGCGTTTTCTTTCGTTCGGCAGTGGTTCCAGCGGCAACTGTTCATACATCGGCACGCCAAGCTGCGGCCTGCTTATCGATGCAGGAGTGGATAACAAATATGTGATGGAACAGCTGGCGGCAAACAGCATCGACGTAAAGACAATACAGGGCATACTGCTGACACACGACCACAGCGACCATGTGCGCTATGCTTATGCGATTCTGCGCTACAACCGGCACATGCGGCTCTATGCCACCCCAAAAGCTTTCAACGGACTGCTGCGGCGCCACAGCATGTCGCGCCGCATCGCCGACTACCACTCGCCCATATTCAAGGAATTTCCATTTACAGTCGGTCCCATGACAATAACGGCTTTCGAGACCAGCCATGACGGCAGCGACAACTGTGGTTTCTGCATCGAGGGGCCCGGGGCTACTTTCGTTGTCACGACCGATACCGGTACTATTACCGCCCGATCCGATTTCTATATGCGTAAGGCATCCTATCTGATGATAGAGAGCGACTACGACGAGCACATGCTGCGCACAGGTCCGTATCCACAGCACCTGAAAGCGCGTATAGCATCCACCGTGGGACATCTGGACAATGCCGACGCGGGCCGTTACATAGCTTCCATAGCCGCTGCTGGCGACCTCAGACGCGTATTCCTGTGCCATCTGAGCGACCACAACAACACACCACAGATTGCGCTGACCACTGTTCGCAGCATTATCGAGGAAGCCGGAATTCCTGTGTGCCACGATGCCGAGCCGTCGCCCAACGAGAAGCGCCTGCATATATCTGTGCTGCCAAGACAGAAATCCTCGGCCTTAGTGATGATGGACAGCGCCATTTTAAAAGATGAATTATAACGAACAGAATCGACACGAGCGCGATACACGCATCGTCTTTGAGCCCATCGAGCATTATTATGTGGTCGACGGAGATGTAAGATGCGACTCGGTAACTACCGTGATAGCGGATTATTTCGAGAAATTCGATGCCGACTATTGGGCAGCCCGCAAAGCAACGCCCGAATGCCCTGCAGAAGTACTTAAGGCGCAATGGAAAGCGAAAGCCGATGCAGCGAGCGCACTCGGCACCGAAATGCACAGACGCATCGAGGACTATTACCTCGGCAATGAGCCTGATGCCGACGCTTTGGCCGACAAGGCGTTCCGTCATTTTCTGAAATTCGCCGCTACGAATCATCTCAGGCCGTTCCGCACCGAATGGCCCCTGTTCAGCAAGGAACACCGCATTGCCGGAACTCTCGATTTTCTGAATTACGACAACGGCGTGTTCGAGATTTACGACTGGAAGCGCTCAACCAAAGTCGTGGACAATTCAGGTAACCCCATAACCACAAATTATGGCCGTTTCGGTCGCTGGCCCCTGTCAGCGATACCCGATACAAGTTTCCATCACTATGCGTTGCAGCAAAGCATGTACCGCTATCTGCTGAAACAGTTCTACAACATTGATGTTGCAGCGTGCCATCTGGGAGTTTTTCATCCCGATATGACCGATTTTCATCTTGTGGACGTGCCATACCTCGAAAAAGAAGTGGCCGCACTGATCGAAGCCCGTAAATGATGTTGCGCCAACTGCCTCAGGATTTTAAAGACATGCTGTCCGGTTGCGTCGGCAGCGACGTTGCCGTTAAGGTGATTTCCGCTCTCGAGGATACCGAACCGGTTGTATCGGCACGAACAAATAAACTGAAAAATATTGCACCGGCTGCGGGGCTTGAGCCGGTGCCGTGGCTGCCGGACCGCGGCTTCTATACCGATATCCGTCCCTTGTTCGCTGCAGATCCCGCCTGGCATCAGGGTCTGTACTATGTGCAGGATGCGTCGTCCATGATAATGACCGAGGCAGTGCGTCGCGCCGTGGAAATGTTGCCCGACGGTCCTGTCCGCTATCTCGATGCCTGCGCAGCCCCCGGTGGAAAGACTATCGCAGCAATAGAGGCGCTCCCTGCCGGTTCGGCTGTCCTTGCAAATGAATTCGACCGCAAGCGCGCGGGCGCTCTGCTCGAAAATCTTGCCAAACACGGCTTCCCCACTGTAGCCGTGAGCAACATCGATGGTGCCGCCCTTGGCAAACTCGGACCCGTATTCGACATCGTCGCCGTGGATGCCCCCTGTTCCGGCGAAGGCATGATGCGCAAGGAGCCGGAAGCAATCCGCCAGTGGAACAGCGGGCTCGTGGAAAGTTGCGCGGCTCTGCAGCGCGACATTCTCGGCGGTGTGTGGAACGCACTGCGTCCCGGCGGCGTGCTGATATACAGCACCTGTACGTTCAACCGGCAGGAGGATGAGGAAAATGTACGCTTCATCGTCGAAACTCTCGGTGCCGAAAGCGTAGACCTTGGCCTGGACACTTATCCCGGCGTCCTCAGCGGTTTTGATACGCCCTTTCATTGCTATCGCCTTATGCCGGGATTTGTAAGAGGCGAGGGCCTTTTTATCGCCGCCCTACGCAAGACCGACGGTGAAGGCAACCGCATTCCACGCATGAAGGGAACATTTTCCAAAGCAGCACCGATTGCCCTAAAGGCAGCCGGCACATGGCTGCGCGAGTCTGAGAACTACACCATATTTGCCGATGGAGCCGATGCTTTCGCCGCCGTTCCTGCAACGCAGGCCGCGTTTATGGCATACCTTGCCGCGAGCCTGCACCTGCTGCGCTGCGGACTGCCTCTCGGCCGCATAAAGGGCAAAGACGCCGTACCGGCGTGGGAACTGTCCTTCTCCACTGCTTTCCGCAATGATTCAATGCCGCAGCTGCCGTTGGACTACAGCGCAGCTATGACATATCTGCACGGCGACAGCCTCTCCTATATTCCCGACAGTCTGCCCAAAGGTTTCGCCACGTCTACTTTCGGTGGCGTGCCGCTCGGATTCATAAAAAATATAGGCCGCCGCGCCAACAATCTCTATCCAGAAGCTTTGCGCCTGCGCATGAACCCCGATGCGCTCGCGACGCCGCAACAGTTGATAACCACAGAATTATGAAAGATTTCTTTGCCATCCTGCGCCGTTTCGTACCTCCATACAAAAAATACCTTGCGCTGAATATTTTTTTCAATATCCTCGCAGCCTTCCTTACGCTGTTTTCGTTCGCGCTTATTATTCCCATTCTGGAGATGCTGTTCAAAATCAAGGAAGCGACATACAGCTACATGCCTGTGGGTGCCGCCTCTCTGAAGGATGTGGTGGTGAACAACTTCTACTACTATACACAGCTGGCAATGGAAAGTTTCGGTGCCAATGCCACACTTGCCCTGCTGGCGGTGGCTCTTGTACTGATGACCGCTCTGAAGACCGGCGCGACCTACCTTAGTTCCTATTTTATAATTCCGTTGCGCTCCGGTATCGTGCGCGACATACGAAATTACGTGTACGACAAGATAACATCGCTGCCGATCGGATTCTTTACCGTGGAGCGGAAAGGCGACGTGATGGCCCGCATGAGCGGCGATGTTGCAGAAATAGAGAACTCGATAATGGCTTCGCTGGACATGTTCTTTAAAAATCCGGTGATGATTATCGTCTGTCTGGGCATGATGCTTGCCATTTCGTGGCAGCTCACTATATTCGTGTTCATCCTTCTGCCGATAGCCGGCCTCGTAATGGGCCGCGTGGGCAAGCGTCTGAAGCGTACGAGCTACGAGGGACAGACGCAGTGGGGCGTGCTGATGTCCATTATCGAGGAAACACTGGGCGGCCTCCGTATAATCAAGGCTTTCACCGCCGAGGACAAGATGTGCGACCGCTTCCATGCCGAGAACCAGGTGTTCTACCGGCTGTCCAACAAGGTTGCGCGCCGTCAGGCGCTGGCGCACCCCATGAGCGAATTGCTCGGAACGGCCGCAATCGCAATAATCCTTTGGTTCGGAGGTAGCCTGATTCTCTCCGGACACTCAAGCATGACAGCAGCGGCATTCATATATTACATGGTGATTTTCTACAATATAATCAACCCGGCCAAGGAATTGTCCAAAGCAGCCTATTCCATTCAGAAAGGTCTGGCGTCGATGGATCGCGTGGATAAGATTCTCAACGCCGTCAACCCCATCGCCTCACCCGCCACGCCCGCAGAACTGCCTGCCGGCGAGATGCCCGGTGTTGAATTCCGTGGTGTATCGTTCAGCTACGACGGCGACCACCCCGTGCTGTCCGATATCAACCTGAAAATAGCTCCCGGAACCACGGTTGCACTCGTAGGACAGTCCGGTTCGGGCAAGTCGACTATGGCCGACCTTATTCCGCGCTTCTACGACGTCAACACCGGCAGCGTACTTGTTGGCGGCAAGGATGTACGCGACCTCGATGTTGCCGACCTGCGCGGCCTGATGGGCAACGTAAACCAGGAAGCGATTCTTTTCAACGACACTATCTTCAACAACATCGCCTTCGGTGTGGAAAACGCCACGCTCGACGATGTGCGTCATGCCGCCCGCATCGCAAACGCCGACGATTTCATTATGGCTATGGAAAACGGCTACGACACCATGATAGGCGACCGCGGCTGCCGTCTTTCCGGTGGTCAGCGTCAGCGTATCTCAATCGCACGCGCCATACTCAAGAATCCTGCCATTCTTATCCTCGACGAAGCCACATCTGCCCTCGACAGCGAAAGCGAGACGCTTGTGCAGCAGGCGCTGGACCGGCTGATGAAAGGCCGCACCACGCTCGTAATAGCGCACCGTCTGTCTACCATCCGCCGCGCCGACCTTATCTGCGTACTGAATCACGGCGAGATTGTGGAGCGCGGCACGCACGACGAACTGTTGCGCGCCGAAGCGGCCGGATTCTACCGCCGCCTGGTGGAAATGCAGCAGCTGCCCGGTCAGCAGTAACGCTTGTAGCAATCCGTAACAACCAGTGATGCCAGCGTGAGGCCGAACATGGCCGTGGCATGCGCAAAAGTACCGTTTACGCCTCGTTCGCCCTCATTGCGGTGCGGCAGCGTCTCGGGACTGTAGACACATTTGAATTTTTTTTTTGGAAACATCCCCTGTCTGCGGAAACGGGTGCGGAGCGCGCGTGCAAGGGGGCAGCCATCAACCTTCCAGAACTCGGCAGTCGATATCTTGGATGGGTCGAGTTTCCGTGCCGCGCCCATCGACGAAAAGAAAGCCCGGCGGGGAGCCGTACCGGGATCAGTGCACCGCAAAATAAGGTCGGCCTTGTCGTCGAGCGAGTCGATGGCATCGATAACATAATCGTAGGTCTCAATTGCAAATTCTGCGGCATTTTCTGGCGTGTAACGCTTACACAGTGCAACGACCTCAGCTTCGGGATTGATATCTATAATGCGACGGCGAAGCACATCTACTTTCGGCTGTCCGACGGTAGAAGTGGTTGCCGGAAGCTGGCGGTTGATATTGCTTGCCGCAACATCATCGGAATCCACAAGTGTGATATGCCCGAAACCTGTGCGTGCTATAGCTTCCACACACCACGACCCCACGCCACCTACACCGAAAACAATAATCCGGCATCGGGACATATCGCGCATCATGTCATCGCCGGCAACAAGCGCAGTGCGTCCGAAGGTTTCCATAGTTTTAAAATAATTAATTTTTACCACATCGGAATTCGGTACCGATAGCCTCCGGCTATCCATTTTATTAACCGCGGACGCATGCGCCCGCGGTTAATAAGATTTTTGGCTTGGGGCCATTCAATTCCATATGGTTATTGGATTTGTACCCCGGAGCAGAATCGAACTGCTATCAAAAGTTTAGGAAACTTCTATTCTATCCGTTGAACTACCGGGGCAGCGATTTATAAAAAAGAATGAGAAACGAAATCCGAAGATTAACATTTCTCATTCTCCTCTCTCCTCTTGCGGTGCGGACGGGACTCGAACCCGCGACCTCCGGCGTGACAGGCCGGCATTCTAACCAGCTGAACTACCGCACCTCACTTGCGTTTGGTTGGAGAGCAATCAGCTCTTTTGCTTTTGCGCTGCAAAGTTACGACGACTTTTTGAATCCTGCAAATTTTTCATCAAAAAAATTAAGATTTTCCTATAAAAATTACTCAAAATGTCTGACACGCTCCCGCGACACGCTTTTTAAGACAAAAAATTAGCTCTTCTTACTACAGGCATACATAAAAACGGCGTCCAGAAAAAGTTCCGGACGCCGCCTGCAGTATGCGATTTTTTGATTATCCGTTCATGGTGCTGAGGAGTTCGTCGTTGTCGCGAGTGCGCTCCATGCGTTCTTTGATGAATTCCATCGCCTCGATGGAATTGCGGTCGCTGAGATAGCGGCGCAAAATCCACATGCGGTTGAGAGTTGCCGAAGGCAGCAGAAGATCGTCGCGGCGGGTGCTGGAGGCCATGATATCCACGGCCGGAAAAATTCGCTTGTTGGATAGCTTACGGTCCAACTGCAATTCCATGTTGCCGGTGCCTTTGAATTCCTCGAAGATCACCTCATCCATCTTGGAGCTTGTTTCGGTGAGGGCCGTGGCTATAATTGTGAGCGAGCCGCCACCTTCGATATTACGTGCCGCGCCAAAGAAACGTTTGGGCTTCTGCAGGGCGTTGGCATCCACACCACCGGAAAGAATCTTACCGGAAGCCGGCGCGCAGGTGTTATAGGCGCGGGCAAGACGGGTAATGGAATCCAGAAGAATAACAACATCGTGGCCACATTCCACCATGCGTTTGGCCTTTTCGAGGACAATGCCCGCGATTTTTACGTGGCGGTCCGCAGGTTCGTCGAATGTTGAGGCGATAACCTCAGCATTTACACTACGCTGCATGTCGGTAACTTCCTCCGGACGTTCATCGATAAGGAGAATCATGATGTATGTCTCGGGATGATTCTCGGCTATGGCGTTGGCGATATCCTTAAGAAGAAGTGTTTTACCGGTTTTTGGAGGAGCCACGATAAGACCGCGCTGGCCCTTGCCGATTGGCGCGAACATATCCACGACGCGGGTCGACATGGTACAGGAGCGCCCACTGGTCAAATCGAATTTTTCGTCCGGGAAAAGCGGAGTAAGGTGCTCAAAGGCAATACGGTCGCGGATAAACTCGAGGCTGCGGCCGTTCACACGCAGAACGTCGGTGAGCGGGAAGTATTTTTCGCCTTCGCGCGGCGCGCGGATAGAAGCTTCCACGACGTCGCCCTGGCGCAAGCCGTAGGCCTTTATCTGCGGCATGGTAACATACACGTCGTCGGGCGAAGGAAGATAGTTGAAGTCGGCCGAACGGAGGAATCCGAATCCTTCGGGGACAATCTCCAATACACCCGTGGCTTCGAGGATACCATCGAAATTGTATCGCGGCATAAAGTTCTGCTGCGGTTGCTGGTTCTGGCGGTTCTTCTTGTTTTTCTTGCCCTGGAATTTCTGTTGCTGCTGCGGTTGCTGCGGAACATCGGCAGCATCGGCGTTCTCGTCCTGGGGCTGTGCGGCTGCGGCAGCGGCAGCCTCCTCTTTTTCACGCTGGCTGCGAGGCACGAATTTACGGCCTTCGCTGCGCGGGAAGAACTCGCCGAGCGAACTTTCCTTGGAAGGCATGAAGCGCGAACGCGGAGCCTCTTCTACAGCAGGTGCTGTCTCGGCAGCAGGAGTCTCTGCGGGGTTTTCGGTAGCATGCTCGGGCACCGACTGTTCGGGTGTCTCCGGCTGCTGTGCGGGTACTTCCTCAGTTATTTCCACGGAAGGTGCGGATTCGGTAACTTCTTCGGTACGTTTCTTTGGCGGACGGCCGCGGCGCTTGCGTTCCACCGCAACCGGAGCATTATCGGCAGCATCGGACGGAGTCTCGGCAGGGGTTTCTATCTTTGCCGGTTTTTCGGCCACTTTCTTTTTTGGGGCTGAGGCTTCTTCACCTTCTGCTACAACCTTTTTCTTGCGTCCGCGTTTCTTGGGAGCGTCGTCGCCTCCGCGTTTTGCAGAGTCCTCGGCGGCGCTGCGCGATGCCTGAGCGTCGATAATGTTGTAGATAATGCTGTCCTTGTTGTTCAGATCAACTTTTTTTATTCCGAGATTTTCCGCCACGGCCACAAGGTCGGCGTCGGACATTTCGGTTAATTGTTCGCGATTAAACATTATAAAATTACATATTATGTTTTGCCCGTTCAAACTGTTCCCCGCAGCATATGCAAAGGGAAAAACAAGGGCGGATTGGATTAGAAAAAAATTGCAGGCGGATTCTCCTGTACGGATTATACTGATTTGGAGAGAGATAAATATCTCGAATCCTGCGAAAATGCTCCCCTGACAGTCAGGAAAGATAACCTAAGCTGAAAAATCGCAGTGATTTTGCGGAAATGCGCCGCGGATTCGTTTTACTCCGCAAAGTTACGATTTCTATTTTAAATAACAAAGAATATTTCCGGCCTGTTCATTATTTTTTACTAAAAGTAGAAAAATATGGATGTGTGCTTTTGTATAGTCGCGACATTGAGAGACTTAAAATAAACTCCGCGGATAAACCCCTTTTATTCTCCTGCGCAAAGTAGGCATAGGCGGATAGCAACGTTCTGGAGGCATGGAGAATAAAAAATGCGCCTCCGTGCGGGGGGCGCATTTTTTTGGAAATACTGTCTGTTTATTTTACAATACACTTAACCGATGCTTCGGGAGTGCGGACGATATACATGCCTGCGGGCAACTGTACATTGGCACTGGATGCGCCGCTATGCATCAGTTTACCGTCTACACTGTAGATTGCAACTCCGCATCCGTCGGGATTCTCGATTGCGATGCCACCGGCAACGGTGCTAATTTTGATATTACCGTCAGAACCGATTTCGCTGATGCCGGTGGTTTCGGCAGTCATGGAAATGCTGTTCAGCAACATTGCAGTGTAATTGCTGGGACCGTGGTGATGGAATCCCAGGTAGTATGCGCCGCTTGTTTCAACGGTGAAGGTTTCGGAGCTTAAAGTCTCGGGGGCGATGGCTTCCACAACCTTGTCGTTGATAAGGGTCATGTAGGTGTCGACGTTAGAATCATTGAAAAGATATACGGAAAGATGTCCTGCGTATTCGTCGAGCAACGGATAGCCGGGCTGGCTCCAATCCTCCTGGCCTTCGGAAGCGACTTCCACCGATACGGTGTAGTTCACTCCTGCCTCAAGGTCGATCATGGGGGTGTACATCCAGCTGTTGAATTCCGACATCCATGTCCAGTTGCTGGATACGGTGTTGTTATATGTGGAATATTCCCAAGTGTTGCCGTCTTCGTCGGGATCGGTTACAGTATAGACACTAAAGTTGTCAGGGTTATTTACGAAGTTTTCGGTGAAGGGAACTTTCAAGTGATCGCCGACGGTGCATGCGTTGGAAAGGGTTGCCTGGCCGCGGTTGGCGCCGATGAAAGGAGTAACGGCATATGTGTACTTTTTAAGGCCCTGAATATCCAGTGTTTCGCTGAATGTTGTGCCTTTGTGCTCGGTTGCGGCTACGGTACCGTCGCTTGCGCGGGTGATAAGGTAGCACACTTCGGAAGGATCGACATAACCGCCGTGTTCGCCGGTTTCGGACTGCTCCCAGGTAAGGTGAATTGTGCTGCCATCTGCAGTGAGTGAGAGGTTCTCAACGGCTGCGGGCACATCCATGCCAACCCAGTGTGTTGCGGCAAAAGGTTTGGAAGCGTCGCCAGCGGCATTCTTTATCACGATAGAGAAAGCCACATTGCCGCCCTCTTTCAGGCTTACCGAGGCAGTAACGGTTTCTCCGGCAGATGCAGTGCCTTCGGCAAGGATTTCGGCGCCGGTGGCTACTGTATAGGACAGTGTGCCCTCTAAAGCCTCGTTCATAAGATTGAGAGTAGGCATGACGAAGGATACTTCGCCGTTGAGCGATGCTTTGTCGAAGCAGAACTGAACATCGGTGGGCTGTACCGGAGCTGTCTGCCTAACCGAGCTCTGGAGCAGAGTAATGCCTACAAGCTGCTGCTTGTGTTCGAAAGTGGAGAGCTTTGTGGCGGCGCCTGTGGTGATGTCTACGGTGTAGAGGAAACCGCCCTCGGATGTGTAGGCAGCCCAGTACATCTGGTTTGTGTCGTAGTCTATGACAGCGCTCTGGTTGCTCTGCGGTGTAACGCCAGTAGGGCCTACGAGCGTCAGTTCGGCAGTCTGCTTGTTGATGGTGTAGAGATTACCGTCCTCTGCAATGCCGTAGAGAACGCCGTCGATAGTGGCGGCCATCGCGTTGATGAGCTTTTCGACGCGTGCGACAGGAGTCTTGATGCCAGTTTCAAGATCCATCAGGCTGAGGGTGTATTTGGAGATGTCCGTTTCGTCGATGCAGATAGAATAGGTGCCGCCTGTCTGCGGGTCGTAGGTAATAGCGCTGCCGGCATCCTTTGCCGAATATGCGCTGCTGAATTTATAGTCGTATGTCTTCTCTGCAATATCACAGATCTGGTAACCCCAGTACATTGTGCCCATCAGGTTCATGTAAGAGAGGACATAGTATGTACCCTCCGCATACACGGCGCCACCGTTGCCGGTCATATCGCCGTCAGCCCAATAAAGAACAGGCTGGGCATCGGCGGTGGCGTCAACAGTATAGATGCCTTTGGAGTACGCTTCTTCGTCGGAGTAGGTAATCAGTCCGTATAGAACGGGGACCTCGGCGGAAGCTGAAGCCGCTGCGGCAAGAGCTAAAGAAAGTGAGAGTAAAGTTTTTTTCATTGTTATTGTGATTGGTAACGTTTTATATTTCACATTGTGTAAAATTCCACAAGCAAAAATACATACTATTTTTCAAGTGTGCAACTAAATTTATTAAACCGTGCGATTTTGTTTCAAAAAGTTCACTTTTAACCTCGAATCAGCGCCTATTTGTCTCCATCGGGCATCCTATACTTCCATTGCGGAAGAGCTGAACTATCATGTGAATTGGTTTTCAATGATTTTTATCAATGAAAAATCAACCATACAAGAAAAAAGAACGGTACAACTACCCTTTATAGAAATGAGAGAGCGAAAAAGTTGCTTTTAGGAAGTGAAAGGATTAGATAGGCATGTGTTCTGAACGAAAGATTTGACTAAATCTTAACAGTTGATAAGCATTTTATAATTTAAGACAGAAAGCAAAGAGATACTAAAATTCAAGGAAATACGCTGTATATCACCTGAAATGTGTACTTTTGCGTATGCAAGCCAAATAAACATATAAACTCACCTCTTGAATAATATGTTTATGGCTGACGAATCTCTAAACACCGGGCTTATAGATAATAAAGGCAAAGTGTAATTTACTAAATCAAAAATTTGAAGATTATGAAACTGACCGATAAGAGTTTTTGGATCTTGATGATTTCAATAATTGCCATATCCTGTAATAACCAATCGTCAAAACTTGATACAGAAACTGCTAATACTGCCCAATCTGTTGAAAACGCGATTTTCTGCGTTCAAGAAATCAGTGAGGAAGAATATATGCAAGCCAGTAGCACAGCATCTGATTATAATATTTATCCACAACGTATTGATTCGATAGCTAAACAAGATGTTTTGAATAAAATTTTTCAAGACACTCAAAAACGTATAGCCAAGTTGGATTCATTGGATAAATGTGAGATATCCGAAACTGTAACGGAAGAAGAACTTTTTAGGATGGATAATTTGCTTTATTATCCTGAACTGAATTTATTGGGTCTAAAAATGCCACTTGATTATCATAACTATAATATATGGTGGTATGATTCCACATCAGGCAACTGGGTTGATGATACAAACCTTGAACCGTCTGCCATTAACAAAAACAGAGTTTTAGTCTGCCAAGCCTTTGATGATTGCGACATTCATTTAGACTTGCATTTCTTCCAAATTGACAAAGATCTAATTCACGAAATTCAAATATATAGTAATGTAATGTATAGTGGAGATCCTTGGATGTCTCTAACCGAAGAAGACCATATTGAGCCAATCTTCTGGAACAAAAACAATACTCTCTATCTACGTTCCTATGCTCATGCTAAACACAAAATCGTTTACTTGAAAATTACACTATCTGAATTTATCTGATTTATATTTCAATAACCAGATGTTGCTACCGCTTTGCGCTTTCATAGCGTCAGCGTAGAAAGGTTGAACGGGCATTGAGGGGTGATAGCGACAATAGCGGTGAAGTCGCAAAGAACTTGTCAAGGAATCCTGTTTTGAAACGCCCGGTTTCAAGAGAATACAAGTTTCCAATATTGGCAACAAAAACGGGAGCTTTTATGTTTAATCGAAGCCGTCGACCCGTGGAATGATTCCAACAGAGCCGACGGCCGTCATTTTTATATGTCCTGACAGTAGCACTGCGATGACAGACAACGTCACTCGCTTATGCCGTGGAGAGTACCGCGGCGCAGTTCTTCTTTATAGATTTCGTAGACAAATGCCGGGCTTTCTATATACATATCGGTATTGCGGTCGCATAATTTCAAGAATGTCTGCGAATTATGAAAAAGCAACAATGCTTTCTCCAGGCCTACATTCTCGTCTGCGATAATCCGTTCCACAACTTTCGTTGTAATGTATTCAACCAGGAAATTAAAATTGTTATCTTCTGTTTTCATACCTTTCTGATATAGTTGAGAGAACGCTCGGTAGCAAAGAAATACTGGGAGTTCAAATCTTTATATATCAAACCTGCCACTACCGCATCAAGATCGATAATCTCCATTTCGTAAAGCCCGAACAGACGGGCCATCCTGTCGTCGGCAACCGGACCGATCACAATATCATAATCATGTCTGTATTCTTCATTATTTTGACTTCGGTTGGCCATTACGAATAGAGCCCACTCCCTATCTGGCTGTTCAAATATTTTTATATTCAACCCATCCGACACGGCTGCATCAAAATCGAATTCGAATTCCGTTACTATTGCCAATCCTCCATACCGCCCGGCAATTCGTTTTGACCAATAGGCTGCCTGTTCGTAAAGATGGGTGGTATAGAATCCTCTGCCAAAATCCTTGAATTTTTTTCCCTGAGCCAAATCGATACTCTCAATTGTCTGGTTGGAGCCATGATAGATTCTCATATCAATGCACCTCCGTTTCTTTTGCATACAGCGTACATGTCGTCCACGCAATCCTGCAACGACAGTTGGTGTTCTGCCTCATAATTGTCAATGGAAAATTTGAGACCTTTGAATCTTGACAGATAATTGCATGCCTCTGTTCTGGTGAGTCCGTACTGCCTGGCAAACATACCCAGACTCATAACTATATAGTGAATAATATCTGTAGAAACAGAGTTATCGGGCGTCAGCTCAATCTGTGCCGATACGCCCAAGGCTTCCGACAGCTTGTTGATGGTCGCAAATGTTATTCCTCGGCCGTTTTCTATCTTTGAGATTTCTGATTTTGTTACGCCGACTCGCTCACCCAACTGCTCCTGTGTGAGTCCTAATTCTTTTCTCCGTTCATGGAACAGAGTGCCAATCTCGTCTATCCTATATGCCATGTCGTTCTTCTCTTATAGCGCAAAGTTAATACAAGTTTCCAATATTGGCAACAAAAACGAGAGCTTTTATGTTTAATCGAAGCCGTCGGCCCGTGGGAATGATCCCCGCAGAGCCGACGGCCGTCATTTTTGTCTGTTCTTATTCTATTTGTTCTGCCCTACGATTTTGAGCATTGTATTTCGGATGTCGCAGTTGTTGTTTAGATGGCGGAATTCATCGGCGCCCACGCCTATGGCGAACAGAGGTACGGGGTTGCCGCTGTGGCTGGTGGTGGCGAAGTTTATGCCACTGTCCTTGTTGAGGAGCTTGAATACCTCCACGGCAAAAGCATTAAAGCTGGCGTAGAGCGTTTTCTGGTCGGCGCTGTTGCGCTGCTGGAAAGTCTGGTCGAATTTCTCGCGGAGTTTCTTCTCGTTTTCCTCCGATACCTTGATAGGACCGAAAAGTCCCAGATTGTCGGCAAGATACATCTTCATGTCATCCCAGGTATATTCCATGCGGCTCTTGAGCAATGCTTTGCAGTATGTGCTGAACTCTTCCTTTGATACTTTCTGGTAGTCGATGTTGCGCAGTCCCCCGCCGGAGTATTTGGGGTGTGTCAGCACAAGGCCGCCAGTATCGTGATCGGCGGTTACTACGATCAGCGTCTCCTCGGGATGGGCCAGATAAAAATCGTATGCCACCCGGAGTGCCTGGTCGAAGTTAAGGACTTCCTTTATAGAAGCGCCGCCGTCGTTACCGTGCAGGGCATGGTCTATGTTACCGCCTTCCACCATCATGAAGAAACGGTCGGGCGAAGTCTTTTCAAGCTGTTTCAGGCATGCCTCTGCCAGCATGGGCAAGGTGAGGCGTCCGGCGATGGAATCGATCGTGTAACCGATGTTGCTCGATTTCATGTCGTCATTGTTGAGCACGAGCACGCGGTCCGAGGCGATTTCTTTAATTCCTTTTGGGCCCTGCACAATCTGTACCTTGTTGCGGGCGTACACCTCGGCGATGTCCGTCGGTTTGCCGTCCTTCTCCCATCCGTACAGACCCGAGCCTCCGATAAACTGATAGCCCGATTCGGCCATCTGGCAGCAGATCTCGTATCCCATCTTGCGCGAGGGCACGTGTGCATAGAATGCGCCCGGCGTTGCGTCGCTGGGCGACACAGAGGTGGTGAGGCCCACGCCCCAGCCTTTGTCGAAAAGTATTTTGGCAATCGAAGTTACTGCGGTGGTGTCAGGAGCCATTCCAAGCATTCCGTTCTTGGTCTTGGTGCCGCACGACAGAGCCGTACCTGCGGCTGCCGAGTCGGTGATGTCGGAACTTGCCGAATAGGTAAAACTCCAGCTGTTCACCGGAAACTGAATCATCAGCAAAGGATCGCTGTTGCCGCGGATGGTACGGTTATAGTTCTGTGCGGCCTGTACGGGACCCATGCCCATACCGTCGCCAATATAATAGAAGATGTATTTGAGCTCGCCTGCCCACGATGTTACTGAGGCAAAGACGAGCGCGGCGGAAAGCAGTCGTTTAAGGTTCATTTTATGCTGGTTTATATCGGTTAATAATCTCAATTATGGCATCGGCTATGCGGCGGTCGTTGAACAGACGAGGCACTTTGCGCTGTCCGCCGAGGCGCCCTGTCTGTGCCAGCCACAGATCGAAAGTGCCGCGTGGCGCCTCTACAAGGTCGAGGCGGCCGAGGAAGATATCGCCGCTGCGTTTGGCCTGATAGTCGGAATTCACCTTCTGCAGTTCCCCGTCAAGGATATCGGCGAAAGCTTCGCTGCCGCATGCGGGCGGCACGGTCCACTCTATAATCCACTGGTGGCGTCCCTTGGTACGGTCGCCGGTGTATATCGGAGCTGCCGTGTAGTTCGCCGCGTGAGCTCCGGTGAGCGCACATGCGGCAGAAAGGGCGGCGTCGGTGTTCCATACCATTACCTCTTCGCCGAATACATTGATATAACTGTTCGTGCGCCCCGCCACGCTTATGCGCAACGGACGCGTGCTGTTTACACGCACGGTGTCGCCCGGCGAGTAGCGCCACAGACCGTTCGCAGCGGATATTATCAGTTTATATACCCGCCCAGGATCAACTTTCCAGGCCGGTACAGGCGCACCCTGCGCGCCATTTATACTGTCGAAAGGCACGAATTCGTAGAATATGCCCGCATCGGCGAGCAGAAGCATACCCGCGTCGGCGTCGCGCGTGTCCTGCACGGCAAAGAAGCCCTCCGAGGCATTGTAGTTCTCAATGTAGCGCATCTTCGCGGTATCGGTAATGGCCTCATACTGCCGTCGATAAGGCCCGAAGGCTATGCCGCCGTGAAAAAACACCTCAAGGTTTGGCCACACATCATGTATTGTGGCGGCACCTGCCTCGGCGATAATGGTACGCAGCAACGTAAGAAACCACGACGGCACACCGCTGATATTGGTGATGTCGCTGTGTCTCGAGGCAGCCACGAGCGCAGGCAATTTTTTTGTCCAGTCCTGCATCAGCGCCACATCCTTGCCGGGTACGCGGAAAAGATTGGCCACCGGGTTTATGGCCTCGATAAGATTGGCCGACAGGTCGCCTACACGTACGCCGGAACGCAATTCTTTTATCTCGTTGGCAAAACTGCCGCCCAAAATCAGGCCCTTACCCGCAAACATGCGGCTGTCCGGATACAACGAGAGGTACGATGCCACTGCCTCGGCACCCCCGCGGTAGTGGTTCAGCCGCAGCGAAGCGTCTGTTACGGGAATATATTTGCTTTTGCCGCCCGACGTGCCGCTGGATTGCGCGAAACGGCGCGTAATTCCTGGCCACAGCACGTTTCCCTCACCGGCAAGCATACGGTTTACATCCTCGCGGATATTCTCGTATTCAATCTCGGGCACTGCCGAGGCATAATCTTCGTAGCAACACAACTTACCGAAACCGTAGCGACGTCCGTATGCTGTATGCGCCGCCTTGTCCAGCAGACGCCGCAACAGACGCCGCTGGATGTCCTCAAGACCGGCAATATCTGCCCACGCATGACGCGCGGCAACGGCTCGCCGGAATATCAGTCGGGCTATAGGAGTGGCATTTAACATCTTACTGCTGCAGTGTGCCGTCAAGTTCCTCGAGAACTTTGGCAAGCTCGCTCTCGGTGCGTGTCAGTTTGGCACGGCAGTAGCTGAGTAGTTCGGCGGCACGACGCGTACGCTCGGCAAGGGTGTCGACATCGCACGCATCGGAACGTAGAGCCGAAAGAATGCCCTCAAGCTCGGTAAGAGCCTGGGAATATGTCAGTTGTCGGATATCTGGTTGTTCGTTCATTGTTTAGTGTTGAAATACGCTCAGTCGCGGTCGAATACGATACCAGCCAACTTCAGATCGTTCGCACGCACGAAATTAAGGATTTCGGCACGCACAGGCGAGTCCTCGATATCTGTTTCGATGCGTTTGAGGGCATTGAAAACAGAAGTCTGGCACTGATAGATGTGGCGGTAGGCCTTGGCGATATCGTCAATCTGGACCTCTGAGAATCCCGCGTGCTTGCGCATTATAACTGTGTTGACTCCGTAATAGACCACAGGATTGTGGGCCATGATAACATACGGGGGAACGTTCAGACTGATACGCGTGCCACCCTTTACAAGCACAAACTTGCCGATGCGGCATTTCTCATGTACAATAACACCCGACGAAAGTATTGTGCCTTTGTCGATGTTAACGTCGCCTGCGATGCTCACATTGTTGCCGAGCACGCATCTGTCGCCGATGTGGCTGTCGTGGCCTATATGGCAGTTGGCACAGATAAGACAATCTGCGCCTACCGATGTGCTTTCGCCCGCATGAATACTGCGGTTTATGATAACGTGTTCGCGTATGCGGGTGCCATCACCTATGCGACAGTATGTCTTGTCGCCTTTCCAGCGGAAATCCTGCGGATCGGCGCCGACAATGGCGCCCTGGTAAACTTTGACATTCTTTCCGAGAGCTGCACCGCTCACAATGGAAGCATAAGGCATAATCTCGCAGCCGTCGCCAATCTCAGTGTCGGCGGCGATATACGCAAACGGATGGACTGTTACGTCTTTGCCAAGTTTGGCCGACGGATCTACATAGGCTAATGGACTAATCATGGCGTATTCGTTTTTGGTGATTTTGTACCCCAAAGTTAGCCCAAAAATTTAAACCCGCAAAATTTCCCCACAAAAATCAGCATCTGAATTCAAGAGCCTATTAAAGAAAAAGGCCGCGCGATGCGCGGCCTTGTAGCCTTACCAGGATTCGAACCTAGACAGACAGTACCAAAAACTGTAGTGCTACCATTACACCATAAGGCTATCGTTCGCCCAACTCATACAGGAGCTAAAGCACTGCAAAATTAGTCAAGATTTTTAGAATCACCAAATTTCGGAACATTTTTCTCCGGTTTTCGCCCTATAAAGATAAAACGACGGCAACCCGCGCGCAGGCTGCCGTCGTTTTATCTTTTATGTTTTAATCTGCGTCAGCGGATTAAGACCTTGGATACGCTGGCGCCTTTGCGCACGATATACATACCGTTGGAGGGGTTGGCCACGCGCACGCCCTGGAGGTTGTAGTATTCCGCAGGAGCGTTATTTTCAGTCTCTACCACCTCTACGCCGGCTTCCTTACCGGGATACCATTGGCCGGCATTGACAATCTCGCCGGTGTTGCCGTTCACTATCATGCCGATAACACGGTACGTGCTGCCGGTGAGTTTTGCCTTCGAGAATTTATTGGAGTACGTGTAAACGGTATTCTTCTCAATTTTTTCGGGCAGACTGCCGTTTATACCGGGGAAACCAAGTATTGCACGGCACACATCGTTAAACATAGTGGATACGGACGAACCTTTGTTCTCCCAGCCGTCCATCTGTTTTCCGCTTCCGGCGAAGTAATTGTGCTGGGTGTAAGGACCAACATTGTCCTCTACGAGAACGAATGCCATATAATGCTGAACCGACAGGGGCTGAACGAACTCGGCGGCGGCTGTGAACTCTATGTTTTCGCCGTCCTCCGTGGCATCGATATTAATCTGGCAGTATGCAGGATAGGAAGTATATTCGTCATAAAGCCTGTTCACGAAGTTCTGGATGGCGGAATATGAACTTGTGGGAGTATACTCGTCGAGACGGTTGGTAATGGTGTACGGGAAACCGGTAACATAGTTGTTGATGAACTGCTGGTTTCCGGCCATTTCATCTTCGTTGTGGTAAGCTATACGCAGGAAGCGGTCGGGATAGGTCTTGGCTACATATTCCAGGAATACGATGCCGCCGGGACACCATCCGCACCATGTACCGGTACCTTCCTCTACAACGAGGGTGCGGTCGTAGCCCTCGGAGTATACCATAACGGTACCTTCAACAGAAGACGGACGTCCTATTTCCTCGCCGTTGAGTTTTACTATCTCAACTTTTACTGTTTTCTCGCCATCGTTATTAAACGGAATACCCGTAACATTGACAGCTCGGCTTACAGAGGGAGCCAGCGGCGACGAAAGAGTTATTTCGGCATCGGCAGGAGTCTCGTCGCCAACGGTGGTACGTACGGTGAGAGACTCGATGTTGGCAAGACCCACATTCCTGAATGTGAGTTGTATGTCGCTTGTCTCGCCTGTGCGTACATACGAGGGGAACGCAGCGGTAGTGATGTTGGCAAGCAACTGCGGCAGGCTCTCGCCGGTGATTACCACACCGGCCGAGAGAGAACCTATCTCGTCGCCGGCAACGTACCATTCGGCGGGGCGGCTCTCGGTATCGGACATGCCGTAGATCAGATTGGAAGGCGTGGCCGGAGTATTATCTGTAGGGACATAGTAGCCGCGGCTGGGAGCTGCGAACGAGTAGCCTATATAAACAGTTTTTGCTTCGTCAAGAACATAGGGTGTGTCGAGAGTGAAAGTGCCTTCGGCATAGGGTTTGGCGCCAAGACGGCCGGTTCCTTTTACTTCGGGTTCGCCGTTGAGATCCGATGTAATGAAATATGTTACGTCGCGCACATTGTTCATCATGCCTGTTGAGCCACCGCGCAGATTCACTGCGGTGATACTGTTGCCCACATACGTGGCAACATCTTCCTTGCGGAATTCAAAAGCAAGATATATGGTTGTTTTGCCTGCAGTGGTACCATTAAGCCCGTACGCTGTACTCATGCCGTCGGCATACGAGAATGTCATCGACTGTTCGGCGCGGCTCTGCGGCGCCTTGGCCATCGGAAGGTTGCCGACTGTCTCTCCGGCAGTGAAGGCATCGGCCTTCTGCTGGAACACGGTGTTTGCGCCGGCCGAGGCAATGCCAAGAAGCGCGGCACAGAAAAGAAGTATAGTTTTTTTCATTTGGAAAAGATTATGAATTATTCGGGAATGATATGACAGCGCCGGAAAACCGGATACTTTTGTGCAAAAGTACGCTAATTTCTGCAATTATCAAACAAAACGCCACAAATTAACAAAAATATGGCGCGGACTGATGTCTCAGCCGCGCCTGAAATACTGTTGGCTGCGTTTTTATTTCTCGCGCATGAACACGTTTATAGGAGTACCCGTAAAGTTCCAGTGCTCGCGTATCTTGTTTTCAAGATACCTCCGGTAGGGTTCCTTTACCCACTGGGGCAGGTTGCAGAAGAATATGAACGTAGGTACCTGCGAACCCTTTAGCATGGTAATATACTTTATTTTCACGAACTTGCCTTTGTTGCTTGGCGGCGGATAAGCGGCGATATCCTCCTGCAGGGTGTTGTTCAGCTGCGATGTCGGCACGGTACGCTTGCGGTTTTCGTATACCTCGATAGCGGTTTCCAGCACCTTGAATATACGCTGTTTGGTAAGCGCCGAAGTAAAGATTATGGGGAAGTCTACAAAGGGAGCGAAGCGGTTGCGTATCGCGTCCTGATAGTGCTTGATCGCGGCGGTAGACTTGTCCTCCATAAGGTCCCACTTATTCACGACAACCACAAGGCCTTTCTTGTTTTTCTGTATCAGCGAGAAGATGTTAACGTCCTGTGCCTCTATGCCGCGGGTGGCGTCGATAAGCAGGATACAGACATCTGATGCCTCGATGGCGCGGATAGAGCGGATAACGGAGTAATATTCGATATCCTCGTTCACCTTGTTCTTTTTACGGATACCGGCAGTGTCCACAAGATAGAAATCGAAGCCAAACTTATTGTATCGGGTATATATGGAGTCGCGGGTCGTGCCGGCGATATCGGTAACGATATGCCTGTCCTCACCGATGAAAGCATTTATAAGCGACGATTTGCCTGCGTTGGGGCGCCCTACAATGGCAAACTTGGGAATATCATCCAGGGCGGCGGCATCATCATCGGCCTCGGGAAGATCCTTTACCACTTCGTCGAGCAAGTCGCCTGTGCCATAGCCGTTTATTGCCGATACTGGATAGGGATCTCCTAACCCGAGGGAATAGAACTCGGGAACATTGTACACCCATTCGTTGGAATCCACTTTGTTGGCCACAAGAATAACGGGCTTTTTGGAGCGGCGCAGTATTTCGGCCACATGGTCGTCCAGGTCGGTTACGCCGTTCATGGCGTCGACCACAAATAGGGTTACATCAGCCTGTTCGATGGCAAGTTCCACCTGCTTGTTTATCTCCGATTCGAAAACATCTTCCGAGTTGACCACCCAACCGCCGGTATCTACGATGGAGAATTCCTTACCGTTCCAGTCTACCTTGCCGTACTGGCGGTCGCGGGTTGTGCCGGCTGTAGGGTCGGTGATGGCTGTACGCGTTTGCGTGAGCCTGTTAAAGAGGGTGGATTTGCCCACGTTGGGGCGTCCTACGATAGCTACGAGTTGTCCCATAGTTGAAATGCTAATATATTTTATGCAAATTTAGCCAAAAATTTCGGTGTGGGCAAACCAGGAATCATTCTATGTACCCGAACTGACGGAGTTTTGCCTCGCGGTTGCGCCAGTTGGGCTCTACCTTTACAAACATTTCCAGATATACGTTCTTGCCGAAGAACTTTTCGATATCCTGACGCGCCTGGATACCCACTTTCTTCAGCATCGAGCCTCCTTTACCGATGATAATGCCTTTCTGGCTGTCGCGTTCCACGTATATTACCGCCATGATGTGGATGGAATTCTCTTTTTCCTCGAATTTCTCCACTATCACTTCTGTGGAATAAGGAACCTCTTTTTCATAGTCCAGCAGGATTTTCTCGCGAATGATTTCTGTAACGAAGAATCGCGCGGGTTTGTCAGTAAGTGCGTCCTTCCCAAAATATGGCTCGCCTGCGGGCAGAAGCTCCACAATGCGGTTCATCAGGTTGGTAACGTTGAAGTGTTCTGTGGCCGACGTGGGGAATATCTCGGCCTGAGGCAGACGCTGCCGCCATTTTTCAACAATGGCATCAAGCTCGCCGTTGCCCTTGAGGAGATCTATCTTGTTTATCACCAGCAGCACGGGAATTTTCTCTTTGGCGACCTTTGCAAGAAAATCGGCGTTTTTCTCGGGGTCCTCCACTACATCGGTAACGTAAATAAGGATGTCGGCGTCAGTGAGCGCTCCCTCGCTGAAAGCGAGCATACCTTCCTGCATCTTATATTTGGGCTTGAGCACGCCCGGAGTATCCGAGAACACAATCTGATATTCAGGAGTGTTTACAATACCCATTATGCGGTGCCGCGTCGTCTGCGCCTTGGAGGTGATTATGCTTATGCGCTCTCCCACAAGGTCGTTCATCAGCGTGGATTTGCCTACGTTGGGGTTGCCGACAATGTTTACGAAGCCGGATTTATGTATCGGCGCAACTGGAAGGTCTTTTTCATCGGCGGGTGTGAGCACGCCTTCGGGATTAGTTGTATTCATGTTGTTATGTACTTTTAATTCCTTTATATAACAAGAATAGCACCGATAAAGTGCTATTCCTGCTATAATTTTTCCCAAAAAGGTATGTATCAGATGTCCCACACAAGGTACATCGCACCCCATGTGAAACCGGCACCGAAAGCGGTGAGAACCAGCTTGTCGCCTTTCTTGAGAAGGTGCTTGTACTCGTCCAGACAGATAGGAATCGATGCCGCGGAGGTATTGCCGGTGTGCTCGATGTTTGTAAGAACCTTTTCCATCGGGAACTTCGCGCGGCCTGCCACAGCCTCGATAATTCGCATGTTGGCCTGGTGGGGGATAAGATATTTCACATCATCGGCCTCGAGGTTGTTACGCTTCATCACCTCGAGCGTGGAAGTAAGCATGTCCATTACGGCGTGCTTGTATACGGCGCGTCCGTCCTGGAACAGCATGTTCTCCCCGGCATCTACAGTTGCGTGCGTAGTGGGGCGGTACGATCCGCCGGCAACCATCAGCAGGTGATCCCTGCCTACGCCGTCAACATGGAATACTGCGTCAATAACGCCGACACCTTCTTCATCGGTAGGCTCAACCAAGACAGCGGCAGCGCCGTCGCCGAACAGAGGACATGTAGAGCGGTCCTCATAGTTCACCATCGAGCTCATTTTCTCGGCTGCGCAGACAACCACCTTTTTGTACAATCCCGAGCATATATATGCCCTGGCTTCCTGCATGGCCACTAAGAAACCGGCACACGCGGCTTCCATGTCGTAGGAGTAGGCATTCTTCAGCCCTGCGCCGTAGCAGATTATAGATCCCGTAGAAGGAAAACGGTGGTCCGGGTTGGATGTGGCGCAGATAAGCACCTCAACTTCCTCGGGCTTCGTGCCGGTGGATTCAAGGAGCTTCTCTACAGCCTTTATTCCCATATACGACGAACCTTTTTCGGGGTCGCGGAGGATATGGCGGGTTTTAATGCCGACGCGGGTCATGATCCATTCGTCGTTGGTGTCTACCATCTTCGAGAGCATCTCGTTGTCCAGAATGTCATCGGGCAGGTAGGAGGCAATACCGGAGATTCGGGCGTTCATATATCTTAAAGGACTTTGTATTAGCGAAAAAGGACCGGCCGATATTTCGGCGCGGGTATGTTTATAACGAAGGTGTCCTTATACAGCAATGGGAGCCTTTCCACAGGCCCCGTCGCAAGGACAGTTCGTTGTTTTGCCGATAGATTCCCGCGTTACCCGCGCGCCTCTCCTCCGGAGAGGACGGCGGATCGTTACGGGCTTCAGCATACTGCGGATGTTTTTAGAGGGCCTCGTCTTTAACGATAGCCTGCTTGCCGCGATAGTAGCCACATTCGCCGCAGACGGTGTGGTAGATGTGCCATGCGCCGCAGTTGGGGCAGAGTGCCAGCGTGGGAGCTACTGCCTTGTCGTGGGTACGGCGTTTTGCTGTGCGGGTTTTGGATTGTTTGCGTTTAGGATGTGCCATTGTGTTTGGTATTGTATGGTTTTTTATTCGGATATATTGTCATCGCCGCCGCCGAGTTTGCGCAGCGCGTCCCACCTGGGGTCGGTGGTATCGTTGTCGGCCTCCTCTGCTTCGTCGATGTTATCTATTTCATCAATAAGTTCGTTTTCCAGTTCCTCATCCTCGCTCCCGCGGGTGGCGCGGTGTTTTTTTAGCAGGCTGCTCATCTGCCGGTTGCACTTGCCCATAGGATGTACGTGCTTGATGGGAATCGCAAGCACAACTGTGTCGTAAATCATATACGACACGTTCAGGGTGGCGTCGTTCTGCGGCAGTTCCAGCACTTCGTCGTTGTCATCGTTGTAGGTCTCGCCGTACTTAACCACTATATGGTACTGCGTGTCGATGGGAAAGTGGAGGTCATCAAGGCAACGGTCGCAGATAAGAACAACCTCACCCTTGATATCGAAGTCCAGACTGTAGAAATCACCGTTGTAGGTAACAGTAAGATGCACGACAAGGTCGGCACCGTGAATATCGGTGCTTTCCATATTTGTGAAGAACTGCTTGCCCAGATGATACTCATATTCGTGGGTACCGGTGCTTAGGCTCTTCAGGGGCAGATTGAATTCAGTAAACTTTCCCATTTTGTCGCGGTTTTGGAAAAACTTTGCAAAGTTATTGTTTTTCCGCCAACAAAACAAACTCACATGCGAAAATTTGTTATACGGTGGCCTTTATTGGTTAAAACAGGGCAGTTTTGTCCGGTTTTAGACATCTTTTTCAGCTCAGCTGTAACATTCTGTCTATAGGTTTCAGTGCGCGCTCAGCCAGTTCTGGGTCTACTGTAACCTCCGGACCCTCGTCGCGCAGACAGTCGCGCAGCCTGGCAAGGGTGTTCAACTTCATATAGGCGCAGTCGTTGCAGCCGCAGGTGCTGTCCAGTGGAGGAGCCGGTATAAAAGTTTTGTCCGGCGCGCCCTTGCGCATCTGGTGCAGTATGCCGCTTTCGGTTGCAACGATAAACTCTTTCGCATCACTCTCGAGAGCATATTTCAGCAGCACGGCGGTAGAACCCACTTTGTCGGCCATAATCACGACAGGACGCGGGCATTCGGGATGGACAAGCACCGGCGCGCCGGGATGCTCCTTTTTGAGTTGAGCGATGCCTTCTGCCGAGAAACGCTGGTGCACATGGCAGGCACCGTCCCAAAGCAGCATATCGCGTCCGGTAACGGAGTTGATGTACGAGCCCAAGTTGCGGTCTGGTCCGAAAATCAGTTTGGCATCCTGCGGAAACGATTCTACTATCTTGCGGGCGTTACCGGATGTTACAAGCACGTCGCTCAGCGCCTTAACCTCCAACGAAGTATTCACGTAGCTTATCACAGTGTAATCCGGATGAGCCTTGATAAAAGCCTCGAATTCGTCGGCAGGACAGCTGTCGGCAAGCGAGCATCCCGCTGTATTGTCGGGCACGAGCACTTTTTTGTCCGGGCACAGCACCTTTACGGTGTCGCCCATAAAGTTGACACCGCACATAACTATAATGTCGGCATCAGCGGCGGTTTCGGCGGCAGTCCGGGCAAGAGCCAGCGAGTCGCCCACATGGTCGGCTATATCCTGAATTGCGCCATCCACATAGTAGTGGGCTAAGATAACGGCGTTCTTCTCTTTTTTCAGTTTTTGAATCTCGGCTTTGAGTTCTTCGGCTTGCACGGGGGCGGCCTTATTGGAGCAGGTATTCATAACAGTTTAATTATGCCGCAAATTTATCAAAAATTTCTCACCTCGCCAAACGGCTGTGTCGCGGCAGCCATTATTCCGCGGTTTGTGGGCGGGAGAGATGCCTGGGAAAAAGGAAAATGATGGACAGCACAATCATTGCGGCAAGTGCCCAGGGATAGTAGAGATATGGGAAAGGTGCCGCCGGCGATATTCCCGCCAGCGACGTGGCAAGAAGCGTCTGGGCGCCATAAGGAATAAGACACTGCACCACGCACGATGCGGAATCGAGCAGCGAGGCGCTTTTACGTCTGTCTATGCCGTAGCGGCGTGCGATGTCGGCCGAAATACTACCCACAGTGATTATGGCCACGGTATTGTTGGCGGTGCACAGGTTAACCACACCCACAAGGCATGCAAGCACAGCCTGCGCTCCCCGCTGTCCCGATATACGCACCGTAAGCCCCCGCAGTATAAATGATATACCGCCGGCGGCCTTGATCACACCAAGCATTCCGGCGGCAAGAAGGGTTATCACTATCAGATCGCCCATACCGGCGATTCCCGAGCCGGCAAAGGTTGCCATGTCTATCAGCGTCACACCGGTAGCAATGCCCATGCCGAGCGCGGCGAGTATGCCAAGAGCAAGAACCACAGTAACATTAAGACCCGAGATTGCCGTTGCGAGCACCACGATATATGGCAGGATAAGCCAGTAATTACAGCTTTCACCCAACGCTATGGCAGGGGTGCCCTGCCCCATTACGATATACGCCGCCAGAGTTATGATTGCCGCCGGAAGCGCTATCCACAGATTGGCCTTGAATTTATCGGACATATTGCATCCCTGCGAACGAGTGGCGGCGATGGTGGTATCGGAAATAAAGGAAAGATTGTCACCGAAAAACGCTCCGCCAAGCACCGCCGCCACATAGAATGGCACACTGGCGTCTACAGTAGCTGCAATCTCAACCGCCAATGGAACTAACGCCACAACCGTACCTACCGATGTACCGATAGACAGCGATATGAAACAGGCGGCAAAAAAGAGCGTAGGAACTACGAACTCAGGCGGGAAAAAGCGCAAGGTAAGGTTCACCGTGGCATCGACAGCACCAATTTCCTTTGCCATAGAGGCGAAAGCACCGGCAAGCACGAACACCCATATCATATACAGGATGTTGGGATGGCCGGCAGCCCGCGAGAAGGTGTCGATGCGGTCCATCAGACTGTGCCCGCGATATATAATCACTGCCCACATCGACGCAACCACCAGGGCCACAGCAATGGGCATTTTATAAAAATCGTCAAGAATTACAGATACCGCCACATACAGCAGCAGAAAAACAAGCACGGGCGACAGCGCAAGCCAACCCGCGGCAGCACTTACGCGTCGGCCGTCTTTATATGTATTGTCAGTCATAGCACTCTGAAAATTGACAGCGGCATATGCGGCAACCGTCTATTTTTCAGATGCAAAATTAGCAAAATTTCAACATTCCGCCAAATAAAGCCGGCCCCGGTGCGTCCGGAGCCGGCATACGGTTTATGTTTTGCAGTTTATTTCAGAACTACCTTGCGGACATCAGTACCCTGGCGGCGGATATAGACACCTGCGGCAGGATTGAGCACACGCATGCCCTGAAGGTTGAAATATTCCACCGGAGCGTCGGTATTGGCGCCCGCATTGGGCAGGGCTATGCTACCCGTGGAGGGGTATACTGCACGGATGGCTTTCACGGAAAGAATGTGATCGCCTTTGTATTCGGAGTTTACGGGGGATGAGAACTTTATCGAGCGTAGTGTCAGCGGATAAGTGCCGGCATAGGATGGCTCGCCTACCATGCTCACGGGCACTTCGACGATATGCATTTCGCCTGCAGCCCATGCCTGTTCCGGTTCGATTGTGGCGTAGGTACGTTCGGCCCCGGCAGGACGGAGGTCCAAGGTAAGTTTCTCAACAGGCAGATCATGAGTGAATTCAACTTCGAGCTTCTCCGGAAGACCATATACAGTGAGGTCGGCACTGAGGGTTATTTCCGAAGCCGAGCGCGGGTTATTGTAGGTATAGGTGATATTGCCGTCATTGCCTAAGGTTACAGACTTGAGGCCGGAAGAGCCTTTCACAGTCCATTTGTTCCAGTCGGCATTAAGCAGCAGGAATGATGCCGTCGGATTCTCCACCGTAACTTCTGCAGTTATCGTAGTTTCGCGCAGGGTTCCGGATATTGTGGTGGAACCGTTGCGGAGGGCATGCAGAACGCCTTCTTCGTCGATGGACACCACCGTCGGATCGGCAATGCTCCACGACAGATGCGCGGGATTGAAACTGTATGTCCGGTCGCCGAGAGTAGTTGTAACCTCGATAGGGAACACGTGGCCCTCGTCAATAAGGATAAAAGAGCGCGTCATCACCGGCTCGGATTCCTTAACACTCACCGTCTTGCTTACGGTAGCACCCGTAGGGGACGTTACCGTAAGAACACCTTCAGCCTTTTCGGAACCGGCCACAAAGGCGGTACCGTCGCAAGTGCCGATGCCGTCGGAACAAGTTGTTACAAAGTCCTTGTAATCATAGGTCAGCACTGTGCCGTACTTGTTGTAGGCAATCACCTGTGGTACGAAAGTAGCGCCTGTAGGAACGTCGAGTGTAACATCTTCGAAAGCAAGCGAGGCCACTTCATTGTCATCCTCGGGAGCTGTGTTGAAAATCATCCATCCGTTGGCCACTGCCCGGGGAGTACCCTCGGTGGTGCGGTTGATTATACGGTCTTCTATCATAAGTTCAGCCGAGCCGCCAGCGTCCACGTTGAGCAGATTATTACAGCCGAGGTAGCGCATAAGATCGCACATCTCGGCAACGGTGCAGCCCGCCGACATCTTGTACACCGGGTCCTGCGATTTGTCTATCACCACCATATACAGCTTCTTGCCGTCCTTGGAACTGCCGTAGGCTGCGCGGGAATATACCATTGTGTTGTACGAATCCCAGTAGTTCTGTTCGGTGATTTCGCCGTCGCGCATGACGAACATGTTGCCTGTAACGGCATTGCGTATTTCGGGGGTCTCCTCCTTGCCGTAGGTATTGAACACCCAGCTGTAGTTGAGTGTAACCTTGTCGCCCTTGACAAGCTGCGCAAGTTCGTCTCCCTTGGCCACAATAGCCAGGTCATAGCTTCCGAGCGTGCCTCGGCCATTGCTGCTGCGCACCTCGGCGACGGTGAAACATACGTCGCGTCCGGCAGTCCACTCCGACCCTTCGTCGAGTGTTAGCATAACCTCGGTGCACGCTTCATCTTCTACTATATCATAGTTGAGATTGTTCTGACTGATTTCCTCGGGAGTATCGTCGCGCAAGGGAATGAACTGACGGTCGGGACCGTAATAGGGGGTATATATCGAATACTGACCGCTTTTGAAACCTTTATTGGCATTGGTAAACTCACGCGTGCCAAGTTTTTCGGTAGTAAAGGTCTGTGTGGCCTTGCACACGTCGATGTACAGCTTGTTCGTAACGTCTACCGACACAATTCCGGCATGTTCGGTCGTCCACCACCACCAGTGCGGCAGGCATTTGCTGTCGGTGGCGAAAATACCTTCGCGCAGACTCACGCCGTGAGCCATCGGGCCGTAGGCTTTATACGGAGGCTGCGAGGCAACGATAAAAAAGTTGGAATTCTCGGCAGCCATAGGACGATGTCCCGGGGCATCGTAGCGTTTCGCCGCATCCACAAGCAGCTCGGTGCCGTATGCACGGTCGTTAGGAATAGTGGTCTCTATCTTTACATGCGGATTGTTTAGATCCACCGTAACGATATTGACGTTAAGAGGAAATTCGGGCAGACGGTAGCGTGTGTACACGGTGCCGGGACCGATGGAACGCTCGAGGTGCTTGACAAGCAGGTAATCCTTGCCTTGCAACGTTACAGTCTCGCTTGTCTGGGCCGATAATCCGGCAGCCACAAACAGCGCCAGAAGTGCCGAAAAGTGTTTTTTCATAGTATTTCGCCGCAGAATATCCGCTGCGTCGGTAATCAGGGTTTATATTCTGCACAAAGATAATCAAAAAGTTTCTCCATGCCATATTTTTCTACATTCCCCGTCAAAAAAATAAAGACATATTCTTCTATTTCAGCATTTGCTGTCACCTGCCGGATCAACATATCTGCCGTCTACCTTGGTTGGCTCCAGATGCAGCCCGATAAATGTGTCGCGGCCGAAACGGTTGCGCAGATTCTTTTCTATATTCGAGGCATGTTCGTGCGCATGATACAGCGATATATCGCCGGGCAGACGCAGGTGCATGGAAATGGCGATTGTATTTCCGATGCGGCGCGTACGCAGATTATGTATGCTGCTCACATTCGGTTCGCTTCCGGCAATCTCAATTATTTCCTTTTCCAGGTCGTCTGGAAGGCTGCATTCCGTCAGTTCGCCAACAGCTTGATTCAGAAGTTTAAATGCCGTAACTATAATTACAATGCTTACCACCACGGCAGCGATGGGGTCGAGCACCGTCCATTTCGCGCCCAGAAACAGCGCCCCGCCCACGCCGACGGCGGTGCCGATAGACGATAGTGCGTCCGAGCGGTGATGCCACGCATTGGCCACCACGGCCTGCGAACCGGTCTCACGCCCTGTCTTAACAGTAAACCGATAGGCCCATTCCTTCAGCAGAATGCTCACCACTGCCGCCGCAAAGGCAATAAACCCCGGTCGCGGCAGCTGATAGCCGCAGATACATCTGTAAATTTTGTAAATACCGTCGTAGCACAAGGCAATGCCCACACCAAGCAATGCAACACCGATAATAGCTGTGGCAAGGGTCTCGTATTTACCGTGGCCATACTTGTGGCCCTTGTCCACCGGCTTGCGGGAAATCCTCACGAACACAATCACAACAAGATCGGTAAGAAAATCGGAAAGAGAATGAACGGCATCGGCAATCAGAGCCGACGAATGGCCAACAATACCGGCAACAAGTTTGAAAACAAGAAGCACCACATTGACAAGGCTACCCATCAATGTAACGCGATATATCCGACGCTCGCGCACGTTGTCATCTCTGTATTTCTGCTCCATAAACCGCTGCCCGTCCGGGACAGATTTCAAATAAAAAACAAATATAGCCTTTTTATTCGTAAGTACCCTCATTTCCGCATTTTTTGCTCAAAAAAAATAATTAGAAAGGAAATAAAATTGTTAATTGTTAATCATTCATATTAGGTTGCGGTCTCATTTTTTATTTGTAACTTTGCTTTTAACATCAAAATATTATAATCTATACATCTGTCAGGATTTAAGGGATGTTTGATAATGATGTTATAAAATCAAAAGTATTGACCAACATAATTTACAATTATGGCAAAGACTCAAAATAAACCGGCATTTGTGAAACGTGATTTCATTATAGCCGGGAAGGAATATGCACAACTTTTGAATTCGTTGAAAGAACGTTTCCGAAGATCGCAGATAAAGGCAGCACTCAAGGTCAATACATCTATGCTGGAGTACTATTGGTGTATGGGGCGAGACATTTCAAAACTTCATGAAACGGCAAAATGGGGAAGCGCATTCTTCGATTGTCTCAGTCTTGACCTCAAGACTGCCTTCCCTGGACAGACAGGTTTTTCCGTTACTAACATCAAGTATGCCAAACGCTGGTATGAATTTTATAATCAGAGTGACGTAATTCGTCAACGGGTCGTTGACGAATTTGATATGCCTGCTGATTTTGGTATGATTCCGTGGGGACATCACATAGACATTTTTACTCGCAGCAAGTCCGTTGAAGAGGCACTTTTCTATATTGAGGAAACCATAAGAAACGATTGGAGCCGTCCTGAACTTGACGCCGAGATAAATAATAATCTATACGGGAAGCGTAGCCATGCCCTTACCAATTTTGATGAGAAGTTGCCGGCTCCATATAGCGGTCTTGCAAAAGCCATATTAAAAAGTCCTTATGATTTCAGATTCATCGACAAAAAAATAACGACCGAAAAACAATTGGAAGATGAACTCGCAGCTAATATAACGCGATTTCTTCTTGAATTAGGACAGGGATTCGCATATGTTGGTCGTCAGATGGAATTAAAGATGCCGGGAGGTCAGACATTCGTTCCCGATATGATTTTTTACCATACAGGCTTAAATCGTATATAGTTTGCGAACTAAAGATAGTACCTTTTATTCCGGACTTTGCAGGAAAACTGAATTTCTACGTTTCTGCGGTTGATGAGCTGATGAAGCAACCTGATGACAATCCGACAATAGGGTTGCTTATTTGCAAGTCAAAAGACAATACAGTGGTTGAATGGTCGTTCCGTGGCATGAATCAGCCTCTCGGAGTTGCGGAATATCAGCTTAAAGAATTCATTTCCGAGCAAGCCGCAAAGATGCTTCCTTCCGAGGTTGAATTACAGAACATTATTGATACCTATGATGAAGTATCAGAAGAATGAGCCGTCTTCAGACAAGGATTTCTCACTTTTTTGCCGGACAGAAAAGAGGGAAATGAACGGTATGAAAAAAATTTCGTAACTTTGGGGCATGAATGAAAAACTTTCCTCGTCGTGGGCGTGGCTCAAACGATATCTGTCGGTGCCTACGCTCGTGTGTCTGTTGCTCTTGGGATATATCATTTTCTCGGGCGACAGCACCGTATTCACTACCATCGACTATGACCGCCAGATCGACAGTCTCCGCGCCGAACTGACGGCTCAGACCGACACGATGCTCTACTACCGCGACCTAAACAGCCGCCTGTCCACCGACCCGGAACTGATGGAACGTGTGGTACGCGAGCAGTACGGCATGAAAAGGGCATGCGAGGATGTATTCATCTTTCAAACCTCCAAAAAATGAACAACAATAAGAAAACATGGCTGGCACAGAGTGTGCTGGCACCTATAGGCCTGCTTATGGTGCTTGCCGCCACGCTTGTGCCTTTCTTCCTTATGCACACCGCTTGGGCGCAGGCCGCCTATCCGTATCTGTATTCCGCAGGCGCCTTGGTGGTGCTTGTTTCACGCATTTTCACCCCCAAGGCCGACGACCGCAAGCTGCGCAGCCTGCGCCGTCTGGAGGTGTGGATAGGCATAATTTTCTGTGTTGCTGCAGCATTCCTTTTCGTGCCGGGAGCTATGCTGCGCGACTGGCTGGCCTTCACGCTTGCCGGTGCGGCGCTGCAGGTGTACACTTCGCTTGCAATACCGGCACGCGAGGCTAAAATAAGGAAAGGAGAGTAAGCCGTGGCCGTCAAGATTGTGGAAACGCCGCTGATGAAGCAGTACACCCAGATGAAGGCCAAGCATCCGGATGCCATCCTGCTTTTCCGCGTGGGCGACTTCTATGAGACTTTCTCCGACGACGCTATCGTCGCTTCCGACATTCTTGGCATTACACTTACCCGCCGCGCAAACGGAGCGGCACAGTATGTGGAACTTGCCGGATTCCCGCACCATGCCCTGGACACTTATCTGCCAAAACTGGTGCGCGCAGGCAAGCGCGTGGCCATCTGCGAGCAGCTCGAAGATCCTAAGCTCACCAAAAAACTCGTAAAGCGCGGCATAACGGAACTTGTTACGCCGGGCGTGGCAATGAACGATAATGTGCTGTCGCGCCGCGAGAACAACTTCCTGGCCGCAGTGCATTTCGGCAAAGCTTTTACGGGTCTGGCCCTGCTGGACATCAGCACAGGCGAATTCCTTGCCACCGAGGGCACTACCGACTATGTGGACAAGACGCTCGCGGGCATGGCCCCCAAGGAGCTGCTGGTACAGCGCGGCCTCAAGGCCCGTGCCGCCGAGGAATTCTCGCAGCAGTATGTGGTTTTCGAGCTGGAAGACTGGCTTTTCACGCAATCCGCTGCCGACGAACGCCTCAAGAAACAGTTCGGCACAGCATCTCTGAAAGGATTCGGCATAGAGCGCATGACATCGGCCATTATAGCCGCCGGCGCAATCCTGCACTATCTCGACCTTACCCAGCACACCCGCACGCAGCATATCCGCTCTATATCACGCATCGAGGCCGGAAAATATGTGCGCCTCGACCGCTTTACAATACGCAATCTCGAACTTTTTGAACCGCTCGACCCCGAGGGAAAGAGCCTGCTCGGCGTTATCGACCGCACAGTAACGCCTATGGGCGCACGCCTGCTGCGCCGTTGGCTCCAGATGCCGCTCAAAGACCCAAAAGCCATAAACGAGCGCCTCGATATAGTAGAGCATTTCTTCCGCACACCCGAAATACGCGACGAGGTATGCGAACGCCTCAAGGCTGTCGGCGACCTCGAACGCCTCGTCAGCAAAGTGTCGTGCGAGCGCATCACACCCCGCGAGATGTTGCAGATACGCAATGCTCTCGCAGCGATAGTACCGATAAAAGATCTGTGCCACAAATCGCAGCAGCCGCGTCTTATGGCTCTTGCCGAGCAGCTGAATCCCTGCGGCTCGGTGCGCGAGCGTATAACACGCGACATACGCGAGGACGTGGGCGGACCGGCATCGCACGGCGACGTTATAAACGACGGTGTCGACGCAGAACTCGACCGCCTGCGCGCCATCGCCTACCAGGGCAAGGACTTTCTGGCCAAACTGCAGCAACGCGAGGTTGAGGCCACGGGCATAACATCGCTGAAGGTAGGCTACAACAACGTGTTCGGCTACTACATCGAAGTTACCAACACCCACAAGGCCAAGGTGCCTGCCGGATGGATACGCAAGCAGACGCTTGTAAACGCCGAACGCTACATCACGCCAGAACTTAAAGAGTACGAGGAGCAGATACTCGGCGCACAGGAGAAGATACAGGTTATCCAGGACAAGCTGTATGCCGAGCTTATTGCCGCCGTGGCCGAATTTATTCCGGCCCTGCAGCTCGATGCCAGCCTGCTTGCCAAACTGGACGTACTCAACGCCTTCACGCGCGTGTCGTTAGAGAACAAATATAACCGTCCTGTAGTGGACGACAGCATGGACCTGAAGCTCGTAAACGCACGCCATCCGGTGATAGAGCGACAGTTGCCGCCGGGCGAACCATATATAGCCAACACCGTAGAGCTTAGCAACGAGGGCACGCAGATTATGATGATTACGGGCCCGAACATGTCCGGTAAGTCGGCGCTCCTGCGACAGACGGCACTCAATGTAATTCTGGCCCAGATAGGATGCTTCGTGGCTGCCGAGAGCGCGCACATCGGCGTGGTAGACAAAATTTTCACCCGCGTGGGCGCCAGCGACAACATATCGCTGGGCGAATCCACCTTCATGGTGGAGATGAACGAGGCGGCATCCATCCTCAACAATATGAGCCAGCGGTCGCTGATACTTTTCGACGAACTTGGCCGCGGTACATCCACCTACGACGGCATCTCCATCGCCTGGGCCATCGTGGAGCACATTCACGAGTACGGCGGCATGCACCCGAAAACACTCTTCGCCACCCACTACCACGAACTGAACGACATGGAGCAGTTCTACAAACGCATCGCCAACTACAACGTATCCGTCAAGGAAATCGACGGCAAGGTGGTGTTCCTGCGCAAACTCGCGCCGGGCGGCAGCGAACACAGCTTTGGCATCCATGTGGCCAAACTCGCGGGTATGCCCGACAACATCGTGCGTCGCGCAAGCCAGGTTTTGGAGCAGCTCGAGTCCGCCGACACTACCACCGAAGTACCACAACAGAAGGCCGACGTACAACCGGTTCCCGAGGCCGACACTCCCGCACCGGCAAAATCGCGCAAACGCTCGCGTATCAAGACACCGGGCCGAGAAACTCTTGCCGGCATGCAGCTGTCGTTCTTTCAGCTCGACGATCCCGTACTAAAGGAAGTGCGCGACGAGATTATCGGCGCCGACATCAACAACATGACGCCCCTCGAAGCCCTCACAAAACTCCACAACATCCGTAAAATCCTTACAGGCAAAGAATAAGCAACTACAACCGCACTAAAACAAGGGTGTTGAGGAACTGGATTCCTCAACACCCTCATTCGTATTTTGCATATACATACACAATCTTCTCGCCACATTTTTACCATATAACTGTTTAACAATTATTTAATGTTCTAAAACATATCTTTTTGACACAAATGATGTTTTAGAACATTATTTAAACCAAAATTTCATATACTAATGTAAATATACATTAAAATTACTAAGCAATCGATATTATTTTACAAATATATGTTAAAAATATCTTTAGTGTTACAATTTTTGGAAATAAGTGTATAAATTTGCCGCGTCTATTCTGAACAAGTTGTCATACAAATTGTATTATATTTTACATTTTTCCGTCTATTCAACCCTAAAATTTCCAAAGGTATGAAAAAGCTATTTGTTTTATAGCTTTTTGCTATGGTATTTCTTGGCGTGAATGCCCAGACTACCCGCACCGTAACAGGTACCGTTGTATTTGCCGGCGACGACGAACCGTTGCCGGGCGCTACTGTTATTCCCTCAGACCGTAACACTGGTGTGATCACCGATGTGAACGGCAACTTCTCCATTACCATTCCCCGCACAGTAAAAAATCTGCGCGTGTCCTATGTCGGAATGCTTACACAGGAAGTACACATAGGCGACAAACCTCTGCTCATCAAGCTCAGCAGCGCCGACAACACCCTCAACGAAGTTGTCGTAACCGCTCTGGGCATGAAGCGCGAGCGCAAAGGCCTCGGATACGCCGTACAGGACCTCTCTGCCGAAGACCTCAACACCGACGGTACTACATCGCTCGCCAGCGCCATGCAGGGCAAGCTCACGGGCGTCGACATCCGTCCGTCGTCCGGTGCTCCCGGTGCTTCGTCGCAGATTATCATCCGTGGCGCACGTTCGTTCGACGGCAACAACCAGCCCCTGTATGTGGTGGATGGCATGCCAATCGAATCGACTGCCGACTATACTACAAGACAGGGAACAACGGGGGCCAACATAGCCGACCGCTCCATAGACATCAACCCAGAGGATATCGAAAGCATCAACGTCCTCAAAGGCCAGGCAGCTTCCGCGCTCTATGGTATCCGTGCATCCAACGGTGTGATTGTAATAACCACAAAACGCGGAAAATTCAATTCAAACAAACCGCAGATCACCGTATCTACCAACCTCAGTGCCGAAGTTGTATCGCGCAAATTCAACCGCCAGCAGATATATGCACAGGGTAACGACGTGAGCGCCTACAGCCCTACCTCATCCATGAACTGGGGTCCCAAAATAGCAGATCTTCCCGACGATCCCACCTATGGCGGCAATGCCGCCGGCCATCCCGGAATGTACTTCAACCCCAAGCGTGAACTTGCCGCCCTCGACGGCTGGACAACTCCGACCATCTACGACAACGTAGGCGATTTCTTCCGCACAGGCTTCACCGAAAACACCAACTTCAATATCAGCCAGCGTACCGACCGTGCCAACTACTCCTTCGGTATCAACAACTCCTATCAGAAAGGTATCATTCCTTCCACCGGAATGAACCGCTGGAGCGCACGCGGCCTTGTAGACTGGGAAATAAACAAAGAATGGAAAACCGGATTCTCCGGCAATTACGCGTCCACAAAAATCACATCGGCCCCCGGTGCGAACTCCGGTATAATCAACGTTGTATATTCGGCTCCTTCCGAGTATGACCTCCGCGGTATACCCTATCATGTTCCCGGCGATCCCACCGCACAGACATCATTCCGCAGCACCAGTTTCAACAATCCCTACTGGTGGGCCGAGAACAACGAGTATCTACAGCACACCAATCGTTTCTTCGGCAACGCATACGTGGAATTCGCACCCGGGCTGGGGCACGACAATATGCGTCTCTGGTTCCGCGAACAGGCCGGTCTGGACGTTTACACTTCCAACTATTCCAACGTTCAGGAAGTAGGTTCGGCCGGTCAGACGGGCGGCGACATCGAGAACTATGGCGTTTCGCGCAATGTGTTCAACAACCTCTTCACCGCCAACTTCACCGCAGAATGGGGCGACTATAACTTCGACGCCATGCTCGGCAACGAAATCAATCAGGACAACGCCCGCTACTGGGACTACTACGGCTCCAACTTCAATTTCTACGGTATGCCCGTAATAGGGAACGCTACAAGCTTCACAAGCTCCGAGTACAACCGCAACTCGCGCACGGTGGGCTTCTTCGGTAGCATCGGCCTCTCATGGAAGAAGATGCTATACCTCACCGTAACCGGACGTAACGACTATGTTTCCACCATGCCATCCGGAAACCGCTCGTTCTTCTATCCCTCTGTATCGCTCGGCTGGATTTTCACCGAGCTTGATGCCCTCAAAGGCAACGATATCCTCACTTTCGGCAAACTGCGCGCAAGTTACGCGCAGGTAGGCCAGGCAGGTCAGTTTTACAACAACTACTGCTATGTACCCGAATACGGCAGCGGCATGTACCAGTACTATCCTGTAACCTATCCTACGGCCGGTATTTCTTCTTACGTGCCATATTATGTGAAATATGATCCCGACCTCAAGCCGCAGAACACCGAGAACATAGAGGCAGGTATCGACCTTCGTCTGTTCAAAGACCGCGTGCGTCTGGAATACACCTTGTCCTATCAGAACGTAACCGACCAGATTTTCAAGGTTCCTACCGCCGGCTCCACAGGCGTACAGTACGAAATGACGAACGCTGGCAAGATGCGCACATGGTCGCATGAACTCGGAATCAATGTCGCTATCCTCCAAAACCGCGACTACGACCTCAACCTCGGCATCAACTTCACCAAGGTAAACAACAAGGTGGTCGAACTCGCCGAAGGCGTGGAATCCATCTTCCTGGGCGGTTTCGTAGAGCCGCAGGTTCGCGCCCAGGCAGGCTGCACATATCCAAACCTATATGGCGTTGCCTTCAAGCGCAGCGAAGACGGCCAGCTCCTTCTCTCCGACGGTCTGCCGCAGGGCACCGCCGACAGCCAGGACCTTGGCAACTGCTCTCCAGACTTCGTTACCGGCTTCAACCTCTCCGGCCGCTACAGGAATCTGAGCCTCAGCACCACATGGAGCTGGCAGAAAGGCGGCCGCATGTATCATGGCACCAACCTGACCATGAACTACTTCGGCGCCACAAAAGAATCTCTGCCCTACCATGAAGGCACAATGGTAGCCGAAGGTATCGACGAAGCTACAGGTCTGCCCAATACCATCGAGGTAAGCAAACAGGACTACTGGATGGCATACAACGACATTACCGAAGCCGGTGTATACGACATGAGCATGCTCAAGCTCCGCGACATCACGCTCACCTACAAGCTACCGACATTCGCCGGCATCAGTGTGGACGTATTTGCATTCGGACGCAACATTCTCCTCTGGGCAAAGATGCCAAACTTCGACCCCGAATCATCGCAGGGCAACACCAACATGGGCGGCTATTTCGAGCGTTTCTCCGTGCCCAACACATCATCCTACGGCGGCGGTCTTAAATTTACATTCTAATTCATGCAACTAATTTTCAGATATACGATCATGTTGAAGAAATTTCTATATACATCCTTAACGGCCCTCGTTCTCGCTTCCTGCACCGACAGCGTAATGGACGACATAAACAAAGACGAAGCCAATCCCCCGGTGGATATTGTCGACGCCAAGTTCCAGCTCACCGATGCCATAGTATCGACGGCATTTACCACATATTGCGGCGCCTATGCCTGGTATGTAAGCTCCTACACAGAACAATCGTTCGGCACAGGCAACAACCAGCTGATGAAAACCGAACTGCGCCAGCGCACCGAAACAGCCGGCAGCTCCACTTTCAACAACGAATGGAACGGCACCTACGCCAATCTGTACAATATCAAATACATCCTTGAGAAATGTGCCGAGGGCGGCGTCAACGCCGGCCAGACAGATATCGAAGGTATGGCTCAGGTTCTGTGGTGTCTCAATTTCGAAGCTCTCACCGATCTGCACGGCGACATTCCCTACAGCGAGGCTCTCGGTGTAACAAAAACTCCGAAACTCGACAAGCAGGCCGACATCTACAAAGACCTCTGTACCCGCATCGACGATGCAATCGCCTTACTTACCCAGGCGGCTGCCGACGGTCTCAACAACGCCGGGGCACAGGACTTCCTCTATGCCGGCGACCCAGCCAGATGGACAGCCCTCGCATACGCCGTCAAGGCCCGCCTATACCTTAACCAGGGCTACCGCGACCCCTCGGCATACAATACCGCCAAGACTGCTGCCGAAGCTGCCGTTGCCGCCGGATTCAGCGGAGCCGAACTCTCTATCTTCAACGGTGTCGACTGCGACAACTCATGGACTGCATACCAGTGGAGCCGCTATTATGTAGGTGCAAACAGCACTGTCGCCGACCTTATGGAGCAGCGCAACGATCCGCGCCTGGGCGTATATGCTTTCGACTACTTCGGGACAGGTGTGGCAAGCGCACCTGCAGGTGATGCCGAACTTGCCGGCGAAACCGAATATGTCGGGTTCCCCCTCTGGCTCGACAACGGCGCCGCAACTCTCCACGTATTCAGCCTCAGCGAACTCTACTTCATCCTTGCAGAGACAAAAGCTCGTGCCGGCGAGGATGCTGACGCCGACCTCGAAGCTGCCGTAGCCGCCTCTTTCGCCGACTATTCGGCTGCCTCAGGCGTAGAAGTCAGCGGTGCCGATGCATATATGGCTTCGCTTGGCGACCCCACACTCGACGAAATAATGGTTCAGAAATATATCGCGCAGACCCGCGACGAGGTTTTGCAGACCTACAACGACATCCGTCGCTTCAAGGCCGAAGGCAAAAGCTACATCACCCTTAATAACCCCAACAACGAGCGCGGCGGCAAAAACCAGTGGCCTCTGCGTCTCCCCTACGGAAACAGTGATGTCGTATCCAATCCTAATGTAGCCGCGGCATTCGGTTCGGGCAACAATGCAGGAGAATATCTGTTCACCGAGAACATATGGCTCTTTGGCGGCGAACGCTGATTCAGCACTCGGGACTATTTAACGTTATATTATTGATTTAAGGGAAGCCGGGCGATGGTGTCGTCCGGCTTTCAATTATTTACGGGCAGCCTGTCGGTTTGTTCTGCGGTATATATAAACGAAATGCAACCACCTGTCTCAGGCAGTTGCATCCTAACCTATGATTCACCTATTTAATAACTTGGGATGTTCTTTCTGCTAATTGTTGCTATTGCGGTTGTTTTGCGATTGTGCGAATTAAACTATCTAATCGTTCTCTCTGTTTGTTTTTCTGAGTGCAAATTTAAGTGATATTTTTAGAAATTCAGCAAAATAAGACTAAATTTAATTGTTATTAATATAATTTCACAATTCAACAGTCCAATTGTGCTTGTTTCTCATAAAAACCAACTTATTTGGGGAAGATTGAGATGGCATAGCCTCCGCCCGGCGCTGCTTTGAGCTTGAGTTTTGTCTTGCTCGTTACGGGCTTGCGGGAGACTACGTAAGCCTGGCGGTTGTCGATATAGTTTGCGTCCGGAGCATCGGCATAGATTACGGCTTCATACTTCCGGCCCTTGTCGAGAAAATCAAGCGAAAGGTGGCTTTCATGGCCGTCCTCGTTAGCGGTACAGCCCACAAACCAGTTGTCGGTTCCCTTGGCCTTGCGGGCAGCGGTAATGTAGCGTCCGGGCTCAGCTTCAAGGTAGTGGCTCTCGTCCCAGTCTACGGCCACATCCTTGATAAACTGGAAAGCGTCCATATGGCGGGCATAGTTTTCGGGAAGGTCGGCAGCCATCTGCAGAGGACTGTACATGGTAACATACAAGGCAAGCTGGCGTGCAAGGGTACTGTTCACATGTCCTTCGCTTGATGGATTCATCTTCTTGAGATCCATCTCGAAGATACCGGGTGTGTAGTCCATCGGGCCACCCTGCAGACGTGTGAAAGGAAGCACGGTGGTGTGCGAAGGCTTGTTGCCTGCGAAAGCCTCGTACTCGGTACCGCGGGCGCTCTCGTTGCCTATCAGGTTGGGGTATGTGCGGCACAGGCCGGTAGGACGCACAGCCTCGTGACCGTTGACCATTATATGATGCTTTGCAGCCTCGGTTACGGCGTAGAGATAGTGGTTTACCATCCACTGTCCGTAGTGATGCTCGCCGCGGGGCAGGATATTGCCGACGTAGCCGCTCTTCACCGAGTTATAGCCATATTTGTCCATAAGACAGTAGGCCTTCTCAAGGTGCCGCTCGTAGTTGCGGGCGGAAGCGGATGTCTCGTGGTGCATCATAAGGCGCATACCCTTGTCGTGGGCATATTTGTTGAGCATTTCGATATCAAAATCAGGGTAAGGAGTTACGAAATCGAACACATAGTCCTTTGAGTGTCCGAACCAGTCTTCCCAGCCCTCGTTCCAGCCTTCGACAAGCAGCTGGTCGAAACCGTTGGCGGCCGCAAAGTCGATATAGCGCTTCACATTGTCGTTGTTGGCAGGATGATTGCCGTGAGGCTTGGTGCTGCTATAGTCAAGCTGCCCGAGTTTTACCGACGGTACATCATTGGTATACGACCATGCCTTGCCGCCTGCAATCATCTCCCACCATACGCCCATATACTTCACCGGCCTTATCCATGATGTATCCTCATAGGCGCAGGGGTCATTGAGATTGAGGATAAGGTTGGAGGCAAGAATGTCGCGGGCGTCGTCGCTAACCATAACGGTACGCCAGGGCGAGTGGCAGGGCGACTGCAGGTGTCCCTTGTTGCCCTGAGCGTCGGGCGTGAGCCACGAAGTGAATACAAAATTTTTGTCGTCAAGGTTCAGGTGCATGCAGGAATAATCTACAAGCGCTGCCTCGTGGATGTTGATATACAGTCCGTCGCCGGTTTTTAGCTGCAGGGAGGTCTGCACGCCCGTGGGCGAGAACTGCGTTTGCGACGCGTTGCTGCTGATTGAGGATTTCATCTTGCCGCGGATTTCGGAGAGGCGGCTTTCGGTGTAGTCGTACTCCTGAGTGTCGTAGTCGCCGGCAATCCACCATGCGGTGTGGTCGCCCGTCATGGCGAATTCTGTTTTTTCCTCCTTTATTATGAAATAGGTAAGCACGCCGTCCTGAGGGAACTCGTAACGGAAACCTACACCATCGTCGTACACGCGGAAACGGAGGTTCATCTTGCGGTAATGCTCGGGCTGGTCCATCGTGAGCAGCAACTCGTTATAATTATTGCGTATGCTGCTGTTCTCGCCCCATACGGGGTGCCAGGTCTCGTCGAACGACGAAGTGGAGGTTCCCGTGAGTTTGAAGCCGTCGGTCATGTCTGGGCCGTCGGCCAGCTGCAAGCCCAGGCGCGAGGGCTTTACGATAGTCTTTCCCTTGTAGCTGACACTATATGTGGGTACGCCGTCTATAACATCGGCCTGCACGGTAACAGTACCCGAAGGCGAGCTTATCTCGGCAGCCGAAGCCCCGACAGGGACAAGGCTCACGCCCGCAGCCACTAAGGCTGCGGATATAAGTCTGATATTCATTGATATTGTATTATTACTGGATTGCGGTTCTTATTACTTGGTAAGTCTGATAATTTTGCATCCGTGCGCCGGAAGATTGGCGGAAATGGTAGCAGGAGCCTTTCCTTCGTCGGCATGGCGCCAGAGGTCGCGCATGTTCCATTCTCCGGTGATGCCCAGATCCGAAAGCTTCACCGACCTTGTAGCTGCTGTGTTGTCGCGGTTGAACAAACCGATTACATAGCTGCCGTCAGACATTGTTCCATACCATATCATATTGTTGGCATCGTTCAGCTTGTCGCTCAGCGGCTTGCCTACAAAGCGGTCGGCGTTAAGGGCCAGAAGTTCGGAATTGGTATAGAATTTCGTGTTTCCGCCGATGGTAGAAGGCTGGTCCGACACGGTAACAGGACCGCCCGCCATCAGCTGCAGCGAAACCACTGTCTGACGCTCATCGTCGGTGCTGAATGTGTTCAGCCTGATAAAGTCGCCGTCAAGGAGCACTTTATCTTTACCCGAAATGTGCGCCCAGTAAGTGAATCCGTCAAACATGTTCATGCAGTTTGGCCACGTAGCGTACGACCTGCCGCGATCGGCGTCAGAGCAATGCCACCAGCCGCCCGTGCCGGTATCGGCTACAATACGTACCATATTGCCGTAGCGAGCCTCGGCCTCGGCATCATTGTTGAGATGCGGCATCACAAGCGAAGTGAACACACCGTATTTCTTTGCCGATTCGGCGATGTAGCTGAGTGCGCGGGCATAGCTCTCGCGGCCATAGCCGCGCCCGACGATACCCATGTTGCGGTCCTTGCCGTCCTCGTACCACGACAGGAAGTCCATGCGGATATAGTTGATACCGAGTTCGGAATAGTGTTTGAAAAAGCCGTCGATATATTCACGGGCGCCGGGATTCTCCGCCACTACCCACTTGAACGAGCGGTCCTCGGCAGTGGGGTTGACTACTTCATTCCGGCCTTTATAAATAAGGTCGTCAAAAGTATAGTCCGTGCCCTCGATTTTGGTAGATCCGGAGCCATGAATCCACAGAGGATTATCGTAGATTCCCACTTTCAGGCCCTTGGCTGCGCATTTTTCAACCAGCTTCTTTAACGACATGGATCCGTAGTGCGTCATATACCCCGTTGCGTCCTTGGCTTCCATCGGTATAAATCCGTCGGTGCACACCATATCGTAGCCATAAGGCTTCAGTTCCTCGGCTACCCAGTCTATAACCTCGTCCCACTGAGCGGACGTGAAGTCCATATCCGATGCTGCCACACCGTTCCGTTCCTGCGTATAGCAGTATTCGTATATGCTCCAGTACAACGGAGCCTTATAGCTGTGGATACCCTCGATGACCGGCAGGTCGGGAAGCTCATGAACTGGCGGACGGCGCATTTCGATTTCTTCCGTGCAGCTCGAAAGCAGCGTGGTCGCGATAGTCAGAGCCAGTATATTCATTTTTTTCATATTCGGAATTTATAATTGATCATTTTTTGTAAGTTGTCGAAATCGTCATGCCGACAATATCGATTGTGATGGTGTATGTCCCGGGCGTTACCACCTTCCACTGGTGGTCGGGACTTTCCGTATACACTACGTCAGGGTTGGCCACGCCGTTTTCCGATACCTCCACGTCCGCACTCGACGGACGGTAGAACGGTGCCGTGAAATCCTTTATGGTGCACGCTTTGAATGTCCCAGCCTTCAGTTCGCCGGTCCATGTGTATGTGCCTTCAGTACCCTCGACATGAGTATATTCCGTTGCATCGTCCAGGCTCCAGCCCCCGGACGTAGCGGTGCCTATCATATACAGCCGCGGAACAACAGAGACAGCCTCAAGATACTGTGCCGAAAACTTCATGCCCGCAAGGTCGAAAGTCAGACGGTATTTGCCGGCCTTCGTAACTGTCCACTTGTCGTCGGGCGACGCCGTGAATACCATAGCATCAGAGCTTGCGCCGTTTTCCGACACTTCAACACCGGCGCTGGCCGGACGGTAGAACGAAGCCGAGAAATCCAGCTCCTTGCAGGCTTTCATTTCGCCTGTGCCGAGTACACCTTCCCATACGTAGAGGTTCTCTGTCTTGGTCGTAATCTCGGTAGCGTTGTCAAGGCTCCAGCCACCGGGAGTGGCATCCCCGATAATATACAGCGATGGATATGTTTCTTCGGCGTTCAGGTACACGGCATCGAAGGTCATTTCGGTGGTGTTGAATGTCAGACGATATCTGCCTGCTGTGGTAACAAGCCATTTATCATCGGGACTTTCGGTGAGCACCATCTCGTGGGACGCCACACCTGTTTCGGAAATTGCACAGTCGGGGGTTGCAGGACGGTAGAAAGCAGCCTCGAAATCCTTTACAGAGCTTGCTTTCAGCGATCCGCGTCCAAGATTACCTTCCCATACAAACAGCCCGTCGTTGTCTTTGGCGGCTTCGATAACAGTAGCGGCATCCCAGCTCCATCCGCCTTCCGTAGCCTCCCCTATCATATACAGCTTAGGGGTCGGCTTATAAGAACCGGTATATTCGCACGCTATCGTATAGTGTTCCAGATCGAAGGTAAGACGGTAGATACCAGGTTCTTCAACAACCCACTTGTAGTCCGGTGCGGTGGTATATACAAAGTCTGTAGCCTCTACACCGGAGCTGCTTATCTTGCAGCCGTCGGACGACGGACGTACGAACGACACATCCCAGCTCCCGGGCGTAGCGCAGGCTTTCAGTTCGCCTGCATCAAGCGTGCCTTCATATACGAAGACATATTCCGACTTCTTCTCGAGGGCTGTTGGCTCGTCGATGTTCCAGCCGTTGGGTGTTGCGCTGCCGACGATATACAAAGTCTCGGTCTTGATAGGTACAATCTCCGGCGCATCTGCATCCCGGACAAAATCGGCACTCATAAGCCAGTTGCGGAGGTCGAATTTAAGGCTGTAGATGCCTTTGTCTACAACTTTCCATTTGTCATCCGGATCTCCGGCATGCATGGCGAATGCTGTTTCGGCAACACCCTCCCTTCCGATTTCGGAATTGGCGGCGGTAGGACGGATGAATGGAGCGTCCCAGCTGCCTGTGGTGAGGCAAAGCTTCATTTCACCGGGGTTAAGCTGACCTTCCCATGTAAAAACCAGCGGGTCCTCCTCCGTGGCAGTCAGGGGGGTGGGGCTGTCGATACTCCAGCCGTTGGGCGTGGCGTCGCCGACAAGATACAGTGCCGATGTCTTGATTGGCAGATTGCCGTCGATGATAATAAGATCTTTCTCGCCATCGCAGCACGTCAGAAGCAGCGACGCGCACAATGCGGAAAATATCGTGAATATATTCTTTAGTTTCATGTCTGTGGTATTATTTGGCGTTATCTGCTGTAACCCGGATTCTGAACGAGTATTGAATTAGAGTTGAGGATTGTGCGTGTAATGGGGAATAGCGCCGTGTGGTCATCCTGGTCGGGTGTCTTGTCCCACCACCGGCCGCTGTTGAATTTGCCGAAACGGATAAGGTCAATGCGGCGGCGCCCCTCGGCAAAGAATTCGCGGCCCCATTCAGCAAGCATCTCTTTCTCATCAAAACGTACATTGCCTTCGGGAGAATATAGCACTGCGTCATAGTTTTCTTCCGGATAGTTGCGGCGGCGTACCGAATTCAGAAGTTTCGCAGCACCGTCGCGGTCGCCGGAGCGCAGTTTACATTCGGCCAGTGAATAGATTATTTCTGGCAGACGGATTTCTGTGTAGTCGCTTTCGAGCTGTTCGGTTTCGTTGTCCGAGTAGAATGGATATTTCACAAAATGCCATCCCGAATTGTGGTCTCCGTTACGCAGGGTACTTGTCTTGTCGGCAGGCCATTTGTCGGGGGCCATACCCTGGAAGTTACCTACTGCATCGCGGAGATAAAGGTCGTAGGGCTGCTCGGGTGCGCGTAGTTTCTTTGTGTTGCCGCTTTCGTCGGTATATTCAAGATAGCCGAAGAGGAACAGACCCTCGCGGCTGTTGTCGCCGTGGTTGCGGTAGAATTTCATACGCTCGTCGCCGGGATACTTGCGGAAATTCTGTACAGGCATCCCAAGCTCATAGTCATATAACTGACCATTGAGGTCGTAACTTGGCGAGGCGGCATATTTGGTGTTGTGGCCTACTCCCGACTTGGTATCGTCGAAGAACACGGCAGCCTTGGCGGGTACTGTCCACGCATACATGTCGCCGTCATAGTGCCAGTGAGTATAGCCTTTCGACCCCGGGAAACCGAAGATCACTTCATCGCAGTTGTCGTTGTCCCAGTCAAAAGCGGCGTCCCAGCGGTCAGCGAGAGCATAGTCGCCGTAGTCCCCGCGGAGAATGGCCTCTGCTATTGTGGCACAGTCGTCATAGCGGTCTTCGCCGATATATACCCCGGCGTTGAGGTACAGACGCACCAGCAGTGAAGCTGCAGCAGCCTGCGTCCACTGGCCCTGGATCGAGGCGTTAGTGCCCAGGCCGGTTTTCTTGATCAGCAATGTCGTGCAGTCCTTGAGCTCGCTTTCGATGAAGTTGAAGACTTCTGCAGGCTCCACTTGTTTGGTAAGCGGTTTATCGCTGTAAGTGGTTACCAATGGTATGTTGCGGAATGCGTCGAGCAGACGGATATAGAACCAGGCGCGCAGCGCGCGGCACTGCGCCTTGAGGTTGTCGAACTCGAGTTGCGAGAAGCCGAAACGCTCGGGAGTGAAGCGGCTCAGGTCTTCTATCACAAGATTACACTGCATTATGCCCTGAAAACAACCGTTCCATTCTGTCTGGGCCTCCCCGAGGTCGTCAACTGTCCATGTATGGTAGTGAAGACGTTCCCATTTGCCGCCGTCGTACCACCATCCGTCGCGCGTCGGGGTTATGAGCTGGTCCGCGGTAAGCTCGTTAAGCACATGACGGCTCTGTATGCTCCAGTACGCATGCTCGAATGGTCGGAATGTGGCGCGGATCACATCCATCTTGGTGTTGTAGTAGTTTTCCGAACCGACCTGGTCGTAGAGAGTCTCGTTCAGGTCGGTGCAGCTGCCAAGCGTCAGCACTGACAATGCTACAGCCGCTATTTTATTTATATATTTCATCTTTCCGTGTTTTTAATGATTAGAAATCGATCTGCAGACCGGCTATGAACTGGCGTGTCGAGGGATAGTATGTTCTTGATCCCTGTGCGCCGGGTTGGAGGCCGTTGACCTGATAGGTGGACGGATCGACACCACTGAACTTAGTGATGGTGAATACATTCTTAACCGTGCCGAAGACTCTTATCTTATTGAGGAATCTCCACGACGGTACGTTCAGCGTATAGCCGAGCGTTATCATGTCAAGCTTGAAATAATCGCCGTGCTCCAGAAAATAGTCGGTAACGACCGTCGTGGTGTTGGGCGATATGTCAAAATTCTTGCCGTAGGCTTTGCGGAGCACGTTGCCCGTAAAGTTGCGGGTGCCGTAGTAGAAATCATGAATATTGAAGATATCGAAGCCGAATGCGCCACGGAAAAACAGAGCCAGGTCAAAATTGCGGTAACGGAAATTGTGGCTCGTTGACATTGTGAACTTAGGCATGCCGTTGCCGACAATCTGACGGTCCTCGTCAGTAGCCTGCGAGGCACGGATTATGTCACCCTCGCGATCATATACCAGCCATTCGCCTTCATTGGTGATACCGGCATATTTCCACATGTAGAAGTTGCCCAGCGATTTGCCTTTCTCTATACGCTGAAGGTTGTAGTACGGGTACGGATCCTGCGTGCCGCAGATATTGTAATAGTCCTGGCCTACATATTCCGAATTGCTGAAGTCCACAAACTTGTTGCTCATCACGGTTCCGATGATGTTGAAGTTATAGTCGAAATCCTTGGTCTGTACGGCATTGAAGCTGAGGTCGAACTCAAAGCCGGTGTTTTTCATTGTTCCCACGTTCACAAAGGTCTCGTCGTGGATGTTCGGCGGAACCGGAACCTTGTAATTGCCTAACAGATCCTGCTGACGGCGGTTGAAGTAGTTTAGCGAGCCATAGATACGGTTGTTGAGAACCGAGAAATCAAGACCGATGTTCCAGTTCTTGCCTTTCTCCCATTTAAGGTCGGGGTTTACGTTTTTGCCCGGTCCCCATACCTGGAAATATTTGCCGTTGTAATAGTAGTAGCCGAAACCGCCCATAGTGTTGATGGACAGATAGCTGCCGAAGTCCTGGTTACCAGTTACACCGTAGTCGGCGCGGATTTTGAGGTCGTTGAGCCATTCCACACCCTTCAGGAACGATTCTTCCGAAATTCGCCAGCCGGCGGATACTGCGGGGAAATCGCCCCATTTGTGGTTCTTGCCGAACTTGGAAGAACCTTCGTGGCGCAGCGATGCGGTGAAAAGATATTTGCCTTTGTAGTCGTAGCTTACGCGGCCGAAGAACGAAATCAGTTTGGCATCGTTCTTGTAGCTGCTCATCATCACTTCGCCCTCTTCCTGTGCCCATTCTCCAGAGCCGAGGTTGTCGGCCCCGAGACCGTTGTTGGGGAAGTCTTTATTTTCGGCAGAAAAGCCCGAATACTGCGAATATTGGTACGAATAACCGGCCATTGCCTTGATGTTGTGCGCCTCGGCGAGGCGAACGCTGTAGTTGGTCAGCCACTCAAGGATATACTGTCGCTCCTTCGAGTAGCTCCGGCTTGCCTCACCTTCATGGCCGTTGTTGATACACTGGGTGCTCGTCGACGGACGGAACCAGGAATTGTTGTTATCGTACTGATGGTCTGCAAACATGATCTGGGTGGACAGATTGTGGTCGCTTACACCGTCCTTGCTAAGAAGTGGCAGCAAATTCAGCTTTAGGGTCCCGTCCCAGTCAAGAAGTTTGGTGTCGGCATGATCCTTTTCCAGCTTCTGGCGTTCCACTGGGTTGCTGCCTGCTATCTGTCCGAAGAAATTATAGTATTGGCTCGGGTTCTCCGGATCCATCAGAGGCGTGGTCGGGTTGGCTTCCAGCGCATCCTTGAATACGCCCCAGTCAGCATTGTCGCGGTAAATGATACGCGGAGCAACGTTCATACTGATTGTGAACAGTCCGCCCTTGGTGGTATGCATCACCGAAGCGCGTGCGCCGTATTCCTCTCGGGAGGACCGCAGATCCACACCGTTAGCATCGCGGTAGTCGGCACTCACGCGGTAGTTGCTCCGATCGTTGCCTCCGCTAACAGTGAGCGTGTGCTGCATGGTGAAACCTGTACGCGACACCGCATCGAGCCAGTCAAGGTTGCCCCCGAGGTTCACTCCGCGGTCGCCCCAGCCAAGACGCACATCGCGGTAGTCCTGAGCGTCCATCATTTTAAGCTCGCGCTTGATCTTGTCCCACGAAAGCGTGGCCGAGTAGGATGTATGGGTGGCTCCATCCTTGCTGCCCTTCTTCGTCGTTACAAGGATTACACCGTTACTGCCCCGGGTACCATAGATAGCCGACGCGGCGCCATCCTTCAGAATGTCGAACGACGCTATATCGTTCGGATTTATATTGGTCAGATTTCCGCCGGGCACGCCGTCTATTACAATCAGAGGACCAAGACCGGCCGAGCGCGACGATACGCCGCGGATCTGGATGCTCGCCTGATTGTTCGGGTCGCCGGCGCCTGTATTGGTGATGGAGACGCCTGGCACTTTGCCCTGAATCATCATCGAGGGGTCGAGCGTGCTCACTGTAAGGAAGTCTTTCTCTCCCACGTGCGAAATGGCCGAGGTTAGCTCTTTCTTGTCCATCGTACCGTAGCCGATTACTACTACTTCGTTGAGCACTTCGGAATTTTCCTTAAGCACGACATTGATGCTGGTACGGCCTCGCACAGCCTCCTGGGCTGTTACATAACCGACGTACGAAAATTGTAATTTTCCCTTGGCATCGACCTGTATGGTGTAATTGCCGTCGATGTCTGTGGTGGCGCCGGTTTTTGTACCGGGAACTGTAACACTCACCCCGATTAGTGGCTCGCCGCCTTCATCGGTAACGCTGCCGGTAACGTTCAACGTCTGCGCCTGCGCATAATGCGCTCCGGTAAGCAGAGTGAGCAACAGCAGCAAGTACTGAAACTTGTCTTTACGTTTTAACATATGAGAAATGGAATAATTAGATTTCAGGTTTTAAGGTTTTCAATGCAAAATTAGGACTAAAGATGCCTATAGTCAACGGCCAAAGTTCAAAATGTAGTAAATTTAAAGAAATTAATTATTGATAATGAGTGTATTGAGTTGTTTCGACACGCGTAAAAATATAGCGTAATTATAGTGTATCTGGCGAACTTCCTGCTTTATTGCTACCTTTGCGGCGACCTATCTGGGCTACTTCCTGCTCCAGAAGATTGCGGTCGCCGAGAGCTTTGTTGCGCACGCGCGTGCGATAGTTGTATATGGTAGTGAGCGAATAGCGCAGGAATTTGGCAATACGGTCGCTGTCGGTTATCCCCAGACGTATCAGCGCGAAAATGCGTAGTTCCGCGTTAAGGCAGCCTTCTTTTTTCGGAAGTATAGCCTCCTGCGGTTGCAGCAGTCTGTTGAAATCTTCCACAAAAGTGGGGAACAGACTCAGGAAGGATTTGTCGAACTGCTCGTAGAACGTCTTAAGTTCGTCATCGACCATTGCCGACGATTTAACGGTCTTTTTAAGTTCGTCGATTTTGCCGGCGTTAAGGTACTTCCCTACAGTCTTGCGGTAGGTGTCGAGCTTGTCGATATATTCAAGGCACTGGTCCATGTAGCGGCCGATATACAGTTCCTTCATCTCCGAGATCTCGGCGATAGCACTGTTGGCGTCAGACAACTCATCGTTGGACGTCTTCAGACGTTTGGCCAGCTCGTTAAGTTTCTGGTAGGCGTCCTCCGTTTCCTTGCGGGCGCGTGATATCTTCTGCATCTGACGCCGCGTGTTTATAAGCAGAACTATAAGCACCACAAACATAACCGTAATTGCCCCCACTGCCATCATGAGCGTCCGTTTCTGGGTCTGAACAGTCTCAACATACCGGGCGTTCAGCTTGGGATAGAAATTGTTAATCTCTATAATTCTCTGCCGCGCGTTGCACGCCACCGCGTCGTCCAGAGCCATAGTCATCAGCTTGTAGGCCCGGTCTAAATCGCCCTCTTCATATATCATCATCGCCAGATCGCCCACCGAAGCATATTCCCGGACGCACGATTTAAGGTCCGAGATACTCGAACGCAGCAACTGCTCCTTCCGGTGCTTTTTGTCGCCGAGAAGATTATAAGAGTCCGCAAGGGTCCACGCAAACATAGCCATGTCATGCTCTCCCAGAGCCACAGAATCGATATACGCTTTAAGCACCTCCACTGCCCCGCCGGGGTCGCCGGTATGGTTCATCTTGTCTGCCATCGAGATTATATAAGGCAACGAGCCGGAAAAATTCACTGCCATCAGAGAATCGCGGTAGTTATTGGTGAGTGCTTGATAATAGGCCCGCTCAGGCGCAAAAGCCGCATAGTCGGCAATACGCCCGCACAAAGTGCGTTTTACGTGGAAATAATGCGGCAGCAGATACTCCGGTACATCGCTGCCTTGCATCGGCTCGATAATTCTGGAGGCTTCCGTGTACATACCCACCGCACAGAATATATTGGCCGAGTTAAGCTGCGCATGCACAATCATATTCCTGTTGCCCGTTTTCTCGGCAAGGGCCAGCTGTCGCATGCAGATACTGTGGGCGGAATCGGTATTGAAAGACAGATACTCGTTGTACAGGTCGTTCATCACATTGAAGCGCGATTCGGCGTCATTCGCTGATCCTAATCGGCAGTACAGATCCAGCAGTGTCGCTTCTTTTTCGGCAAGATATATCTCACGCTGACGAATCACCTCGTTCAGCTCGCGGTCGAGCGAATCGAGTGTACTGTCCAACGCCCCGAAACTCATAGCCACGGAGAAAACAAGAAACAATGCCATTGTAAAGAGGAGCCTCATGCCACAAAATTAATTATTATATCGCAAACCGCAACGTTTTTCGTTGAGCAAATACTACTTTATTTGCTGTTTATATCTATCTTTGCTGCCAAAGAACCCATATTATGATATATAAAATCTTTGCTGTTGTTGCAGCGCTCACGTTTGGGATAATGCCTTCTGCGGCTTGTTCGTCGATGATTGTGTCCGGTTCCCGCACGGCCTCAGGCCGCCCGATGATTTGGAAACACCGCGACACTTCCGCCAAAAACAATTTTCTATACCGCGTTGAAAAGGAGGGACGGATCGGCTACGTCGGCCTGTTCAACGGAGGCGATTCGTTGGTTTTGGACGAAGCTTGGATGGGTATGAACGACGAAGGATTCGCAATTATCAACACCGTAGCATACAATCTGCCGGAGAATAAACCCGACTGGATAGACCGCGAAGGCTATGTGATGGCACAGGCATTGGAAACCTGCCGCACCGTCAACGATTTCGAAAACATGCTTCTTGCGCTTCCGAAACCGATGGGCGTACGCACATGTTTCGGCGTTCTCGACGCCGAGGGCAATGGCGCATATTTCGAGACCGACGACTACAACATTGTACGCTTTAACCTCGACGAGGCACGCGACGGCGTGCTCATTCGCACAAACTACGCTTACAGCGGCACCCCCGACAATGGCATGGGCTACATCCGGCACAATAACGTACGTGAGATACTGAAAGCGCAGATAGAAACAGGCAGTCTTTCGCCGGCATCGTTTGTAGATGGTGTTAGCCGCTCGTTCTATCACTCGCTGACCGGTTCCGACGCCCTCGAAACGGATGCGGAATGGATTATCGACCAGGATTTTGTTCCCCGGCACTCGTCTACAGCCTCCATTGTTGTGGAGGGACTGTTGCCCGGAGAAAAACCGGACGTAATGCGCATGTGGGCAGTATTGGGCTATCCTCCCTGCTCGCACGCCGTGAAAGTAGGACTGCACGACATCCCTGCCGGCGTCTCTGCTACGCCCGGGCATCCCCGAAGCACTATCAACGAGGAAGCCGACGAACTAAAAAAACTCGTATTTCCCATAACCCGCGGCAGCGGCCGGCACTATATCAGCGTCCGGGCTCTCCGCGAAATCAACGCCTCCACACGCCTCAGTTCCGAATGCCGCTAAAGGCACCTCTCCACTTTTCGCTCTCCGCTCTACACTCTCACAGAGTATTCTGCTTTAGGGATTCAACGTAGCGGTCGATTTCGTGGAGCTGTCCGGGAATGTCGATACTCTGCGGACAATGCGAGAGGCACGAGCCGCAGCTTATACAGCGTGCCGCCTGGCGCAGACGGGGAACACTCCTGTCGTAACCATAGAGGAATGCGCGGCGGGCACGGGCATAGTCGGGATCGGAGCTGTCGCGAGGTACATTGCCCTCGTTGATGCAGGTATTGTAATGCTTGAATACGCCCGGAATATTGATTCCATAGGGACACGGCATACAATATTTGCAGTCGGTACATGGAACGAGGTTGTTCTGAAGAATTTCAAGAGCACAGCGTTCCAGAAAGGCGTTATCGTCGTCGGTAAGTGGCACAAGAGGCGAATAAGTCGCAAGATTGTCGCGCAGATGCTCCATATAGGTCATACCGCTGAGCACCGTAAGCACTTTTTCGGGTGTGCCCGCGAAGCGGAAAGCCCACGAAGCGGTACTGTTGTCGGGACGGCGCTCCAGCATCTTGTCGGCGACAGGCTTTGGCACATTGGCAAGGCGCCCGCCAAGCAGCGGCTCCATAATCACCACTGGAATATCGCGCTTTGCAAGTTCGCTGTATAGATATTCAGCATTGGTGTTGCGTCCCGTGGATTCGTCCACATGCTTCCAGTCCATATAGTTGAGCTGTATCTGCACGAAATCCCAATGAATTTCGCCGCGATCCATCATCGCCATCAGTTCGTCGAAAGTATTGCGGTCACCGTGGAACGAGAAACCGAGATTTCGGATACGTCCGGCCTCTTTCTGCTCTACAAGCCACGGCAGGAAACCGTTGTCAAGGTAGCGCTGGGCTACAGCATCCATACCGCCCATGCCGATGGCATGGAGGAGGTAGTAATCAATATAGTCGGTCTGCAGATATCGCAGGGAATTTTCGAACATCTCCTTCGACTTCTCAAAAGGCCATGTCTGTGGCGCAAAATTGGAAGCCTTGGTAGCGAGGTAGTACGATTCGCGGGGATATCGGCTCAGAGCCACACCCATCGCAGCCTCGGAATTGCCTTTGCAGTATGCCGGCGATGTGTCGTAATAGTTCACCCCTCCTGCCATAGCAGCGTCCACAGAGGCGTTTATCGCCTCCTGGTCGAGGGTATCGTCCTCGGTGCCGTTGGCCATACCCACGGTCGGGAGACGCATGCAGCCATAGCCGAGGATACTGACGGTGTCGCCCGTATTATGGTTTACGCGCATTGTCATGCCGCCCTCCCCTTCGGGAGCTGCTGCGGCATTGTCTACTGCCTTCTTGCACATTGTTGCCATACCGCTCACAGCGGTGGCTCCTGTAAACAGGCCCAGGTTACGCAGAAAACGGCGGCGCGATATATCGGTTTTATTCTTGGTCATAACTCGTTAGATATGCATGTGAACTTCATTGCCTACAACATGGATTGCTGCCACATCGCTGCTGAACTGGCCCGCACTGCCCACTGGGCATACATATTCGCATTTTCCGCAGCCGATGCACAGTTCGGCATTGACGGCAGGACGCATCCCGTGCTCCCCTTTCACCATCATTATGGCACCGGCGGGACAGTTACGCGCGCAGTTCCCGCAGTGCTGGCCGTAGGCCGCGGAGATACACAGGCCCGTATCAACAACCGCTGTACCTATTTTGATGGCCGATTTCTCGGCGATATCTATTGGCCGGATAGCTCCGGTGGGACAGACCTCGGAGCAACGCACACACTCGGGACGGCAGAAATCGGAACCGAAAACAAGCTGCGGCTGCATGAAGCCCGAAAGCGACAGCGACGGCTTGAGCACGCCGTTAGGACATTCGCTAACGCACAGCTGACATGCCGTGCAGTGTTCGCTGAAGTGTTTCATGCTTATCGCACCTGCAGGAACGGGCGACGGTGCGTCGGAATGGCGCTGCTTAGTCTTTACCGGAGCCAGACCGCCATCGGTAACCTTGTCGGCACCCTTCATGGCAAGCGCTCCCCCAGCAATGCCCGCGGCAATAAGGAACGAACGACGACCAGCATCTGTCGCAGGCGACTTCGCCGCCTTCTTTACAGATTCCACTGCTTTCAGGCGTCCGGGGGCAAAACGGAAGCCGAGTGCACTGGTGCTGCAGTGGTCCATACAGTCCATGCACGCCACACAGCGGCTATAATCTATCCGGTGATTCTTGGTATCTATACAGGCACTTTTGCAGAACCTTCCGCACAGGCCGCACGACACGCATTTGTCCATATCGATGGTAACCTTGAATAGCGAGAAAGGCGATACTGCGCCAAGTGCCGTTCCTACCGGACAGATTGTATTGCAATACCAGCGGCCTCGCCATACGGCCAATGCCAATACAATCACTATCTGGATAGCGGCGACAGCAGCAAGCACCCACGAAAAAGCCGACGGCGCAACCGCGCGGTCAAACATAAAATTACCATGATCTGCCGCCGATTCGGCCACGGCATCAGCAGCCGTCCTCCATGCCGGAACAAGGAACTGACCGGCAAAACGTCCGAAAATACTGTAGGGCTCCAGCAATCCGGCGTATGACATCGCCAGCGCGCCCGTCAGCCCAAGCACCGCAGCCGCGGCAAACACGCACAGCACACCCACGCGCACGCCGGTATTAGCGGCAGCGAAAGCAAACATGCCGCGGCGACGTTTCTTTTTAGGTGTAAGCCACGCACGGATACGCGTAGCGCAATCCTGAAAAATGCCCAACGGACATATAATGCTGCAATATAGGCGCCCGAAAAACAGTGTAAGCACAAGCACCGCGGCTATCGCCACAAAATTCACCGCCAACAGGGCAGGTACGAACTGTACCTTTGGCAGAAAAGAGAGCCATCCCGCAGCAGTCCCGGTGAAGTCAACAAACATAGCCGTCATGGCCAACAGGGAAATGACGGCAACTATAATCCTTATTTTTCTCAGCATACGTGTAACCTTATACCAAAAGAATAAGTATCAGGAGCACCAGCCCCATCAGGAAATTCAGTATATTCGAGGAAGCAAACATAGTAAAACTATTTCATCTGGCTTATCAGCGCAAAGTTAAATAAAATACTCGCAAAAAAATGTGAAATCATAGCAAAATAAATGTTAAACAAATGCAAAATTTAAGCAGATTAAATATGAATTTGTTATTTTTGCAGATACTTCCCACAGGAAGCGCTAACAATACGGGGCTGACCGGTTTTGACAGCGTGTAGAAGTGGTGGGTAAGCGTGCAGAGCTTTGAGACATACGCTCTATAATATCAGGTCTCAGACAGTTTAAATGGCGAAAATAACTACGCTCTTGCTGCCTGATCGAAGTACAGTAGATCACGCTTAATCGCCGCAACAGTTGCAGCGACAAGACATCGCCCGACGGCCCTTTTTCCGAGGCGCGTTGACAAGGCGGTGCTAATAAATCGGAAATAGGAGACTCTTTGCTCCGGAGAGTTTCTGAAAACTTAGGAGATAAGGCCGTGGTTGGTGGTTTCAGGCCTGCCACAGCTCGAAAATCAACTTGAGACTACGCACGTAGAAAGCTCATTAGTTCCGCGTTTGGACGAGGGTTCAAATCCCTCCAGCTCCACTATGTACTTCCGAACTAAATCGGAAAATTCGAGACAAACCTCGGACTATCAGATAGTTCCGAGGTTTTTTTTCGTATCTAATCCTATCGGATTGAGGACCGGTATAAGCGGCCCAAGCCGAAATTACGGGCCCAAGCCGAAATTACGGTGCATTTGTTAAATCCGGGCGAATGGAATGTTAAAAATTTAGGTGTATAGTTTGACAAGTCGGAATATGAAGAAATCGCGGTCTCGGACTCCGCGCATC
>CABPYL010000013.1 GCA_902461565.1 uncultured Porphyromonadaceae bacterium
CATAAAATAACAGGCTTTTCGGGAAAACAAGGCATTTTTAAATGAAAGAGCCGTGTATACCGGTGAAATAATCTGCCAAAATATTTGCATATACGGAAAATATTTGTTATCTTTGTAAAAGAAAAACATAAAACACACCAGCCGTGAAAAAAATATCCGCATACATTCTCTCTCTGGCACTGGGTCTGGCCGTCGGCGCAGGCGTGGCGTTTGGCGGATCTGTCCCGGCAGAACCCATGCGCGTGGAAAGCACCGTTTCGGTTAAGGTACAGGGTGGCACTGTTACAGTAGACAATCCTACAGACGAAAGCGTGGACGTTGCAGTGTTTGCAATAACAGGCACGGTAGTACGCCACGTTACCGTAGAACCAGGTTGCAATGCGGAAATTGAGCTGTCTGCCGGAATCTATGTAGTGCGTGCCGGCAAACATTCGCAGAAAGTGGCTATTCGCTGAGCATTTTCCTGCCCGGCAGTGGAACATGCGCCAAAGTGCGCATACACCTAAGTTTAATATTGATTTGTGATTAACCATACTTACACCAATGACTCTCAAAACTTTTATTGTGCCCGCAGTTCTGCTGCTGGCAGCATCTTCTTTTGCCCAGCCAGCAATGGATGAACAGTATCTGTCCTGGCCCGCATACAGCGGCGATGACCTCGAACTGAAGGTCGACGCCGCCGGCACACATTTTACTCTGTGGTCGCCCAAGGCCGACGCAGCCGAAGTGCGCATCTACGACACCGACCGCAATACGCCGCCGGTAGAAACGCTTCAGATGAAACGCTCCGAGCAGGGTACATGGCGCGTGAGTGTGCCGCAGCAGCTCTACGGCAAGTTCTACACCTTCGTGGTTACCGTTGACGGCAAGCAGCTCGACGAGACGCCCGGTATCTGGGCCAAGGCCGCCGGTACCAACGGCCACCGTGCCGCTATTATCGATTTCGCCAAGACTAACCCCGAGGGATGGAGCACAGACAAAGGTCCGCATACCCCCAACATCACCGACGCGGTGATTTACGAAATGCACCATCGCGATTTCAGCATGCATCCGTCGTCTGGAATCGTTCACAAGGGCAAGTTCCTCGCCCTTACCGAGCCTGCCACAAAAAGTTCCGAGGGCGACGCCACAGGTATCGACCACCTGAAGGAACTTGGCGTTACGCATGTGCATATTCTTCCTTCCTACGACTATAACTCGGTAGATGAAAGCCAGTTGCCGTCTAACCAGTACAATTGGGGATACGACCCGTATAATTATAACACTCCCGAAGGTTCCTATTCTACCGACCCGTCGGTACCCGAAACACGCGTTAAGGAAATGAAGGAGATGGTGAAAGCGCTCCACGACGCCGGCATAGGCGTGATTATGGACGTTGTGTACAACCATACTGCCGATAACGACAAGAGCAATTTCTCCCTCACGGCACCCGGTTACTTCTACCGCCATCGTCCCGACGGATCGTACAGCGATGCTTCGGGATGCGGTAATGAGACTGCCTCCGAGCGTCGGATGATGAGCGATTTCATTGTAAATTCGGTTAAATACTGGGCCAAGGAATATCATATCGACGGTTTCCGCTTCGATCTCATGGCTATACATGACACCGAGACAATGAACCGCGTGGCTAAAGAGCTTAAGGCAATCAACCCCGACATTATCATCTATGGTGAAGGCTGGACTGCCGGCGACTCCCCTCTGCCCGTTGAAAAACGTGCCCTAAAGGAGAATGTGGACAAGATGGAAGGCATCGCCGTGTTCTCTGATGATATCCGCGACGCCGTCAAAGGCCATTATTCCAATGCCGCCGACCGTGGTTTCGCTACCGGCAAGCCCGGTAACGAGGAGACCGTAAAGATTGGTATCGTAGCTTCTACAGCTCACCCGCAGGTAGATTACACCAAGGGCAATAATTCCAAGTTCGCATACGCCGGCGCACCCACCGAGATTATCAATTATGTATCGTGCCACGACGATCTTACCCTCACCGACAAGCTTGCCAAATCCATGCCCGGCAGCACCGAGGCCGAGCGTCAGCGCGCTGCCCGTCTGGCACAGACAATCGTATTCACATCGCAGGGCACACCGTTCATGTTCGCGGGCGAGGAAGTGTTCCGCGACAAGAAAGGCGTTCACAATTCCTATAAGTCGCCCGATTCCGTCAACGCAATCGACTGGACGCTCAAGAACAAGAATCACGATCAGTTCGACTACTACCGCGAACTCATCGCACTGCGCAAGGCACATCCTGCTTTTCGCATGACCACTGCCGAGGATATTGCAAAGAATATCGTGTTCGACAAGGTGAACGTTCCCAACGTGGTATCGTACACCATCCGCAACAATGCCAACGGCGACAAATGGAAAGAAATAAAGCTGATATTCAATGGCTCCGGAGAAACCTATGAGGCCCGTATTCCCAAAGGGAACTGGACCATAGTAGCCGAGGACGGTAAAATCAAGGCCGACGGCATGGGCACCACCCGTGGAGGTAAAATCGCCGTAGCTCCCACATCGGCCCTAATTCTTGCAAGAGAATAATCATCTTTGAATAAATAAAGCAGAGTGGCGCCAACATAGATTGAGCGCCACTTTGTTATTGTGCCGAGCCGAGAACAAGCAGACCTAACGACACAAGAAGTATCGACAGATCCACCACCTTTGCCCGCACATTCTTTTCGCCGAGCACAAACACGCCGTAGAGGAACGGGACTATCACGCTTCCGCGCCTTATCATCGAGACCACCGCTATCTGCGAGCCATCCATAGAAAGCGCGTAGAAATAAGCCAGATCGGCAGCAGTGAGAAAGACCGAGATAAACAGAATGGTCCAGCGCCATTGAAACGTTGCTGTCGCGCCCGAATTTTTTGCTGCTGAACGTATAACGGTGAGCACAACACCCATTATCACGCACTGATATAGCGAATACCATGCCTGAACGTCGAGTGGTTCGAACTGCCGAAGCAGATATTTGTCGTAGAGCGCGCTCACAGCGCCAAGCACAGCCGCGCCAAGCGCCATAAGCAGCCAACGCGAATGTTGAAAGGAGAACCCTTCGCGCGCTCCTATACGCGAAATAAGGAAAAGCGATATAAAGCCGAGAATAATACCGGTCCATTGAATCCAGTTGAGCCGTTCGCCGAATATAAGCACAGCACCCACAAGCACCATCACCGGGCGCGAGGCATTTACCGGACCCTGGATTGTTAGCGGCAGATGTTTTATCGCGAAATATCCTAATAGCCACGATCCTAACACGATTATCGCTTTGACAATGATAAGCGCGTGGCCGTGAGGCGTTTCTCCCAGACCGATTTCACCATTATATAAGTGGCCAATCACCACCGGCGACATAAGCAGCGCTCCGAAAAGGGTATTGAGCAGCAGAACGGTGAGCACATCGTTGTTTCTCACCGACAGTTTTTTCATAACGTCATAGAATCCGAGCCCGAGGGCTGAGGCAAGTGCAAACAGAATCCACATGAAACATATCTTTCTTAATCCGGTTTGCAAAATTACCTTAAAATCTCCGCCCGGCCAAATGGCGTCGCCGGAAGCAAAAAGAAAAGATGATGACGCAGAACCTTCGGCGCTTGTTTACAGAGGAAGTAAAAAGTCTGATATGCAGCCATGAATATACCTCCTGAGAAAAACAAGCAAGACTGTGCAGGGTGTTGCAAAATGCAATTTGGCAAGATTCTCTGCCCTCCGCATTCCACTTTGAAACCGCTCTTACCGAAACTCTCATAGGCAGTGAAATTTGGAGAATAGGGGGGATTGTTTTAATTTTGTGGGACGAAAAAGCCATCTCTCTATTATCGTTCAATCACCTTTCTTCCTTTTGCTGTTAGATGAAAAAATTACTTGGTCTGATACCTGTTATTATATGTATGGTTTTGTGCGCGTTGGCGGCGGTGCCGTGCAAGGCGCGGCATTTCAGTGAGCGCGACGGTCTGCTGAACCGGCAGGCCTTTTCCATAGATACGGATACGGCGGGGTTTGTGTGGGTGTATACCACTCGCGGCCTTGTGCGTTACGACGGCGGCGAGTTCCGCGCCTATCAGTTCCGCAAAGGCGCGAAGCCGCATAACGATTTTGCCACTCTTACGGGCCGTATGGGCGACGGATATCTGTGGGTGTCGTTCAATTCAGGACAGCTGTTCGGATATAACCCTGTATATGACCGGTTTGAGGAGCTCGCCGATGTTTCGGCAATAGGCGAGGATATGAGGCTTGAAAATGCGCTGTTCCGACAGAACGATATTCTTCTTAGCACCTCGGACGGTGTTTATCAGAAAAAGGATACTGTGTTGCGCCGTTTCGCTCTTCCCGGCAGCGTTGTGAATTCGGTTATTGCCGCGCCGGGGAATACACTTTATGCCTCCACTACGGCCGGACTGTATCATATATGCGAAAATGCCGACGGCACTGTCCGCGAAGTTGTGCCTGTGGAGAATACTGCAGGTATTAGCATGGACAAGATGGCATGTGCGGCCGGGAAGGTGTTTGTGGGTTCGTTTGCCAACTCTATATATGTTGTAGATGAGAAAGAACCTTACAAGGCGCGTAAAATACAATGTGCGGTACCTAAAATGCCTGTTACCGACATAGATGTGCGCGGCGGTTCGATTTTTGCGGCTGTCGATGGCGCGGGCGTCTACGAGATAGATGCCCGTACTGAAGATATTCTGCACCATTATTCCTACGATTCGAAAGCCGGTTCGCTTTCGGCCAACACTGTTTCGGGTGTCTGTTTCGACAGCAAGGGAGGCATGTGGGTGAGCAATTCGAGCCAGGGTGTCGACTATATCGACGAAACAACCGAGCATCCGACGCTTATCCGCCACGACAGCCACAACAGCAACTCGCTTATTGCCGACTGTGTGAACGCTATCTTCCGCGATGCCGACGGAGATATGTGGTACGGCACAGATCTGGGCCTGAGTGTCTGTCGCAAGGATGGTCGCTGGCAGCATTTTCTTGACGGCCGCAACGGTCCGGAGTGCAATATTCTTTCTATAGCGCAGGCTCCGGACGGAACCATATACGCAGGCGGCTATGGTTCGGGGCTGTGGACTATAGACAAACGGAGCGGTGCCGTGCGCCGGATGCCTTCCCGAGAGGGCGATAAAGGCGTAGGCACGGATTATATATACGAGATTTATGCCGACGGCGATAATCTCTGGTTCGGCGGCATACGCGGCGAACTAACGCGTTACAACATGGCGGCCGATACGTATTATTACTATCCGTCGGAGTGTATCTGTGACATGTCCGTCGGGCCGGATGGAAAACTTTTTATCAGCGGCTGCGGCGGCGTGGCCGTATTCGGGCCGGACGGAAAGTTTGAATGGGTGCGCAAAATAGGCGACATAGAGATATACAATTATACACGCGATGTGGTCTATGATCCGCAGCGCAACGAAATGTGGTTCGCCACCGACGGGCAGGGGCTTATACGCCAGAATATTGCCGACGGCACAGCCGAGGTTTTCGCTCTTGGCGATGACAGCGAACTTGCCAATATCTACGGCCTTGCGCTGGACAGGAACAACAACCTGTGGTTCTTTACGGAAAACAATCTTTATGTCATAGGTGCCGACCGCGGTAAGGCAATGTGCGTAACACCGTTGCTCGAACTTGAGGCGGAATCGTTTATAATGCGTTCGCGCTTGCTTGACAGCGAAGGACGCCTGCACATCGGCACAGTGGACGGCGTTATTACCATAGACCCCGAAATGATTCTTAAAGAGGCATCCCCGATAAAGATTGTTTTCAACGATATAGAAATAAACCATAGCAAAGCCACTGTAGGGGAGGGCGCTCTACCGGTAGCCCCCGAGCATCTCGGGCGTCTCGTCCTGGCCCACAATCAGAACACTTTCAGCGTCCGTTTCTCCACACTGAATCTCGGCAACACGCGGCGGTATGTGTACCGCTGGAGGCTGAAAGGTTACGACAACGAGTGGCAGAAAGTGCCCGATTCACATGAAATAATCTGCCATAACATTCCTCACGGAGATTATATAATGGAGATACAGGCCGTGGATGCCGTCGGCGGCGAGGTTGTGGCAGAGCGCATGCTGCCCGTTACCGTGCGGCCGCCGTTCTGGCTCACCTGGTGGGCGAAACTGAGCTATGTCCTTCTTGCTCTCGTGCTGGTGTGGTTAGTGGCAATATATGTGCGCAAGCGTCAGCGCGAACAGCGCATCACCGATAAAATACAGTCGTTCCTCAACCTTGTTCACGATCTGCGTGCGCCGGTAACGCTTATCAAGGCGCCTTTGGGCGAGATTGAAAACCGTGCCGATCTGCCTGAGGACACAATAAGGAACGCGCGCCTGGCAATGTCCAATGTGGACAAGCTGCTCGGCATGATAGGCAAGCTGCTTGATCTGCGCCGTGAGAGCCAGCATTCGGATTGTCTGAATCTGACCAGAACGAACATTCTTGATTTTCTGAAATCGAAAGTTGCCGAATGGCGTGTGGCTGCCCTTCAGAAAGGGCTGCGTATAGAAGTGTCGGTGCCCGACGACATGCCTCCGGTGGCGATAGACTGCAATAAACTGAGCCATATACTGGACAATCTGTTGTCCAACGCGATAAAATATACTTTCCAGGGCTCGGTAACCGTGTCGGCGCGGTGCGATAAAAAGACCTGGACACTGGAAATAGCCGATACGGGCATAGGCATACCCATGCACGACCGCGGGCGTCTGTTCCGTAACGAGTATCGTGGCCAGAACGCCATATCCACCGACGAGATAGGCTCTGGCATGGGCCTGCTGATAGTGCACCGCCTATGCCGGCTGCACAAGGCGAAAGTGAGTGTAAGCAGCCGCGAAAACCAGGGCTCGACGTTCACTCTTGTTTTCCCTCGCGAAATAAAGGCGCCGGCACGTCAGATTCCCGACCGTCAGGAAACCGCCGACATGCCGGTACCGGCTACCGACAGCACCAAAGAAACAATCGTGCTTGTCGACGACGAGCGCGACATACTCGATTATCTGTCGCAGTCGCTTTCCGATACATATAATGTTATATGCTATTCCGGCGCCGAGGAAGTGCTTGCCGATGTAGGCAATATCAACCCCGACATCGTTGTGTCGGACGTGCGTCTGAAAGGGATGTCGGGCTACGAGCTGTGTCAGAAGCTCAAGACATCGGTGGAAACAAGTCATATCCCCGTAATTCTGCTGAGTGCCCTGAGCGAGCGCGAGAGTATTATACTCGGCCTCGAGTCGGGCGCCAACGACTATATAGTGAAGCCGTTCGACATATCGGTGCTGCGCCTGCGCATACGCAATATCCTTGCTTCGCGCCGCCAGATGCAGACGCGCATAATGTCCGGTGAGGAGCAGCCCGGAAAGGAGGAGGCTATCAACGAGCTCGACCGCGAATTCATGGAACGGATAATGGCCGAGATAGACGGGCATATCAGTGATTCGGAGTATTCCATCGCCGATCTGTGCCGCGACATGGGCATGAGCCGCACAACAATCTACAACAAAATAAAGGCGCTGAGCGGCGAATCGATAAACGAGTATATACGCGTACGGCGCCTGAGCAAGGCAAAGGAACTTCTGGAAAGTCGCCGGTATACCATCAGCGAAGTGGCCTACATGACCGGCTTTTCAGATCCGAAGTATTTCAGTACCTGTTTCAAGAAACAGTATGGCATCAGCCCGAGCAAACTTTAGGAATTGGCAGTATTTCCACCTTTTTTGACGTTTCCAAAACTACAGTTAAAGAAATCGTCGCTAATATTGCAGCAGGTTTATAATAATATGCTATGGAAAACGCAAGGAAGTTTACCGGGCGAAACGGAGCGATAGATATGCTCCGGGGCCTAACGGTGCTCGTAATGATTTTTGTGAACAGTTTCTGGAAGCTGGAAGGTGTACCGCATTGGCTTGAGCATGCCGCATGGGGCGAAGATTTCATGGGCCTGGCCGACATCGTTTTTCCTTGTTTCCTTTTTGCCGTTGGAATGTCGATACCATATGCCATAGAGCGGCGCAGCGCCAAAGGCTGTAGCGACGCATCCACCCTTCTGCATATTCTGATGCGCACATTCGCACTACTGGTTACGGGCGCTTTCTTAGGTAACTCGGAGGGATGGATATCGGATGATGCGCCGTATCCAATGGGGGCATACTGGATTCTGATGCTTGCAGGTTTTATATGTGTATGGAACCAGTATCCGCGCGAGGCATCGCAACGGCTGCGATACGTATTCGCCGGGCTTAAGATTGCCGGCGCGGCTATTATGATATACCTTATGCTCACTTTCCGCAACGGCGAAGGGCATGTGTTCGGTTTCCGCACCAGTATTCTCGGGCTTATCGGCTGGGCATATCTTATATGTGCAGTGGCCTATCTGATTGTACGTGATCATCCGACGCGGCTGCTTGCCATATTCGGGGTGTTTGTGCTTATAAATATTTTTACCTCGCCGCTTAACGCGGCATACGGTTCGCATCCGATACTCGATTTTCCTGACGGTAATTTCTTGGGCGGATTTCTGCATACAATCCATGTTGGCAACGGTGGTCTTTGCGCCTGCACTATGGGAGGTCTTGTTCTGTCGGTGCTGAGTGAACGCTACCGCGGATCAGGCAATAAAAAACTGCTTGCCACCCTGGCAGTGTCGGCAGCACTCGCCTTGGCCGGGACGGCGGCCCACCATTTCTATATTGTTTCCAAGATAGCGGCGACTCTCCCGTGGGTATGCTTCTCTATGGCTGTCGCAAGCGCCCTCTACGGTATCTTTACATGGCTTAACGGCCGCGGTCTTTCCGGCTGGTTCCGCATAATCCGCCCGGCCGGCACGGCCACGCTCACGGCATATATGGTTCCGTATCTTCTGTACGGCATCGACAATCTTTTTGGAATCAATATAGATTTTTTCAGTGCCGGCATACCCGGCTTGCTCAACTGTGCGCTGTTCTCCCTTGTGTGCATCTGGGTTACTGGTCTGCTGGAGGTTCTTGGCATAAAGCTGAAGCTATAGGCGGGGAAATAGGTTTAAGAATTGTCATTTGACGCCATTTCCACCTTTTTTGACATTTTCCCAACCTCTATGCGGAAAATCGGTGCTAATATTGCACTTGAAAAAGTAACGCAGACGCGTTCCCCGTTATAAACACTTCATTTCTTCTTGTCATGGAAACATATCTTTGCCTGGATTTCGGAGGTACAAAACTGCTTGTCGGCGAGGTTGACGCTTCGGGCAACATTCTCCGATATAAAAAATACGATACCGGATTCTTTAACCAGCAGAAGGCCGTCGATATGATAAACGAATCGATAGCCGACTATATCGCTACTATGGGGTGGCACAACGGACAGAAGCCCGTGAGCATGGGCGTTGGTCTGATAGGCCGCGTGAATACTGCCGAGGGCGTATGGCTTCAGATCGACCCCAGCAGAACACAGCCCATACCTCTTGCCGCGCAGCTGACCGAGAAATTCGGTATACCGTGCCACATCGACAACGACGTAAAAAGCGCAACCCGCGCCGAAAGAGTGTGGGGTTTCGGTCAGGTTTCCAATAATTTCATATATATCAATGTAGGTACCGGGCTTGCAGCCGGTATAGTAGTGAACGGCCATCAGATTCGCGGGGCGCATTTCAACGCCGGCGAGATTGGCCACAGCGTAGTGGGCGTGAGCAACGGTGTGCGTTGCGGATGCGGACGAATGAACTGTGTGGAGACGATTGTCTCCGGCATAGGCTTCGACCGCAGTGCCCGCGAGCTGAAAAAACTCCATCCAACAGCCTTGGCTATTCCCGAGGACGAAAGCGAGCGTGTTTCCGTGGCCGACATCTACAATCTGTGTCTCAAAGGCGATGAGCTCGCATGCCAGCTCGTGGAAAATGCCGCACAGGCGCTTGCCGACCTTATAATGAATCTTGTGCGTTTCTCCGATCCCGATACGGTGGTTCTCGGCGGCGGCATAGTATCCAATGGTTTCATGTACGAGAAAGTGCTTACAAAGCTCAATCCCACTACGATGCGTTTTGTTACCAACGGCGTGGTGCTTACAAAACTTAACCCGGATTATATCGGACTTTTAGGCGCCGCAGCTGTGGCAATGGACAAATGAAAATTACAGTTTTAGACAGCGAGAAACAGTTTGACGACGTTGCCGCAGGGCGCGTTGTAGAACAGATAACAGAGAAGAAAAACAGCGTAATCGGTCTTTCAACGGGTCGTACGACGGGCAACATGCACCGCCGCATTGCACAACTATACAAGGAAAAAGGTTTTGATATCAGCGAACTGACGCTTTTCGGCGTTGACGAGGTTATCGGCGTGCCACGAGAGTATTTCGGGGCATGCTACACCATGCTCAAGACCGAAATTGTAGACGGTCTGGGTCTCGATGACAATCATTTTCTTATGCTTCCCACAAAATCGGACGATTTTGCAGAAAGCTGTGCCGCATTTGTGGAGGAAATAGGTAAACGCGGCGGCATAGATCTGCTTGTTCTCGGCCTTGGCGAGAACGGCCATCTGGGTTTCAACCAGCCCGGTTCTCCGTTCGGCCTCGACGCATGGACCACAAAAATGAACATAGAGCTTGAGGAGCGTATCGGCCGCGAGACCGGAATAAAGGAAGGTCTCGGAGGTGCCACCCTCGGACTTAAAGGTATGATGAACGCACGCCGTATCGTACTGGTTGCCAAAGGGAAAAACAAAGCCGGGATAGTGAAAGAGATGTTCGGGTGCCCCATCACCCCGGAGGTGCCTGCATCGGTATTGCGGCTACATCCGGAAGTCGAGTTTATCTTCGACGCCGAGGCTGCATCGTTAATCAACCCCAAGACAATCCGATAGACAATGGATATGACAGCCACAGAGCGCGAACGCGCCAACTATCTTGCTCCGTTCCTTACAATGGTGTTTCTTTTCCTGGTGGTAGGCTTCCTCACTACAGCCAACAGCCAGTTCCAGGCACCGTTGCAGGGTATGCTTCTTTCGGGCATGAAAGGTCTTAAAAATACATTCGCAACATTAATAACGTTCTCTTGGTTTCTTGCCTATCCCATCTTTGGCGGCATAGGCGCGCGCTGGGTCAACAACGCCGGCTACCGCACGACACTTGTCCGCGGTCTCGCCGTTATGTTTGTGGGCCTGGCGCTTACATTCAGCTGCTCGTTCTTTGCCGTAACGTTCCCCGATGCCGTAATCCGCGCCGGTGAATACTCCGTTCCCGGGGCGTTTATCCTCTTCTTGCTCGGTTCGTTTGTTACCGGCGGTTCGGCGACGGTGCTGCAGGTGGTTATAAACCCATACCTTACGGCATGTACCGTAAAAGGAACTCAGGCTGTGCAGCGAATGGCCATTGGCGGAACTGCCAACTCGATAGGCACAACCGTGGCGCCGTATTTCGTTACGGGCATAGTGTTCGGCGGCCTGGCGACGGACAGCATCACGGTTGACAGCCTGATGATGCCTTTCCTCTGTTTGATGGCGGTAGTTGCTATTTTGGCGATCAGTCTGCGCAAGATCGCACTACCCGACATACAGAACACCCGCGACGACGGCGGTGCGAAACTCGAAAAGAGCGTATGGTCGTTCAGTCATCTCACACTTGGTGTGGTAGCTATATTCTTCTATGTAGGTGCCGAAGTATGCGTGGGCGCCAACATAAACATGTATGCCTTCGAGCAGGGCATCGCGTCGCCCGCCTTGCTTGCCACGCTATACTGGGGCGGAATGCTTGCAGGACGTCTGGTGGGTAGCTCACTGAGTAAGATTTCTCCGCGTACCCAGCTGACAGTAACCACAATAGGTGCCGCAATTCTGGTTTCACTCGCAATGATTTTCGAAGACGCGTGGCTGCTGAGCGCCGTAGGACTGTTCCATTCCATCATGTGGGGCTGCATCTACACCCTCGCTGTCGCCAAGCTGGGCAAATATACATCTGTTGCAACCGGCGTTTTCATGATAGGTGTTGTCGGCGGTGCAATCCTGCCGCTTCTGCAGGGCGCCCTGGCCGATATGCTTGGCGGCTGGAGGGGCACATGGGGCCTCGTAATAGTGAGCGAGATAATTATGCTGCTGTATGCTTTGGTCGGTTCCAAGATTCGTCAGACAGCCGAATGATATAAACAGAGAAACATTTTGTACAACCAACATAAAATCACACTAATGAAATTAAATATTATAGCTTCCGCTGTCCTTGCTCTGGGTCTTGTTGCCTGCAGCTCCGGCAAAAAAGCTGTGGAGCCTGTTGCCGAGGCGCCTGCCGAAAAGATTGTGGTGGCCTACGTTACCTCCTGGTCGGACGTTATGCCCGATCCGAAGTACATGACGCATATCAACTACGCTTTCGGGCATGTGAGCGAAACATTCGACGGCGTAGGCATAGCCAATCCCGAACGCCTTGCACAGATTTCCGCACTCAGGCAGGATGCGCCGCACCTCAATGTACTCCTCTCCATCGGCGGGTGGGGTAGCGGCCGCTTCAGCGAGATGGCTGCCGATTCGCTCAAGCGCCTATCTTTCGCCCGCGATTGCAAGCGTGTGGTGGATGAATATTCCCTGGACGGCATAGACATAGACTGGGAATATCCCACAAGCAACGCCGCCGGGATATCTTCGTCGCCCGACGACACCGCCAACTTTACCAAGATGATGCGCGACATACGCGCAGCCATCGGTGCCGACAAGCTGCTGACACTCGCTACTGTGGACAATGCTAAATTCATCGATTTCCATGCAATACTGCCGTATATCGACTTTGTAAACACAATGTCGTATGATATGGGCAATCCTCCTTATCTCCACTCGGGTCTCTATGACTCCGAACATACCAACGGCCACACAACCGATGCAAGCGTGCGCGCTCACCTGGCTGCCGGCGTTCCGCCGTCCATGTTGGTTGTAGGTATGCCTTTCTATGGCCGCGGCAAGGGGCCTTTCCATTCGTTTGCCGACTACGGCAAAATGGAACAGCTTCCCGAAGGCTATACCGAGCATTGGGACGATGATGCAAAGGTTCCTTATATCACCGATGCCGAGGGGAATCTTGTACTCGGTTTCGAGAATGCCCGTTCCCTGGCCATCAAGTGCGAGTATGTGATTAACCACGGCTATCGCGGCGCGATGTACTGGGATTATTCTCTGGACGACGACAAAAACACTCTGCGTTCCACCGTTGCCGACAATATTCTGGGTAAGAAAGACCGCAAGCATGTCCTTGTTATCAACGAGGGAGGCGGACAGCACGGCCCGTTCACAAAAGCCGCTATGGAGTGGCTGCACAAATACGGCAATGAGAAAGGATTTGCTGTTAACGAGATACGCCGTGCCAATCCGATAAGCGAGCGTTTCCTCAAGGACTACGACCTCGTTATTCAGCTCGATTTCCCGCCTTATACATGGCCCGACTATTCCAAGGACGCTTTTGTGGATTATATTGAAAACGGCAAGGGCGCCTGGATTGGCTTCCACCATGCCACACTCCTTGGCGACTTCGACGGCTACCCCATGTGGCAGTGGTTCAGCGACTACATGGGCGGCGTAACGTTCAAAAACTATATCGCCGGCCTCGCCGACGGCACTGTGGCCGTGGAGGATGACAAACATCCGGTAATGAAGGGTATAGACAGGAATTTTGTACTGCCTGACGATGAATGGTATACCTACGACCGCACTCCGCGCCCCAATGTGCGTGTGCTTGCGTCCGTAGACGAGGACAGCTATTCCCCCGCATCCGATATAAAGATGGGCGACCATCCCGTTATCTGGACAAACGAAAGCATGAAAGCAAAAAATGTGTATTTTCAGTTCGGACACAGTCCCAAGCTTCTCGCGAACGAATCGTTTACAAGACTTTTCGGCAATGCGATAGACTGGTGCCTCGAATAATAAAAAGTGGTTTAGTTTTTTGGTATGGTTTCACAATACCGGCTACAGCCGGATGAAGCTCACAGTTTCTAAGGTAAAAAAGCTGTCCTGCGAAGAACGGCAATGAAAAAGGAAGCACATTTTGGTATGTGCTCTGTTTAGGTTAAGAATCAATAACTCGCCAAGTCCTTATCAGAGGATCTGGCGAGTTTTTCGTTTTGGCCGGTACCCATTTCATTGGGGCCATAAACGGGATGTGAAGAGGTTGAAAAGATGATTTTTCAACCTCGGTTGACGATTTTTAAACCTGTAAAAGCGCTAAAAACAGACGTTTGCAGTTTTCAAACCTTTAATGTTATTTTTTACACTTTTCTGTAAAGATTTGTCAATAATATTGCACCCGGAAAGATAACCACTCATTATTTATTAAATTTAATGCTAATGGAAAAAGTAAGCAGATTACATCTCCTGCTGTTGGCGCTTGTTCTTACGCTGGCGCTGCCGGGAGTGTCCTTCGCACAGAATCTTAAAGTGCAAGGTTGTGTTACTGACGAGCAGAACGAGCCGCTTATCGGTGTTTCCGTGCAGACCAAAGACAAAACCAAGGGCACGGTAACAGATGTCGACGGCAACTATGTCTTGTCGGGAGTTCCCCAGGGGGCGACCCTGGTATTCTCGTATGTAGGCTATAAGCCTAAGGAAGTAAAGGCAACGTCGGCACACCTCGACGTTGTGATGGACCAGAGCAACGAACAGCTCGACGAAATGGTCGTTATCGGTTATGGCCAGCAGCGCAAGGTAACCCTTACCGGTTCTGTCGCCAACCTGGGCGGCAAAGAGCTTCTTAAATCGCCGGCGGCATCGCTCGGCAATGCTCTATCCGGCAAGCTCCCCGGCCTGCAGTCGGTGCAGTATACCGGTGTTCCGGGTGCCGACGACCCCGTTATCCGCATTCGCGGCGTGGGTTCTTTCAACAGCGCCGAGCCTCTAGTGCTTGTCGACGGTGTAGAACGTGAGTTCAGCCAGATCGACCCGAACGAAGTTCAGGACATTTCTATTCTTAAAGACGCTTCCGCTACCGCCGTATTTGGTGTTCGCGGTGCCAACGGCGTTATCCTTGTAACCACCCGCCGCGGCGAAATCGGCAAACCCACCGTTACCGTTACGGCATCGGCAGGTCTGCAGCAGATTTCCAAGTTTCTGGAACCGGCAAGCTCCTATGAGTACGCCACCGCATACAATCATGCGCAGGAGGTTGAAGGTGTGGATCCTTCCGGCTGGAAATATTCGCAGGAAGCCATACAGCACTGGAAAGACATGGATATGCCCACTGTCTATCCCAGCACAAACTGGTTCACCTATCTGATGAACGATCATGCGTGGCAGCAGCAGTATAATATCAATGTATCCGGCGGTACCGAGCGCGCACGCTACTTTGTTTCCGTGGGTATGCTCGACCAGGACGGTCTTTTCAAGACATTCAACCAGGGCGACGACGCCAACTTCAAATATCGCCGCTACAACTACCGCGCCAACCTCGATGTGGATCTCTCCAGCCGCAGCTCCATTTCTGTAGGTATAGGCGGCCGCATCGGCAAACGCAACTCCATCGGTAACGGCGAGTACAACGGTCAGTCCGGCGTGTTCGGTGTTGAAGGTCTCCTTAACAATGGTATGCCTATGTCGGGCTATGGCCTCGACAGCGATGGCCGCCGCATTGTTTCCGACCCCGCGCTTGTAGGTGCTATAGGCTCCGACGGTCTCGGCCTTATCTATCAGCACGGCTACACCGTGCAGCGCGAAAACGTTGTCAATCTCGACTTGCAGTATAAACTCAAGCTGGATTTCATTACCAAGGGTCTTGATTTCCGTATCAAAGGTTCCTACAACTCCAACTACACCCAGCAGAAAGCCCGCACCACCGGCGACGGTATCCACTACAAGGCCACTATCGCCAACGGGGAATACGAAGAAGATGGCTCGCCCAAGATTGTATATGTACGCGAGGGCGACACATGGCCCCTTGGCTACGAAGAATCCAAATGGAGCGGCCGCAACTGGTATGCAGAGGCAAGCCTCAACTACTCGCGCCGCTTCGGCGACCACAACGTGGGCGCACTGGTGCTGTACAACGAATCCAAGAACTATTATCCCGGCGGTATCTACAATTCGATTCCCCGCGGCTATGTAGGTATGGTTGGCCGTGTTACTTACGACTACCAGACCAAATACATGGTCGACATCAACATGGGTTACAACGGCTCCGAAAACTTTGCCAAGGGCAAACGCTTCGGCTTCTTCCCCTCGGCATCCATCGGCTGGATAGCCTCCTCCGAAAAATTCTGGGAGCCTATACGTCCAGTAGTTTCTTACTTCAAGCTGCGCGGTTCTATCGGTAAGGTAGGTAATGACCAGGGTATAGGCCGCTTCCTCTATCTGCCTGGTACATGGCAGTTCTACAACAACAACGGCGGCGCGTGGTGGACCAATGACCGCACCGGTAACTTCGGCATAAACAACAATACATGGATGCCCGGTGCACGCGAGGACAGCAACGGTAACCCCGACGTTACCTGGGAAACCGCAGTAAAGCAGAACTACGGTATCGACGTGCGCTTCTTCAACGACCGTCTGAGCTTCAGCGCCGATATCTTCACTGAGGACCGTAAAAATATCCTTGTGTCCAACGAGACTTCCATTGCCGGCATCACAGCCCTCAAGCCAAGCTCTGTGAACTTCGGCCGCGTAAAAAACCACGGCTACGAACTCACCCTCCGCTGGGCCGACCGTGTAGGCGACGTTAACTATACAATTTCTCCGAGCTTCTCTTTCGCACGCAACAAGGTTGTGGAAATGGCCGAAGTGAAGAAAGAATTCCCCCACATGTACCATACAGGCCATCCCGTGGGACAGCCTTTCGGCTACGATTTCTTTGAATTCTACGTACCCGGCGAAACCGAGGAACACTACAAGGCTGCCTACGGCGTGGACATGCCTGATCAGCAGATTACTCTGCGTCCCGGCGACAGCGTGTTTGTCGATCTTACCGGCGACGGCAAAGTTGACGCCAACGACGTACACGCCATTGGCTACAGCGATATTCCCGAGTACACCGGCAGCATCAACGCTACCCTCAACTGGAAAGGTCTCGACTTCTCCATGACCTGGGTAGGTGCGGCCCACGTAAACCGTCAGCTCAGCTCGTTCTACACCCCGGCCTTCGGTACCGGCAACCAGTCGATGCTGAACAAGTGGGTATACGATAACTCGTGGACCGAGGACAATCCCGACGCTATACTGCCCCGCATCTCTCTGGAGAAATCGGCACGCGAGCACAACGGCTCCCTTTCGGCTCCCTGGATGGTAGACGCCTCCTACATCCGTCTGAAGAACGTTGAAATAGGTTATTCGTTCCGTATCCCCGGTGTGCCGGTAAACAGCATCCGCGTATACGCAAACGGCTACAACCTGCTTACATTCACCAGCTTCAAGGCTAACGACCCCGAGGCACAGGCCGGATACGGCAGCACACGCTATCCTATGACACGTGTCTACAACTTCGGCATCAACTTTAACTTCTAACATACCCGACAATGAATCTTATACATAAACTGAAAATAAGAACAGCCGCTTTCATGGGTGCCGCAGGCATCATGATGGGTTTAGGCTCGCTCTGCTCGTGTGTCGACGAGATTAACGTCGGCGACGGATTTCTGGAGAAGCAGCCCGGTGTCGATGTTACAATGGACACTATTTTCGCCAAGGGCGACAATGCCAAGCGTTTCCTCTGGCACATGTACGGCGCAATGCACAACGCATTCACATATACCGGTGCGGTATGGTACTCCTCGCCCGAAGCTCTTACAGACATCTGTCAGTCCTATTGCGGCTGGCATAACTTAGGCAAATACTACGGCGGTGACCTCACCGAAACCGATCAGGACAACGGCGGTTTCGTCAAGTTCCCCTTCATTGCCAACGGCGACGGCAACGCCCGTGCCGGTATCTGGCGCACTATCCGCGAAGGCTGGATTTTTATTGAGAACATCGACCGCGTTCCCGACCTGAGCGAGACAGAAAAGAGCCAGCTGCGCGGTGAGGTATACGTGATCATGGCCTCCCGCTACCTCGACGCTTTCCGCAACTTCGGGGGTCTGCCCAAGGTTGACCGTTCCTACGAAGCCGCCGACATTGTAGACGGCAAGCGTATGACGGTTGAGGAGACTGCCGAATTCATCGACGGGCTCTGCCAGAAGGCTATCGACGAGCCGGGTCTTCCTTTCTATGTGCAGGACCAGGCCACAAACTCCGGCCGCCTCACCAAGGGCTCGGCCTACGGTCTGCGCGTAAAACTGTGGAATTTCGTGGCTTCGCCTCTGTTCAACAACGAGAAGCCCTATCTGGAGTTCACCCGTAACGAGGAGAATCAGGACATTCATCAGGTATGGACCGGCGGTTACAAGCCCGAGCTGTGGCAGAAGGCCCTGAGTGCCTGCGAGGATTTCTTCAAGGCCAACGCCGCCAACGGCAACTACTTCGCTCTGGTACAGCCCACAGGCACGACCGAGCAGGATTACTGCAATGCCTACCGCGCCGCCTATTGGTTCCGCGGCAACAGCGAGAAAGTTATCGAGGTGCACTCCGGTGCCGGCAATAATCCCTGGAACGGTGAATGGAACGTAGAGGGCATGGACGAGTTCGGTATGTCGCTGTTTACTCTTGAGTATATGGAAATGTTCGGTATGGCCGACGGTCGTAACTTCCCATACGATAACGTATTCGGCACCAACAACCCGGACAACATCGATATCTTCGCCAACCGCGACCCGCGACTGTACGAGACAATGGTGGTATCGCGCAACAATCTTGTTGAGCAGTACAGCGGTCTTTCCAGCATCGAGATGTGGGAAGGCGGCAACATAGACCAGCTCGGTATCGCACAGGTTACCGATAACCCCTGGTCCACGCGCCTGAAACTGTTCAAATATCTGCGCGACAACGGTTATGCCGGATATTACCCCGCCAACTACGCTTACTTGCGTATGGCAGACATTCATCTGTGCTATGCCGAGGCTCTTGCCCAGACAGGCAGCCTCCAGAAAGCATGCGACGAAATGAACAAGGTGCGCGCACGTGTAGGTCTCGGTAAAATCGAGGTTATGAACCCTTCGCTGAACCTCACCACCAACAAGGACAACTTTATAGAGCAGCTTTTGCGCGAGCGTGCGGTAGAACTCGGTTTCGAGGATCACCGCTGGTATGATCTGGTGCGCTACAAACGTTCCGACATTTTCAAAAAGCAGGTACATCAGCTGCGTATGTGGCGCAAGGATGCCTCCGGCAACAAGATGCTTCCCGAGAACTACGACAACAACACAAGCCTGCAGCCCGGCGAACCCTGGCCCGCATGTATCTACGAGAAAGTGCCCTGCACCAACAACATCCGCGTGTGGTGGGATACTGACGGCCAGCAGAGCAAGTGGAGCGACAAATGGTATCTATCGCCTATCTCGCGCGATGAAATCAACAAGGGCTATGGTCTTAACCAGAACCCCGGCTGGTAATCCCGGATTATTAAACATCAGTAAGATTTGTAAATTATGAATATAAATAAAATGTTGGTGCTTGCCGCCGCAACGGCTTCCCTGACGGCCGGCGCGCAAGTTACACTCAACGATAAGAATGCAGATGCCTACGATCTGGGTTATGGCGTGGAGATAAGCAATTTCTTCAGCACTGCCGCCGCAACCACAATCACGGGCGAAGAATTGCAGCAGACCTCGGCGACAAACCTTGCCCAGGCTCTATACGGACGTCTGCCGGGCCTCACGGCCCTCTCGCAGGGCGGTTTCTCCGCCGACGAGAATAAAGGCGCGTCTATGAATATCCGCGGCTATCATACCCTCAACGACAAGAGCATCCTTATTCTTGTCGACGGATACGAACGCCCCATCGACCGCCTCAGCGTGGAGGAAGTGGAGAGCGTTACAGTGCTTAAGGACGCCGCAGCAACGGCGCTTCTGGGCCATGAAGGCGTTAACGGCGCCATCCTTGTAAAAACCAAACGCGGCAGCCTCGCCAAAACGCGCGTGAAGGTGGATTACAGCCACAAATTCAACTTCGACCCCGAATTCGCCGACATGGTCGACGGCTATGTATATGCAAGTTCGCTTAACCGCGCGCGCCGCAACGACGGTCTTTCCGCCGCCTACACCGATCAGGAACTCAACCTTTTCAAGGACGGCAGCGACCCGTATTTCTATCCCAATCTGAACTGGCGCGACCTCACCTTAAAGAATACCGGAGAGGAAGATCACGCATACGTATCCGTGTATGGCGGTACCGACAAAGTGAAATATTATACTAATATCGACTTTGTTGATGCCCGCGGCGCCCTCAAGGACGCAAATCAGGGCGACTATAACGCCCAGCTGCGTCAGTCCAAGGCAAATATACGCACCAATTTGGATTTCAACATCACCAGCAGCACAGAAATGTCAGTGAACCTGTTCGGTATGTTCCAGGAAACAAAACGTCCTTCCGATATCAGTGCCGATGAGGTTGTAAATGCAATATACCGCACTCCCGCGAGTGCATTTCCCTACAAGACTTCAGCCGGCATCTGGGGCGGCAACGAGGCTTTCGGCGACGCCAACCCGGCAGCAAAAATTCAGGAATCCGGTTTCCGCAAAACCCATCAGCGCCAGTTATGGGTCGACGGCAAGCTCACCCAGCGCCTCGATTTCTGGGTAAAGGGCCTCAGCGTGTTCATCAGCGCCGGATATGCCAACTCGTCTATAATTGTAGAAAACTCGCATAAGTCGCACCAGTACGGCTACGAACGCTACAGCGGAGCTATCGGCGATAAGAACAGTGTGGTAACGACTACTTTCGGCGACAAGCAGAACGACCTCACCTTCAGCAAATGGGATGATTCGCAGTGGTGGAATGCCCGTGGCGCTATCGGCGTCAACTACAAGCACTCGTTCTTCGGCACCGACCACTTCGACGCCGCCGTTGTGTATAACAGCAAGGGCGAAAGCACCGACAACCGCGGCAACACTTTCTATCGCCAGAACGTGATGGGAATATTCCACTACGATTTCATGAACCGCTTCATGGGCGACCTTGTTCTCGCCGGCAACGGATCCAACCGTTCCTATCCTTCCAAGTGGTCGTTCTCCCCGACACTGTCGTTAGGCTGGATTTATGCAAACAATGCCGACGGTTTCCTTAACTACGGCAAGCTGCGTGCTTCGGGTGCCATACAGCACACCGATTACATGCCCACCTACGGCATGTGGCTCCCTACATGGGATTCGTCGCACGGCTATGTGATCATAGGCAACAACTACAGCGCCACATGGGGTGCGTCGCTCGGCGCTTTCCCTACAACCGACTTCTCGCAGGAGACATCCAAGAGCGTAAACCTCGGTACCGATATCCGCGTTGCCAATTCGCTTGACGTTTCTCTGGACGGCTTCTATCAGCGCCGCAGCCACATCATGCTTTCCGCTTCCAGCGAGAACTCCGCGGTTGTAGGTATCCAGTCGTCGTACAGCGACGTCGGCGAGGTAGAGAGCTACGGTTTTGAACTCAGTGCCAAGTATGCAAAAAAAATCAATGCCGATCTCAGTGTCAATGCCGGCGCGAGCGTGGCCTGGAGCCGCAACAAAGTTCTCAAGTATATCGGCACTCCCACATATCCCCTCAGCGATCCTGTGGGCCACCGCGTAAACGAGGCCTGGGGTCTCAAAAACGCCGGATTCTTCAAGGACCAGGCCGATGTCAACGCCTCCTTCCGTCAGGAGTTCTCGTCGGTGAGCGCAGGTGATATCAAGTACCTCGACCTCAACGGCGACAAGGTAATCAACCAGTTCGACGTTACGAGCCTCGGCGGCAGCACTGAAATCCCCGAACTCAACTATGCCTTCAATATAGGTGTGGAATACAAGGGCTTCGGCCTCAATGCCTGGTTCCAGGGTACCGGCAACTATATCAAGCGTTTCCCGGACGCCATCTGGGGTGGCATGGTTAACAACGGCAACCTCTCGGTGGACTACTACAACAACTGCTGGGACGTAGCCGGAGAGAATGCACTTTATCCCCGCCTTACAACACAGGACAATAACAATAATCAGCAGAGAAGCGACATCTGGTACAAATCTGTACACTTCCTGAAAATGCGCAACTGCGAGGTGTATTACAAACTGCCCGCCAGCCTGCTCTCGCACCTCTGGCTCTCTGAGGCAAAAGTGTTCGTCCAGGGCGAGAATCTCCTTTCTTTCGACAATGTCGACGCTATGGATGCCGAGGTTCTTTCCACCGCATATCCCGTATTCAAGGGTGTAAACGTAGGCGTAACATTAACATTCTAATACAAGAAAAATAGTTATGAACAAGATAAAATATGCTCTCATAGGTCTGGCGGCAGTCGCCTTTGCCGGTTGCGCCGACCTGGACTATAACGAAGCATCGAGCCGCGACGAGGAGTGGACATACAACAGCCCTATCAACGGCGTGAAGAATCTGGTGTACGATGTGTATGCACAGATGCCCAGCGAATTCAAGGATGACCTTTACGGTTCCGGAGCCATGATTGCCAGCGCTTCCGACGAGGCCGAGTTCGCCTTGTCCTATTCCGATATCCACAAGTACTTCAACGGCGGCTGGACACCCTCTGTTCCGTTTGCCAACACATGGAATGTGGCCTACCGCGCCATCACGCAGGTACACATGTATCTGGAGCGTATCGATAAAATCGACCTCTCCGAATACGAGTACGATCCCGATTACAGCAACATGGTGCAGCAGTTCGAGCTGTTCCCCTACGAACTCCGTTTCCTGCGCGCTTTCTTCTACTTCGAACTCGTCCGTGCCTACGGCGATGTACCCTTGGTAACGACTGCGCTCACAAACGCACAGGCCAACAGCGTTACACGCACACCGGCAAAAGAAGTGTTCCGCTTCATCATCGACGAATGCGACGCTGTGGCCGAATATCTGCCTGTGTCGTACAACGACATCCCCGGTCAGGAAATCGGCCGAGCCACCCGTGGCGCAGCCCTTGCACTGAAAGCCCGCGCGCTTCTCTACTTTGCATCGCCGCTGTTCAACACGGACAATGACAAGGAACTGTGGAAAGAGGCTGCCGCCGCAAGCAAGGTTATTATCGACAATGCCGGCGTGTGGGGCTATAAACTCAGCGAATATGCCGGTCTGTGGGGACACGACACTTTCACCAATCCCGAATTTATCTTTGTATTGGGTACCCAGGCAAGCAACGGCTTCGAGCGCAACAACTACCCTGTGGGTGTTGAAGGCGGCAATTCCGGCAACTGTCCCACTCAGGCGCTTGTGGACGCATACGAATATCAGGCCGACGGAAAAACCTTCAAGGAAAAGCATCCCGGCAACGTGAATGTAAGCGCCGAGAATCCCTACGACGGTCTTGACCCCCGTTTCGAGCTTACCGTAGTGAAGAACGGCGATCTGTGGCCTTCCAATACCACACAGCAGATTTCGATTGAAACGTACAAGGGCGGCTTCAACGGCGCACCCAAGTACGGCGCTACTCCCACAGGCTACTACCTGAAGAAGTTTGTGGACGGCACCTGTGTAACAACAGCAAACAACGCCACCACTACCCGCCACAACTGGATTGTGATGCGTCTGGCCGAGGTTTATCTGAACTATGCCGAGGCAATGTACAACTACTACGGCGACGCTGATGCCACGGGCGAATTCGGTATGTCGGCAAACGACGCCATCAACGTTCTGCGTACGCGTCCCGACATCGCCATGCCCGAGTTCCGCGGCAACGACGGGTTCGAGGAGCGCTACATGCGCGAGCGTATGGTAGAGCTTGCCTTCGAAGGCCACCGTTTCTGGGACGTACGCCGCTGGAAATTAGGCGCACGCTTCTTCTCGGCCGTCGCTGTGGCCGACATGGAGCTGGATAGCGACGGAAACGTCGTTCTCAACCGTGTGAACAAAACCCGCCAGTGGGATGACAAGTACAATCTGTATCCCATTCCCCAGACCGAACGTCAGAAGAACCCCAATCTGACACAGAACCCCGGCTGGTAATAACAGATTCAACGAATTTACAAACGATTTAGATTTATGAAAAAACATAGTTTATATCTTTTGGCCGCAGGCTTCGCCCTGTTGTCGAACGTGGCGCTGACTTCGTGCGACGACGACGATATCGCAGACGCCAACGATGTGCTTGCGGTGAAGTCTGTACTTCCGGTCAAGGTTATGGAAGGCCAGGAAGTTACCATCACCGGTACGGGCCTGGAGAAAGTTACGGCAGTTGTTTTCCCCGGCGACGTGAAGGTTACAGACATTACCAAGGTAGGCAACGGTTATATCACAGTTGTTACACCCGCAGGCATTTCTGCCGACGGAGGCGCTTTATCGGTAGAAGCCGATGGAGAAACGGCATATTCCGCGTATTCGCTCAGCGTGGGTTCTCCGGACCCCGTGCGTGTGGCACCCGTAGATGCCGAGGTTAAAATCAACGAGTGCGTAGAGGTATACGGTACCGACCTTGAATTCATTACCACGGCATATTTCCCCGGAGCCGACGGTAATCAGATAGCTGTGGACGCTCAGTATTTCAAGCGTAAATCCACAAGCGCCCTGTATATCTATTCTCCAATGGGTATCGCCGCCGGACCGGCTGCAATTACCATCGAGGACTGCAGCGGCAAAAAGTATGTACTGCCCGAGGTAACACTCTCCGACAAGATTTCCGGCGGTGAGACCGGTCCTCAGGGCGAAGGCTACTATACTGTATGGGAAGGCGATGTCTATATCTACGACTGGGCTAACTGGCAGTATATGACCACCGACCAGTTCAATCTTGAAGGCATATCGCTCCGCGAAGGCCTGATGATGCGCCTCACATTCGATAACCCCAATGGCGCAAGCGTATGCGTATGTGATGCCAACTGGGGCCAGCCCAACGTAAGCGGCTCAGGTGAGAACTCGAAGTGGGTAGAGGGCGGCGTTACCGAACTCGAATTCCCCATCTCGCAGGGTATGGTAGATACTTTCAACAGTGGCAATGGTATTATCATCGGCGGTGGTAACTACACCCTGCAGAAGATTGAAATCTTCCGTGAATATCCCGTTATCTGGTCGGGCGAAATGACAACCGGCTGGTGGTGGTATATGCCTGCCAGCGACCTCGACCTTTCGGCAGTAACTCCCGAAGCAGGCCAAACTATCAAGTTCACTTTCGCGCACCACGACGCACCCTGGACATTCTGCCTTTGCGACGGATGGTGGGGCGCTCCCTTCATCCGCGACGGTGGCGAGAGCCCGAACAACATTGTACTTGCCGCCGGCGAGGATTTCCTTGAATTCGAAATCTCCGAAGGCATGGCAGCTACAATGAACGGCGGCGCAGACAACGCTCTTATTATCGGCGGCGACATAACTATCACAAAGATTCAAATCAAGACTTTCTGATTCTGACAACGGCTCCAGGCTCTGCGCAATATCCGCAGGCGTGGAGCCGTTTTTTATTTAATTAAAGAAATCTACTACATGAAACAGTCATTATTCCGTACCTTTTTATTTTTCTTATGCTTCATAGGTGCCGTTTCACTGTCGGCCCAGTCCGGTTATCCCGGTAACTATGCCAAAGCTCCTCGCTTCAAGGCACTGCTTTGCTACAGCAAGACTGCCGAACCGGCACATGTGGAATTCGGCGAGCAGGCCGTGGGATTCTTTAAAGATCTTACCGTGGGCGATGGCTTTATCCTTGATATCAACACAGATTTTGCCGGTTGCGACTACGACAGACTTTCGGGCTACGATGTCGTTATAGCAGTAAACACAGCCCCAGGCTCCAAGAGCGAGCGCGAGGCTTTCGAAAAATATATGGAGAACGGCGGCGGCTGGATTGGCTTCCATGCCTCCGGTTATAACGACCAGGGCACAAAATGGCCGTGGTTCAACGAATTCCTTGGCTGCGGCACTTTCCTGTGCAACAACTGGCCGCCTCAGCCTGCTTTGCTGGATGTGAATCTTACCAATCATCCCGTAACCAAGAATCTGCCCGTAAGTTTTGTGGCTCCGAAGAACGAATGGTATATGTGGAACGAGGCTCCCGACACCCGCGACAATGTGGATGTCCTTCTGTCTGTTTCTCCAAAGAATTTCCCTCTTGGTATAAAGGATGTGGTGAGTTTCGGTGAATATCCTGTAGTATGGACCAACCGTAACTACAGAATGATTTACATGAACTTCGGCCACGGCGACCGCGAATTCAGCGACGCTACCCAGAACTTACTTATTGTAAACGCTCTCCGTTGGATTGCAAGCCGTTCTCCCAAGGGCGATCCCTTCAAACGCTAAAAAGATATGTTTTCCCGGATAATCTGTTTCACTCTTGCAGCGGCAAGTACCTGCTGTGCCTTCGGTCAAGGAGATTTCGGCTCCGACCTTGTCCGTTCGGGTTATGTACATGAAATTCTGCCGCTTGACCGCACTAATTCTATGGAAGCTGTGGTCGCAGCCAAATCCGTTCTTGCTGAAAAGGCTGCGGAAGGCGTCTGGCGCCATCAGGGGCTGGGAAGTCTCAGCGCCGAATCTGCCACGGCGGTGATGACTATGCCTACATGGTTGCCGGAACGGCCCAAAGGAAGTGCCGACGACCCTGACTATGCTCTTTACGGCCACTCGGTGGCCTACTGTGAGATGCCCGGGGTGAATATGGAGGAGTTTAATAGAATCGCTTTCCGGGTAAAACCTGATTGTCCCGGCATGAGGGTGGCGTCGATGTGTTTCTACATGCAAAACGGCGACGTTCCCCGCAAGCCGGGCTACAACATGCCTACCGGCGATCATCTGCTCAATCTTGAGAACGGACGATGGAACGACTGCTATCTGGAGATTGCCGACCTGCAACGCGACTGTGTGAAAGGTCTGCGTTTCAGCGTATCGGTAAACGGTAAGGACCTCACGACTTCCGATACGGCCTCGTTCACCATCAGTGATATACGTTTTCAGAAAGTGAACGCTCCCGACAAGGTGTCGGGCTGGCAGCCCGAGGACGATGCAATCATATATTCCATGACTGGCTATGATGCTTCTGGCCGAAAGACGGCAGTGGCAGGCAACGCTGTCGGCGGTAAGTTTTCGCTGGTGGACAATGCCTCCGGCAAGACTGTCTACACCGGTCAAATCCGGAAAAAAAACACTACCATAGGTACTTTCAATGAACTTGATTTCTCATCATTTTCTACGCCCGGACGTTACTATATAAAGGCAGGTGATATGCGCACGCGTCCTTTTGCCATTGGCAGCGATTCCATCTGGGACAACTCGCAATGGCGCGTTCTCAACTATATTTTCGGTCAGCGCTGCGGCTACCATGTGCCCGGCGTACACGGCCATTGCCATGCCGATCTCTTTGCCGTGCACAACGGAGAGAAAATAATGTTCTCCGGTGGCTGGCACGATGCCGGAGATCTGTCGCAGCAGTCGCTCCAGACTGCCGACGTTGCCTATTCGCTCCTCGAGGCTTCTGTTAAATCAGCCGACAGAAATCCGGTACTTTCGGCCCGTCTGCGCGAGGAAGCTCTCTGGGGTCTCGACTTTGTTCTGCGCTGCCGTTTCGGCGACGGTTACCGTGCCAGCAGCATGGGCCTGCTGCACTGGCAGGACGGCAAAACTGACAGCTACGACGACATCAACACCGTGCGCGTGCAGAATGTGCCTTTCGATAATTTTCTGCTGGCCGCCTACGAGGCATACGCCGCGCGTGTTCTTGCCGAACCTGCGCTGTGCGATTATCTGCGCCGCGTTGCCATCGAGGATTTCGGTTTCGCCGAAAAAGAATTCGCGCGCATAGGCAACGCCGGGTATATCAATCCATTCGAGCATACATACAGTACGTCTATGAGCCAGTTTATGGCAACTGTATCGTGGGCGGCCTCGCAACTGTATGCGCTAACGGGCGATGAGGCTTTTGCCGAGAAGGCCAGCGAGGCCATAGATTACGTTCTTGACTGCCAGCAGACCGAGCCGATAGATGGCAACCGTTGCCTGTGCGGATTCTTCTACCGCGACAAGGAACGCAGCTCGCTTGTGCATAGCATCCACCAGTGCCGCGAACAGATATACATGCAGGCCATCGACGCCATGTGCACCACACAGCCCGGCACCGATAACGCAAAACGCTGCATGGCTGCCGCAAGGCTCTACGGCGATTATCTTAAATCAATTATAACTTATACCGCCCCTTACGGAATGCTTCCGAGCGGCGTGTACCGCGACGACGAATACCTCGACAGCAAGGGATTCGCATCTCTCCATATATTCGCTCCCGGCAATGCCACACAGCTTTTTGCCGAGCAGCTTGCGCAGGGCGTGAAAATAGGCGAGCATTTTTATGTGAAGCGTTTCCCTGTGTGGTTCAATATCTTCAACGGCAATCTTGCCATACATACATCTATGGGTAAGGCGGCAGCGATAGCCGGAAGAATGTGCGGCGACAAAGCCCTTATAGACATAGCGCGCGAGCAGTTGTACTGGATAGTGGGCAAAAATCCTTTCTGCCAGTCGCTTATCTACGGCGAGGGACACCGCTATCCGCAGATGAACAGCTTTTCATCCGGCGAACTTACCGGAGAAATGCCTGTGGGAATACGTACCATCGGAAACAGCGACGAACCTTACTGGCCCCAGATAAACAACGCCTGTTACAAGGAAGTGTGGGTAACTTCGGCCGGAAAATGGCTTTCTTTGCTCGCTGAATTATAGTTTTTTTTCTTATTTTTGCATGACCCTGAATCCAAGTATTATGAAAAGAACAGCAATAATATCATTTTTTGCCGCGCTTATTGCCGTGCCCGTGGCTACGGCGAATGTCAAGACTGAAAAAGACAGAATAACCCTCGAGTTCGAGGCCGCTCCCGGAAAATATACCGTGAAACGTGCCGACGGCCGTTTCTCGGAGTACCGTACAATAGGAACTACAAAAAAGAATGTTTTTGTCGACCGCAATGCCAAAGGCAGTCCGTACAGCTATTATTATCTTGTTCTCGACCAGAAGGGCGATACAGTAGCAGCCATGTCGGCGGAAACCGAGCTTTTCGGCGAGGACGTGCACATCTACAGTCCCTCCGACTCGCCCGAGGCGATAGCCGCCGATATCGATTCCATTCACAGGCAGATGTTCCGTGCCGAAATGGGAACAGGACGCTATGCCCTGATGTTCAAGCCCGGCGACTATACTCAGGCAGGACTTTTCAAGGTGGGTTTCTACACTCACATGGCCGGACTTGGTAAGGTGCCTTATGAGGTTAAAATCAGTAACGTTCACACACCGCCGCATCTGCGCAACGACAACGGCACGTGCACTTTCTGGCGCTCTCTGGAGAATTTTTCGGTTGTAGGTCCTGAATCCTATGAGCATGACGATATGTTCAACTGGGCTGTGTCGCAGGCAGCTCCTTTCCGCCGCATGTATTCGCAGCGTACTGTAAGGAATCAGTGGAAAAACGGATGGGTGAGCGGAGGCTTCACTGCCGACTGCGTTTTCGACGCTCCTGTGGGTTCTGACGGTCAGCAGCAGTGGTTCACGCGCAACAGCTTCCTGAACAAGGGGCGCGGCAAATTCGCCGAAGGTGCCTATAACTTTGTTTTTACAGGTGTGGAACTTGGCCCCGATGCTGCCAAAGAGACATATACCGATACCGACTGGGACAAGGGTGGTAATGTAACCTTCGAGCCGACGACGCCTGTCGTCAGCGAGAAGCCTTTCCTGTTCATGGGCGACGACGGACGTTACAAAGTATTCCGCCCGGCACTGCGCCGCACCAGCAAAGGCGTGTCGTACACTGCTAATTCGATGGGCGATGGCGAGGTCCTCGACCTCCTCGATTCTTTCCTTGTGGCCAAACCCGAGACAAAGGCTTCTGAAATGAACGCCGCTCTGGCTTCCGGCAAACATCTGTTGCTCACCCCCGGTATCTACCGTCTTGAAGAACCTTTGGCTGTATCGCTTCCTAATACCATCGTCATGGGCCTCGGGTGGGCCACCATAGTGCCGCCGGAAGGTGCCGGAGCAGCTATAACTGTAAGTGATGTCGATGGTGTAAGGCTTGCCTCCATTCTTTTTGACGCTCACCACTCTACGCGCACTCTTCTAAAGATCGGCGGGAAAGGTGCTGCCGCGCGGCATACAGATAATCCGATAGTCCTTTCCGACATGTTCTTCCGTATCGGCGGCTTCCTGCCGCAGAAAACACATGTCGACACCGCCCTGGAGATAAACAGCAACGACGTCGTAGGCGACCATTTCTGGATATGGCGTGCCGATCACGGTGTGAAGAACTCTGTGGGCTGGGATGTGAATACAGCCGACTACGGCCTCGTTGTCAATGGCAGCGACGTTACAATCTACGGTCTTTTCAATGAACATTTCCAGAAGTATCAGACCCTCTGGCAGGGAGAGAACGGCCTTGTGTATTTCTACCAGTGCGAGACTCCTTACGATGCTAAGACACAGGAAGTATTTATGAGCGAGAACGGTACGCGCGACGGCTACGCGGCCTATAAGGTGGCCGACAATGTGCAGAGCCACCGTGCTTTCGGCTTAGGCATCTACGATGTTCTTTTCCACGACATCCGCCTGGAAAATTCCGTAGAGGTACCTTATAACAGTGGCATTGAAATTCACCATCTTGTGAATACCTCGTTTATTCCCGGCCCGAAGAAAGGTTTCGGCTACGTGATAAACGGTATGGTGGAAAGTACCTATCCGCACGGGCAACAGTATGTGGCGCGTATAAATCATTTCTCGGGCTCGAAGAAGTAAGGTCATGAAACGAGTCCTTTTCGTTGCCCTGACGGCTTTGGCGGTGCTGTCGGCACTGCCGGTGTCGGTGTCGCTCAACGACGGCTGGCTGTTTTGCCACCCGTGTACAAACGAGTGGAAGGCCGTCAACCTGCCCCATACCTGGAATACGGATGCCTACACTGTAAAGAACTACTGCAAGGGCAAGGGCCTCTATGTCCGCGATTTTGCGCCTGCAGATTCGTCCCGTAAATACTATTTGCGCCTTGAAGGCGCATCCAAAAGTGCCGCGGTAACAGTAAACGGCAAACCGGCCGGCTGCCACAAGGGCGGCTACACGCAGGCGGTGTTCAATATCACTCCTTATCTCTCGTTCTCTGCGCCGAACAGGATAGAGATTGAGGTTGACAACAGCAGCGACGATATTCCGCCTGTGTCCGGCGATTTCACATTTTTCGGCGGTCTGTACCGCAATGTGTGGATGGAAGATTACGCTCCGCTCCATTTTGGCGTATACGGCGGTATCAAGGTTACTCCCTCGCTTTCCGGCAAAGCATCGGTGGATGTTGATTTATCGCTTGTGAATGAGGATGCGAAAGCACGTGGAGCAAAAGTTACGGTTCGTCTTATTGCCCCCGACGGCACTACTGTGCAGACGCTTGAAAAGAAAGTGCGTTCGAGCGGAGGAGAGCAGAATATCAGTTTTCATTTCGACAGAATCAGTGAACCGGTTCTCTGGAGTACCGATACGCCGAACCTCTATACCGTTGAGGCAGTGGCTATGGACCGACAGGGCCACGAGACCGACCGCCGTGTAGTCCATACCGCGTTCCGTACTATAGGTTTTGATTCCTACGGACGTTTCCTGCTCAATGGCAAGCCATTGAAACTCAGAGGTGTGTGCCGCCATCAGGATATGAAACCCATAGGTGTGGCCCTCAGCGACGAGATGCACCGTCGCGATATGCAGATTATCAAGGACATGGGCGCCAACTTCGTGCGTCTCGCGCATTATCCGCAGAGTGCCGCTGTCCTCGATGCCGCCGACCGCCTCGGACTGCTTGTCTGGGAAGAGATTCCAGTTATCGACTATGTGCCGGACAATCATGATTATGCAGCCTGCGCTCAGGAGAATCTTAAGGAAATGATTGCCGGGCATTACAATCACCCGAGTGTTATCACCTGGGGATATATGAACGAGATTCTTCTGCGTGCGCGCCGCGAGGGATGGAACTACGATGAGACACTTGGCCGTACTCTTCGCCTGGCTGCTTGTCTGGATAGTGTATGTCATGCGGTAGACCCCACGCGTCCGACGGCTATGGCTTTTCATGGGAGCACCGAGTACCGCACTTGCGGTCTGGCAGATATTCCAGGAATTAATGGCTGGAACCTCTATCAGGGCTGGTATGGCGGACGTCTCTCCGATTTCGAGTGTTTTCTCAGTGAGGAACACCGCCAAACGCCCGGCAAACCGATGATTATCAGTGAGTACGGTGCCGGCTCCGACCGCAGGCTCCATTCAGCCAATCCGCAGCCTTTCGATTTCAGCATAGAGTATCAGCAGGATTATATCGAGCACTATCTGCCGGTGATAGAGGACAGTACATTCGTTACCGGCGCCACATACTGGAATCTGATAGATTTCGGATCGGCTTTGCGCGAGGAATCAATGCCACGAATCAACAACAAGGGCCTGTTATACGCCGATCGCACGCCAAAAGACGTGTATCACTATTTCAAAGCAGCCTGGCGAGACGATATAAAATATGTATATATCGCCTCCCGCGATTATCCGGAGAGGGTACTGGTGTCCGATTCCGCGACAGTCTGTGTTCCGGTAAAGGTTTATACCAACGTGCCTGAAGTTTCTCTGAGTGTGAACGGCGGCGCGCCAGTGGTGTGCAAAGTGGAAAACAATACCGCTATGTTCAACGTGCAGCTGCATGCCGGACGCAACACGCTCGTTGCTACGGGCGGTGAGGCCAGCGATTGTTACACCATAGATATCGCCACGGTTCCCGAGCATATCAGTGCGGCAAATGCGGAAGGCCTCGACATTGCTGTGAATGCGGGCAGCGGATGCACCTATATCTCGCCTCTGAGCGGTACCACATGGGTGGCCGACCGCCTGTATCGGCCCGGTTCCTGGGGGCGCATCGGCGGGAATACGCGTAACCTTACCGCCGAGATATCAGGTACGGACGATGGTCCGTTGTTCCAGTCTGTGGCAGAGGGTATCGAAGGCTATCGTTTCGATGTTCCGGACGGCGACTACGAGATTGAACTTGGTTTTGCAGACACAGCCGGAAAAGAATCGGATGTAGCCTATCTGCTTGGCAGAAGCGACGGAACAGCCTCGTCGACCAATGTTTTCGATATCTCTGTCAACGGCGCGAAGATAGAAAGTGCTTTTGCCCCTGCAGCGTTCTTGCCGCGTTTCGCCATTATAAGAAAATACAATGTAAAGGCAAAAGACGGTGCCGTGGTTGTGGAATTCACTCCAGTGAAAGGCAAGACTTTGCTGAACTCGATAAAAATCAGAAAGATATGAGATACTTCCTTTTGTGTGTAGCCATGTTCTGTACGGCTCTTGTAGCGCCTGCGCAAGTGCTTGATATCAGGCATCTCGAAACTGTACGCGAACAGATAAACCGTCCGTTCTATGCCCGCGCATATTCGGCGCTGAAGGCACAGGCCGATACGCTGCTGAATGTGAAGCCCCTGTCGGTGATGGACAAAGAAGCGTTGCCCCCGAGCGGCAACCGGCACGACTACATGAGCCAGGCGCGTTATTTCTGGCCCGACCCGTCGAAGCCCGACGGCAAACCATACATTAACCGCGACGGTATTTCGAACCCTGAAATATATAAGCTCGACCGATATCCTCTCGGACATACTGCCGACCGTGTGCGTACTCTCGCCCTTGTCTATTTTTTCTCCGGCGACGAGCGTTATGCCGGCAAAGCAACCGAGTTGTTGCGGGTGTGGTTCATCAATAAGGCCACGAGGATGAATCCCAATCTTGAATATGCCCAGAGTGTGCCGGGCGTGAATGGTGGCAAAGGGCGGTGCTACGGTGTGCTGGACGCATATTCGCTTGTAGGTATGCTTGACGGTGTCCGTCTGCTCGAACAGTCGCGTTCGTTCACTGCAAAGGATTCAAAAGCACTTAAAAAATGGTTCGGTGAACTGTGCGCGTGGATTATGGAGTCTGAGCAGGGGCGTGAGGAAGCCCGTCAGGCAAACAACCATTCTACGGCCTGTGATGCACAGGTGATTGCCTTTGCCCTCTATAGCGGTAACCGCGACCTTGCTGCGAAAGTGGCCTCCGAAGTTGCCGGAAAGAGAATATTTACCCAGATAGAACCCGATGGAAAGCAGCCGCACGAATTGTGGCGCACGCTGGCCTATGGGTATTCGCAGTATAATCTCACTCACTTGCTCGATATCATGCAGATGGCGGCCAACAGCGGCCTCGATATGGGGAGGACGGTCTCCGCCGATGGCCGGAGTGTGGAGAAAGCGCTTGAATATCTCGCCGGATTTATCGGAAAGGATGCGCCGGCATGGGAGTACAAACAGATTTCTGATTTCGAGGGCAAAAAACAGGAAGTGCTCAAGGATTTATACCGCGCGTGGCTTATCAATCCGGAAAGAAAGGATTTTTCCGATAAGTATTTCGACGAGCGCATACTGGATGGCGACGATTTGTTCAACCTCCTGTATGTACGTGCTCGGCCAGTGGATGATGCGATGGTGTCGATAGCTCCGCAGCTCGAGTTTGCTATCCGCTGTGTACATGATGAAGGACGTAAAGAGGAAAACGCCAAGCGCTTCAACTTCGCGCCCTGGACGCTCTACAAGGACGGCACTCTGCATCTTGTGGACGCCTATAACTGGTGTTCCGGTTTCTTTGCAGGCTCGCTATGGCAGATGTACGACTATACTAACGATCCGCAGTGGCGCCGCCGCGCCGTAAGCGAGACCTGGCCAATCGAGAGAGCGAAATGGCATAAAGGTACTCACGACCTCGGTTTTATGATCAATGACAGCTTCGGCAAGGCATACGATCTCACAGGCGAAGATTCCTACAAGGATGTGGTGCTCACCGCCGCGCAGACTTTGATAACGCGCTACAGCCCTGTCGTCAAGTCTATCCGTTCGTGGGATCATAACGCCGAAGTGTGGAAGTTCCCCGTGATTATCGACAATATGATGAACCTCGAGATGCTTTTCAGGGCAACATGGCTAACAGGAGACTCCACCTATTATAAAGTAGCCGTGAATCATGCCAATACAACCCTTGCAAATCATTTCCGCCCCGACAATTCTTCTTTCCATGTGGTGGACTATGATCCGGATACGGGAGAAGTGAGGATGAAATGTACCGCTCAAGGTTATTCCGACAGTTCTGTATGGAGCCGCGGTCAGGCATGGGGCCTTTACGGATTCGCGCAATGCTTCCGGTACACCGGCGACCGCCGTTATCTCGACCAAAGTCTAGCCATAGCCGACTACATTCTGTCGTTGCCCAATATGCCTGACGACCTTGTGCCGTACTGGGACATGGCCGACCCGAGAGTTGGCAGACTAACAGCCGCCGACCCCGTATCCGACTGTCCCCGCGATGCCTCGGCCGCAGCCATCACGGCATCCGGACTTTATATGCTTGCCGAATATGCCGATGCGCACCGTGCCGACGAGTACCGCCGTTATGCCGATACTATCCTCGAAAGTCTTACCAGGAACTACAGAATACCCGCGGGCGAGAAGTTCGGCTTTCTGCTTGACCACGGCACAGGTCATCACCCTGCAGGCAACGAAATAGACGTACCTCTGAATTACGCCGATTACTACTACATTGAAGCCCTCCTCCGTCAAGCCCGACACAGATAATCCGCAGAGAATTTAAACAGCCCCGTCAGACCAAACTTGGCGGGGCTGCACTATGTTTCCCGGAAACAGTTCCATTTTAAGGGCGAAAAACGGTTGCGGTTTTGAAATGCGGAAAAATTTGGCTAATTTTGCAGTTTAATAAGGACAATATCGATATGGGATTTTTTGATTTTTTCAGCCGCGAAAAAAAACAGGATCTTGACCGTGGTCTTCAAAAGACCAAAGAGGGCGTTTTCAGCAAGTTACGCCGTGCTTTCACGGGACGCCGCACCGTCGATGACGATTTTCTCGACGAACTCGAGGAAATTTTCATCACCAGCGATGTGGGTGCCGAAACCACGCTGAAGATTCTCGACCGTCTGCAGGCCCGTGTGGCACGCGACAAATATGTCGGCGTGGACGAGCTTAATGAACTGCTGTGTCAGGAAATCAGCGAGCTGCTTGCCGAGAACGACAACGGCACCGCCGGCGACCCCTTTATGCCACCCGCCGGTGTGAAGCCGTATGTTATTATGGTAGTGGGCGTTAATGGTGTGGGTAAAACTACTACGATAGGTAAGCTCGCCAATCTCTACAAGGCCGCAGGCAACAAGGTTGTCCTTGGCGCTGCCGACACATACCGTGCTGCTGCCATCGAGCAGCTTGAGGAGTGGGCGCGCCGCGCAGATGTACCCATCGTGAAGCAGCAGCTGGGCTCGGACCCCGCCGCCGTGGCTTTTGATACCGTAACATCCGCCAAGGCACAGGGCGCCGACGTAGTGATTATCGACACCGCCGGCCGTCTGCACAACAAGCCCAAGCTGATGGACGAGCTTTCCAAAATTAAGCGCAGCATCGACAAGGTTGTGCCAGGCGCGCCGCAGGAGGTTCTTCTTGTACTCGACGGCTCCACAGGCCAGAATGCGTTCGAACAGGCCCGCCAGTTCTCCGCCGCCACACAGGTTACCGACCTTGCCATCACCAAACTGGACGGCACGGCACGCGGCGGTGTGGTTATCGGCATAAGCGACCAGTTTAGAATTCCCGTGAAATATATCGGTATAGGCGAAGGCATCAACGACCTTCAGATGTTCAACAAGCGGGCCTTCGTGGAATCGCTTTTCGGACACAAATAAGTCCGAATCCACAGGACTTTAGCAAAACATGGCAAAAAGGACAATTTCTATAGTCAGTCTTGGCTGTTCCAAAAATCTTGTGGACAGCGAGCGTCTTGCGCGACGCTTTGCCGATGCCGGCTTCGAGGTGCGTTTCGACGACGAGAAACCGCCGCGTGGCTCTGTTATGGTTATCAACACCTGCGGTTTTATCGGCGATGCGAAGGAGGAGTCCGTCAATACCTTGCTCGAGGCCATACAGGCCAAGAAACAAGGGCGATTAAGCGCCGTGTATGCTATGGGATGTCTGAGCGAGCGCTACCGCAACGATCTGCCCGGTCTTATGCCGGAACTTGACGGCATCTTCGGCAAATTCGACTGGGGTGGAATCATCGACACCGTGGCAAAGACCGAACCGGAGACAAAACCCTGGGAGCGTAAACTGTCCACAGGGCCATATAACGCATATATAAAGATATCGGAGGGCTGCAACCGTTTCTGCGCCTATTGCGCCATTCCTCTTATCACGGGGCGGTACCAGTCCCGTCCCGCCGCCGAGATTTTGGAGGAGGTACGTTCGCTTGTCGCACGCGGCACGCGCGAGTTCAACATTATAGCGCAGGATCTGTCCTCATACGGCCGCGACCTCGCCGACGCTCCCGCCGAGCCGCTTGCCGCCCTTATCGACGACATGGCCGGTATCGAGGGCGTGGAAATGATACGTCTGCACTACGCCTACCCGTCCGATTTCCCATACGGCATCTTGCCCGTGATGGCGCGCCACGCCAATGTATGCAAATACCTTGATCTGGCGTTGCAGCACATCGACGACGGCGTTCTCACCGCCATGCGTCGCCATATAACAGCTGCGGAGACGCGCGAGCTGCTTGCACGCATACGCCGCGAGGTACCCGGAATCCACATACGCACAACCATGATGGTTGGCTTCCCGGGTGAGACCGAGGAGGCTTTCGGCAGACTGCTGTATTTTGTGCGTGAGCAGCGTTTCGAGCGCCTCGGCGCCTTTGCATATTGCGAGGAGGAGGGTACTTTCGCCGCACAACATCTTCCTGACGAAATAAGCGACGATGTGAAGCAGGAGCGCCTTAGCCGTCTGATGGAGGTGCAGGAGAATATTGCCGCAGAAACTGCCGAAAGCAAGATCGGACAGACTTTGCGTGTTATAATTGATTCATTCGACGAGGAAACGGATACCTACGAGGGCCGTACTGAATACGATTCGCCGGAAGTGGACCCCTGTGTGTATGTTTCTTCCGACAAGCCTCTCGAAATTGGGAAAATATACAATGTTGAAATTACAGGCTCTGAGTTCTTTGACCTTGAAGGACGTGCCCTCTGACACTCCTTTTGTGGCATACCGTCTGCCCGGGCATCGTGATTTCAATGTGTGTCTGCAACCAGGGTTCGACGGCACACGTCTTAGTTGCCCTGAAATAGAGATATGCACATGGCTCGCGCAGCCTTTCGCAGCAATGCCTGTTGCCGGGGCTTCCACACCGCGTAGCAAATACGAGACTGCCGTAGACGGAATTGTGTCCGGTTTGCGGAAGCATGGGGGCAAAACAGTGATTTGCCGGCAGATATGCGGCCGTTTCGGCCGCTTTGCACCTCTCGCTATGGCTGAGGAGTATTTTACCACTTTCCCCGGCATGTTCTGTTTCCTTTTTTATCATCCCTCCACTGGCTACTGGATGGGTGCGAGCCCCGAACTGCTTTTAGAAGTGGACACCAATGGCACAGGCCACACCCGTGCCCTTGCCGGCACACGGAAGGCTGGTGAGGCAGGGCGGTGGAGCGATAAAAATATGGATGAACACCGCATTGTGGTGGATGATATATGCTCGCGCGTTGCAGCAGCAGGGGACGATTACAGGGCCATCGCAGGCGAGACGGGTAATATGTGCTATGGAAAAATCGAGCATCTGGTTACGCCGGTGGATATCTGCCGCCTCGGAGGGGTGGATATGCGCCGTATCGTGGACGCCATCCATCCAACCGCCGCCGTGGGTGGTTATCCGCTTCACTGTGCTTTGCCCGAAATCGCGGCTGCCGAGGATGCACCGCGATACTTCTACGGTGGAACAATGATAACGAGCACTTTGGCGTATGTTGTGTTGCGTTGCGTGCATTTCGATGCCGAACGCTGGTGTGTATATACCGGTAGTGGTATAACGGCTTCGTCCGATGCCGCCGACGAGTGGAACGAGACTGAGGCAAAGGCCGCGCCGCTGATAGATATTCTTGGAAAATACTGAACTCTCTCCAAAACTGTTTTATAGATGAATGATTCATCGCGACATGTATTTCTGCTTGTTTTTATCTCGATAGGTCTGCTTGTGCTGCTATCGCTTGTACCGTGGAGCGGTCTTACCGGCAATCTTCTGAAAGATTTCGATCTGTTCGGAGACCTTCGTCTTGCGCCGATTTCGAATGTCGATTCGCCGGAGGTACCTGTTCAGCCTGGAGAAACTGGCAGTGGCGACAATACTCCCGCGCCAGTGGCTGCCGACAGTGTTGCCTCCGACAGCGTGGAGCATGTACATGTGGTGCCTGATGCGCCCCCTGTGCGCGACGGCATTGTGCTTATCGAGAATTATACCGGGAATCCCGTGGCATTCGGGCGCTTCCGTGCTGCGCTTGCCGGAGGAGATGCTCGTGTGGCAGTATTGGGAGATTCCTATATCGAAGGCGATATCTTCTGTCAGGACCTGCGCGACAAGCTGCAGCAGCGCTACGGCGGTTCCGGAGTCGGTTTCATGGCCATGCACAGCGATTTCCCCGGTTTCAGACACACTGTGCGCCAAAGCGACAAAGGCTGGACAATGCACGATATCCGTACTTTTGGTAAAGGCGAGAAAATACGTACACTCTCCAGCGATTATGCCCGTTCGTGTGGCAGCGCAAGCACCACTTTCAAGGGCAGCGGCGCATTTCCGGGCACACAAAAATGGAACAATACCCGTTTCCTTTTTATAGCGCCCGATTCGGGTGCGGTAAGCATAACGCTTTCCGACGGCGCCGCGCGCAACTTTGCCGTGCAGCCTTCGGAGGACGTACAGATGCTTGAGGTGTCTGCTGAAGCAGATATGGCCGAAGTTGCCACCGATATTCCCGGTCTTGTGGCTTTGGGAACGTATCTCGACGGAGCCTCGGGTGTAGTGCTGGACTGTATGTCGGTCCGCGGTAACTCAGGTATGGGACACCGCTTTCTCAACAATAACCTGTGCGGCCAGATGGCACGTTACGTGAACTACGACCTGATTATCCTGGAATTCGGCATGAATGCAATCAGTCCGGACCAGACCGACTACAGCGCTTACGCCATACAGATGAAAAAATCCATAGACCGTATACGACAGAGCTATCCAGACGCCGACATACTTGTGATGGGCGTTGGCGATCGCGGTGCAAAAAAAGGCGCTGCAGTGGAGTCGCTCGAAGCGGCGGCAGCAATGCTTCAGGCACAGCGACGTCTGGCCGTGAATGTCGGCACGCTGTTCTGGGATACCCGTGCGGCGATGGGCGGCGACGGCGCGATCGCCGACTGGCGCAAACGCAAGCTTGTGAATGCCGATTATATCCACCTTAACCATGCCGGAGGCGCCGAGCTTGCCTCACTTTTAGACAAAGCCTTACAAATTGCTATTAATGAATAAATTTCTTCTCTCCTTGTCTCTCCTTTTGCCGTTTGCCTTGCATGCACAGGACATCGACAGCACCCAGGCCGCCGAGCGCCTGAATCCGGTGCTGGAAATATCAGCTTCCGCAGAGGCGAATTATTCCGATTATCCGTCGCTGAAACTTTCCAATAACAAGGTACGGCTAAACGGCGACGACTGGACCGCCCTCGGTGCCAAATACCGCGCCGCTCTTGCCGGCGACTCGCTGTTCACCGTTGTATATCTCGGTAACAGCCATGTGCAGGCCGATTTCAACGGTGCCGCCTTGCGCAACCGCCTTGCGCAGGGACATCTGGCTGGCCGCGGCATAATTATTCCCTTCCGGCTTGCCGGAACAAACGAGCCTGTTGACTATACTTTCCGTACAGCAACCCCGTACGAGAGCGACCGTATTATGCGGCAGACGAGCGTGTTGGAATTGCCGTTCACAGGAATTGGCGTGCGCCCAAATGCAAGTGAATTCACTTTCGACATAACCTGTAAAACGCCTTTCGACCGTCTGCGTTTTCATACTACCGGTGGATTCTACGATATCACGGAGATAAGCACCGGTGGACACAGAACACGATTTCACAATTGTCCTGACCCCGACGCCATGCTGAATGTGCTCTTGCCGGAACCTACCACCGATGTCGCCATAACAATGCAGGGCGATACGAGGACGACATTCGGCGGGATAGAGCTTTTGAGCGATAGCGTGGGTGTTCTCACGCATTCCATAGGCAACAACGGCACATCGTTTTGCGATTACAATACCCTGCCTGGCTTCGGAGAGGGAATAGCATCGCTACATCCTGATCTTGTGATTGTGGCTCTCGGTACAAACGAAGCATTCGGTCGCCTGAGCATGGATACTCTCTGTTCTGATATGGGCAGCCTTTTATCCGGGATAGAACGTTACAGTCCGGGGACAAAAGTGCTTCTTGTAGGGCCGACTGAGTGTTATAAGAAAATACGGAAATATCGCAAGGGGCGTCGCCGGCGCACGGTACAGGTTGTCAATACCAAAACAACACAGGTGGCCCGTACTATGCGTACCTATGCTGAAGAAAAAGGGATTCCTTATTATAATCATTATGCCGTTGCCGGGAGTGCCGCCTCGCAGCGTTCGGCCCACTTGCTCGGTGCTGACGGGGTACATTTTACAGCAACGGCCTATCGCCTGTGGGGTAGCCTATTAGGTGATGCCATAATAGAAAAACTGAAGCAATGAACGTGAGTTTTTGGATATCGCGACGTCTGCGTCTGCGCGGTAATGACGGAAGCTCTGGCGCCGGAGTGGCCATCGCAGTGGCCGGAGTGGCGCTGGCACTGATGATTATGGAGCTGACCGTGGGCATCGTACTCGGTTTCAAACACGGTATACGCGAGCGTCTTATGGGCTTTGATGCACAGATTACGGTTGCGGCTCCGGCAAGTTCCTATTCCACCACATTGGAGCTTACACCGGCTCTTGATTCGATTGTGAGCGCCGAGTTTCCCGATGCCGATATCCGTCTTTCGCTGCGGCAGCCTTCGCTGCTGAAAAGCGATACCGACTTTCACGGTCTTGTCCTTCTGGGACAGGCTCCGGAAGGTGATTTCAGCTTCGAGAAAGGCAATATCACCGCCGGTGTGTGGCCCGATTTCGGTGCCGACAGTTGTGTGAACTGTATCGTTCTGTCCGAGCAGGTCGCTCAGATGCTCGGCGTGGGCGTTGGCGACAGAATCACCAGTTCTTTTTTTGTGGATGGAGGCGTGAAGGTGCGCCGGCACACTGTTGCAGGGCTGTACAGGTCCAATTTCGGCGAGTACGACTATAACATAGCCTACGCATCGCTTGCCGGTTTGCAGAAAGTGGCCGGGATGGACAGTATAGGCGGCAATCGTCTGGATATAAGGGGCGTAGGCCTTGAAGATCTGTTCGATGAATCATCCGACCTTCAGAAATCCCTTGTAGATGCCGTAGCCGAAGGAAAAATAGCCGATTTATATACCGTAGATAATATTATGCGCAGCGGCGCCCTTTATTTCAACTGGCTTGATCTGCTGGACACCAATGTGATAGTGATTTTTGCGCTTATGCTTGCCGTGGCCGGACTTACGCTTGTCTCCAGCCTCTTTATCCTTATTCTTGAGCGTGTGCGCATGATTGGCGTCCTACGTGCCCTCGGTGCGTCGAAACCAACCGTGCGGCATATATTTGTGGATATGGCCATGCGTCTTGTCGGGCTTGGGCTGCTCGCCGGCAATGTGCTCGGCATCGGTCTGCTGCTCGCGCAGAAGTACACCGGTGCAATATCATTGGACCCGCAGATGTATTACCTCGACACAGTACCTGTGGAGATGAATATTCCCGCTATGATATTCCTCAATGTCGGAGTGGCGGTGGCGGCATGGCTCATTTTAGTTCTTCCTGCACGCGTGGCATCATCCATAGACCCTGCCACAGCAATTTCTTATCAATGACCGCACTTTTCGCCTCCTGAATTGTTAAACTTTATAACAGGAGTTTTCCGGCTACGATTTAATTCATTATATTTGCGAAAAAATTAAAGTTAAAAACATTAATGACCTCAGACAAGGAACTCGAACAACTCATCATAGAGGGTATCCAGGAACGTAAAGGACGTTCGATAACCATAGTAGATTTCAGTCATATCGATACAGCGGCCACAGGCGCCTTTATCATTGCCGAAGGCAATTCAACGACGCACACCGCCTCTATCGCCGAGTGCGTGGAGGAATATGTGCGTAACAACGGCGGAATCAAGCCCTACGGCATTGATGGCGAAGAAGGTTCCGACTGGGTGATTATGGATTATGGCAGTGTGTGGGTACACATATTCATGTCCGACACCAGACGCCGCTACAACCTCGAGGAGCTGTGGAGCGACGCCCGCATATCCGAAGTGGCCGACTTATGCTGAAACAATATAAAAACCAATTAACCAAGGAAATATAATGCCTTTGCCTCCAAATAACAACTTCATGCCCGGCAAGAAACCCCAGTCGCCTAAAAAAGGTATCGGTTTTAGTCTGTGGTGGATGTACCTTGTGGTAATCCTCTTTCTTGTGGGTGTGTTCTATTTCGACAACAACACTGCCACCAAAGAGGTGAGCTACAGTAACTTCGAACAATATGTGGAAGCCGACCACGGTATAACCAAGATTGTTGTGTACACCGACAAGAAGCGTGTGCGCGGCGATCTTACCGACTCGCTGGCGCAGGTGCTTTTCAAACAGGCTTTCAAACCCGGAGACGGCATAAAAGCCTGTGTGGAAGCAACGATTCCCTCGGCTGACAAACTTTCCGAGAAAATAGATCAGTGGCGTGCCGACGGCTCGTTCACCGGTGATGTGGAGTACGAGCAGAGCAGTCCTCTGAGCGGTATTTTCTGGTCTATCTTCCCGTTTATACTCTTTATCGGCGTATGGTTCTACCTTATGCGCCGCATGGCCGGCGGCAACGGCGGCGCAGGCGGCGGAGGTGGCATCTTCAGCGTAGGCAAATCTAAAGCCATGCTGTTCGACAAGGACAATGCCGACAAGGTAACGTTCCGCGACGTCGCCGGTCTTAGCGAAGCCAAGACCGAAATCGAGGAAATTGTGGAATTCCTCAAGAATCCGCAGCGTTATACCAATCTCGGCGGTAAAATTCCCAAGGGAGCCCTTCTTGTTGGCCCTCCCGGCACCGGTAAGACCCTGCTTGCAAAGGCTGTGGCCGGCGAGGCTGATGTACCATTCTTCTCCATGTCCGGTTCCGACTTCGTAGAGATGTTCGTAGGCGTGGGTGCCTCGCGTGTACGCGACCTGTTCCGTCAGGCCAAGGAAAAAGCACCCTGCATAGTGTTTATCGACGAAATCGACGCCGTTGGCCGTGCACGTGGCCGCAACGCCAGCATGGGTGCGAACGACGAACGAGAGAATACTCTGAACCAGCTCCTTACCGAGATGGATGGTTTCGGTACAAACAGCGGTGTTATCATTCTTGCTGCCACAAACCGTGCCGACATCCTCGATAAAGCCCTTATGCGTGCCGGACGTTTCGACCGTCAGATTTATGTGGACCTCCCGGATCTTCCCGACCGCGTGGAGATTTTCAAAGTGCATCTGCGCAAAATCAAGACCGCTCCCGACCTTGATATAGAGATGCTTGCACGTCAGACCCCAGGATTTTCGGGCGCCGACATCGCCAACGTATGCAACGAGGCCGCTCTTATCGCCGCGCGCCACAACAAGACCAATGTTGGCAAGGACGATTTCAATGCTGCCGTCGACCGTATTATCGGCGGTCTTGAAAAACGCAACAAGATACTTACCGACGACGAGAAAAAGAGCATAGCCGTGCACGAGGCCGGCCACGCTACTGTATCGTGGCATCTGCGGTATGGAAACCCGCTTGTGAAGGTTACTATTGTTCCGCGCGGCAAAGCCCTCGGCGCAGCCTGGTATTTGCCCGAAGAACGTCAGATTGTGCCCTCCCAGGTATTGCTGGATGATATATGCTCGTTGCTTGGCGGTCGTGCTGCCGAGGAACTGTTTATGGGCCACATATCCACCGGCGCCGCCAACGACCTTGAGCGCGTTACCAAACAGGCCTATGCGATGGTGGCGTACTATGGCATGAGCGACAAGATGCCAAACATAAGCTACTACGACTCTACCGGCCAGAACAGCATGTTCACAAATCCCTACAGCGATGAACGCGCCAAGATAATCGACCAGGAAGTATCGCGCATCGTCAGCGAGCAGTACGAGCGCGCAAAAACTATACTGAAACAGTATGCCGACGGCCACGCAGAGCTTGCCAAGACGCTTATTTCCCGCGAGGTGATATATACGGAGGATGTACAGCGCATCTTTGGACCGCGCCCGTGGACATCGCGTACCGACGAGTTGTTCGGCGAGAAAGAAATGCCGAAGCTCTCCGGAGCTGCTGTTCCTCCGCCTATAGATTCCGACGGAATCACCGATGTTACCGCAACAGAGGTGAGCGGCGAAAAAACGCCGGACGACAAGCCCTCCGATGCTCCCGGGGACAAAGCTCCCGAAGGCAACGAAACTAAATAACCCTAAGAACAATATACTCAATCGCAACTTCTGTTTATGGATAAGTGTTTAAAACATATCCGATATAAAAAACGACAGCGATGAAATCCTATACATTCCTTATAGTAGCGGCTGCCTTTTTCGGGGCAGCCACTGTTTCTTGTAACAGCCATAAAAGTGAAGAAAAGCAGGAGATAAGCTTCACTGTGGTACATCATGCCCAGAACTACCGCCTTGACGGCTCTGCTTCGTCATATCAGATTGATTCCGACCTTGTGTATCTGTGTGAAGCGCGTCTGCTGATGCCCTCTGACCTGTGCGGCCATAATCCCGATACCCTCCGCAGCGCTATTCTAAAGGTAGGTTTCGATACAATAGGCGAGTATCATGGCCGTATTTTAGAGGAATCCATGCTGCACGCGGCGGCCGAATTCGGTTTTGCGCCGGTGGCTATCGATGATACAATTGTGGGTAACAACGATGGCTGTTTTATTGTGGACGGCGATGTACGCGACATGACCAACCGCACCCTTGCCTATGCCGTTACGCGCTCTACGTACCAGCCGTATGCTGCTCATGGGATGTATACCACTACTTATCTTAACTACGACCTTGAGCAGGGACGGCTGTTCTCGCTCGGCGATATCGTAACGTCCGACGGCATGAAACAGCTGCCGGACATCCTTGCACGTACCGCACGCACCATGCGCGGAATGATTGGTGCCACCCAACTTGAGGCACTCCCCGCCGACAGCAACTTCTATGTTGATCTGCGCGGCAACATAGTGTTTGTGTACCAGCCCTACGAGATTGCCAGCTATGCCCAGGGAATTATCGAGATACCTTTGCAGGCCTATCGCATAACAGATATGCTCACCCCCTACGGCATATCCGTTCTCCTCGGCACGGATAACGAGTGAGGGGAACGGATGCTATATAAGTGTAGGGTGGAGAGGACTGTTTCTTCCGCTCTCTATTGAATCGTCCTCCATTTTACATCCCTCTCCGCACTCCGCTCTCCACACTCCACTAAAACGGCCATCTTCACTAAAAAACCATGTTATGTTAATTTGCTCAATTCGCGCGAAATCATTACCTTTGCAAACGAAAAAGCAGAGCCTGTAGGCTCTGGACCGATACTGCATCAACCCAATATTTAAAGTATATATGGTAAACTACAAAGATCTTGGTCTTGTAAACACCCGCGAGATGTTTGCCAAGGCTATCAAAGGCGGTTACGCTATTCCCGCTTTCAACTTCAACAATATGGAGCAGCTCCAGGCCATTATCAAAGCTGCTGCTACTGAAAAATCTCCTGTAATCCTTCAGGTTTCCAAGGGCGCCCGTAACTATGCTAACGCAACCCTTCTGCGTTACATGGCTCAGGGTGCTGTTGAATATGCAAAGGAACTCGGCTGGGAACATCCCCAGATTGTTCTGCACCTGGACCACGGTGACAGCTTCGAGCTCTGCAAGGACTGCGTTGACATGGGCTTCTCCAGCGTTATGATCGACGGCAGCCATCTGCCCTACGAAGAGAACGTTGCTCTTACAAAGAAAGTTGTTGAATACGCTCACCAGCACGACGTTACAGTGGAAGGCGAGCTCGGCGTGCTCGCTGGCGTAGAGGATGAAGTTTCCTCCGACCATCACACCTATACCGACCCCGAGGAAGTTATCGACTTCGCTACCCGTACAGGCTGCGACTCGCTCGCTATCTCTATCGGTACCTCGCACGGTGCTTACAAGTTCACTCCCGCACAGTGCACCCGTAACGAAGAAGGCAAGCTTGTTCCCCCGCCACTGGCATTCGACGTTCTCGACGCCGTTATGGCCAAGCTCCCCGGCTTCCCCATCGTTCTCCACGGCTCGTCCTCCGTTCCCCAGGAAGAAGTTGACACTATCAACATGTTTGGCGGCAAGCTCCCCGACGCTATCGGTATCCCCGAAGAACAGCTTCGCAAGGCTGCCAAGAGCGCAGTTTGCAAAATCAACATCGACTCCGACAGCCGTCTGGCTATGACCGCCGCCGTACGTCGTGTATTCTCCGAGAAACCCGGTGAATTCGACCCCCGCAAATATCTTGGCCCGGCCCGCGACAACATGGAGAAACTGTACCGCCACAAAATTGTGAACGTACTCGGCTCCAACGGCAAAGCTGAATAATAATCAGACAATCCGCAATACAGAGAGGCTGTGCACCGCACGGCCTCTTTTTTTGCCCCGTGGTGTTTTTAACTTGCAGAGGTTGGAAAATTTGCGTACCTTTGTCCCAATAATATCAAATGACAAAACACTACAAAACATGGAAATAAAAGGCACCATTATCCAAGCGCTTCCCGAGCAGTCGGGCATATCAAAGGCTGGCAATGCGTGGAAAAAACGCGAATATGTAATAGAGAACACCGAGGGTCAGTTCCCCCGCAAAGTATGCTTTACCTGCTTCGGTGACAATGCCGACCGCATCCAGCTTACTCCGGGCCAGCGCGTAACGGTGCATTTCGATCTTGAATCGCGCGAATACAATGGTCGCTGGTACACTGAGGTGCGCGCATGGCGTGCCGATATCGAGGATGCCGCTGCTCCGGTAGCCGCACCCGCTGCAGCCGCCGCTCCTGCGGCAGCTCCCGCCCCCGACCTCAGTGGCGCTAACGATGAATTCCCCTTCTAAAGAACAAGTCGACTTCAAACATACTCCTATCAGTATTTTTTGATAATGGCAACAGAACTGAAACAACTCACAAAACGCGCCGACAACTACTCGCAGTGGTATAACGAGCTTGTTGTGAAGGCCGACCTTGCCGAGCAATCGGCTGTGCGCGGCTGTATGGTAATCAAACCCTACGGCTACGCTATCTGGGAAAAGATGCAGCAGACGCTGGACCGCATGTTCAAGGAAACCGGCGTGAAGAACGCATATTTCCCTCTGCTTATCCCCAAGTCGTACCTCTGCCGCGAGGCCGAGCACGTGGAAGGATTCGCAAAGGAGTGTGCAGTGGTTACACACTACCGTCTTAAGAATGATCCCAACGGGAGCGGCGTTATAGTAGATCCCGAGGCACGTCTGGAGGAGGAGCTTATTATCCGTCCTACCTCCGAGACCATCATCTGGGGTACGTATAAAAACTGGATTCACAGCTGGCGCGATCTGCCTGTGTTGTGCAACCAGTGGGCCAACGTTATGCGCTGGGAGATGCGCACACGCATGTTCCTCCGCACAGCTGAATTCCTGTGGCAGGAAGGCCACTGCGCCCACGCCACAGCCGAGGAATCGGAAGCCCGTACTGTACAGATGATAAAGCTCTACGCCGAATTCGCTGAGAAGTATATGGCGATGCCTGTAACAATGGGCGTAAAGACCGCCAACGAACGTTTTGCCGGTGCGCTGAACACCTACACCATCGAGGCGATGATGCAGGACGGAAAGGCTCTGCAGGCCGGTACAAGCCATAATCTTGGCCAGAACTTTGCCAAGGCTTTCGATGTTACTTTCGCCAACAAGGAGAACAAGCCCGAATACGTATGGGCAAATTCGTGGGGCGTGTCCACACGTCTGATGGGTGCCCTTATTATGACGCATTCCGATGACAATGGCCTTGTACTGCCTCCGCATCTGGCTCCCATACAGGTTGTTATCGTGCCTATATATAAGACTGGCGAGCAGCTTGCCGAAATTACCGACAAGGTTATGCCTATTGTGCAGCGTTTCAACGAACTCGGGATATCGGTTAAGTACGACGATGCCGATAACAAGCGTCCCGGCTTCAAGTTTGCCGACTACGAACTCAAGGGTGTGCCGGTGCGCCTGGTTCTTGGCCCGCGTGATATCGAGCAAGGTACGGTGGAGGTTATGCGCCGCGATACTCTCGAGAAGCATGTGGCTCCTCTGGCCGGCGTCGCCGACTATGTCCATACTCTGCTTGAGGATATCCAGAACAACATCTTCGAGAAGGCTAAGGCCATGCGCACAGCCAAGACTTACGTATGCGACAGCTACGAGGACTTTAAGAAGCGTATTGAGGACGGAGGTTTCTTCCTTTGCCACTGGGACGGTACTACAGAGACCGAGGAACTTATCAAGGCCGAGACAAAAGCTACTATCCGCTGCATCCCTCTGGACGGCGACGACACCCCGGGTGTTTGTATGGTAACCGGCAAACCTTCCAAACGCCGTGTAATCATCGCCCGTAACTATTGATATAAATCAAAATATACTGCTCCGTGCGGTTCCGCGCAGGCGGTCCGGCGGAGCAGATTTTATCCTCTCCAATGGCTAATAAGATTAACGTTGAACTCCAGCTGTTCAGGCCTGATACAGCCACTCATGTGAGTATTCCCGTAGCGGACGGAGGCATTCAGGCAGGATTCCCTTCGCCGGCGCAGGATTATATTAGCGAATATATCGACCTGAACCGTGAGCTGGTGCCGCATCCTTCGGCAACGTTCTATGGCCGTGTATCGGGCGATTCCATGATAGAGGAGGGTATAGAACCTGGCGATCTGCTGGTTATTGACCGCTCCATCGAGCCTGCCGACGGCGACCTGGCTGTTTGTTGTCTCGACGGCGAGTTTACGCTGAAACGCATCCGACTGGCAGCCGGCGCTGTATGGCTCATTCCGTCCAACGAATCTTTCGACCCTATTCTCGTAACGCCGGAGAATCGCTTCGAGATATGGGGTGTTGTGCTGCATACCATAAAGAATAACCGACGTCCGCGTCATCTGCGTAAAAGCTGACGCCTCCACCGCTATGACCGGACTGATAGACTGCAACAATTTTTTTGTCAGCTGCGAGCGCGTTTTCAACCCGCGTCTGCGGGGAGTGCCTGTAGCGGTGCTAAGCAACAACGACGGCTGCATGGTGGCACTATCCAACGAGGCAAAAGCAATCGGCTTGAAGCGCGGCGACCCGTATTTCAAGGTCAAGGAAATGTGCGAGAGGTTCAACGTAGCTGTCCTTTCGGGCAATCACAGGCTGTATGGCGATATTTCCGCGCGTGTGATGGATACTATAGCTTCGGTGGCCGGCGATGTTAGCGTATATTCGATCGACGAAGCATTTATAGATCTTAGCCTTTTTGATGGCGAAGGTCTCGAGAGCCTTGGTCGCGAAATTGTGCGCCGCGTGCGCCGCAATACGGGTATACCTGCTTCGCTCGGGATAGCTCCTACAAAGACTCTTGCCAAGATTGCATCGCATTTCGCAAAGAAATATCTTGCTTACCGCGGAGTGTGCTTTATCGACAATGAGACACGCCGCCGCAAGGCTCTGGAGCTTACTCCGATAGGCGACGTGTGGGGTGTGGGACGCCGTTTGCTCAAACGTTTTGGCGCATATGGTATCACGCATGCGATACAGTACGCCGATATGGCGCCTGACGATGTTGAAAAAATAGTGAATGTCGCCGGACAACGCACCTGGCGCGAGCTCAACGGCATTTCCTGTGTCGATATAGAAGACCATGATGCGGGCCGCAAGCAGATGTGCTGTACACGTTCTTTCGGTAACAGCATATCCTCTTTCGGTCAGCTGTGCGATGTGTTCGCTCTGTTTGCCACTATTGTAACGCGCCGTCTGCGCGAGCATCATCTGGCAGCCAAGGGCATGAGTGTGTTTTTGCAGACAAATTCTTTCCGCACCGATCAGCCCCAGTATTGCCCTTCGGCTTATGCGCCTTTGATGGAACCGACATCGGATACCATGCGGATTGCCGCCGCGGCACATCAGGCCGTGCATGGCATTTTCCGCACGGGATATGCCTTCAAACGCGCTGGCATAATGATTACCGAACTTGTTCCGGAGAGTGCGGCACAGATGTCGCTTTTCGGCGACAGCGACGACCGCGAACGCCGCCGCAGACTAATGTCGGTGGTAGACGGGATAAACGCATCGTCGCTGAGCCACGACCGTGTCCACATAGCATCGTATATGCCGGCCGAGAGTTGCGTGAACTGCGGGCATCGGTCTCCAAACTATTCCACGTGTATAAAAGATATAATCAAGATAAATACTAACTATGGACTACGATAAATTCCGCAAGACAATGAGCGAGCGCACAGGCCGTAGCGAAGCTGATATCGACGCTCTCACCGAGGGCCTGTCCGTATCTCTGCGCGAAAGCTGCTCCGACATGGATACGGTGGCTGTACCCACATTCGGATCTTTTGTGCCCGTAAAGCACGACGAGGAAATTGTTAACGACCTTTCCACTGGCAAGCGCATGCTGCTGCCGCCGGAGATTACTATCGATTTTGTACCTTCGGGACGTCTGCGCAACCGCATAGATCCTACAGAACCGATTCTGTAAGGAGCGACAGCGCAAAAGAAGGGAGGCTGTGGCGTATTGTGCGCCACAGCCTCCCTGTATTGTTGTTCCGATGAATCAGAGCGCTATCTTAATGCATTTGCTGTCTACCTTGAGGATATAGATACCTCGTGGCAGTGCATCGCGCGAAATGGCGTTGCCGGTAACATCCATCACCTTGGTGCCGTTGATGCCATAAACCGCAGCGTGTTCGAAATCGCCGGCAATCATAATTTCAGAAGCGTCTATTAATACCTTCACATTGTCTTCGTCGGAGATAATTTCGGCTACCGAACCGGTGGACGACTCATCAATGCAGATGGAACCGAGTTGTACGTAGCTGTAGTAGTTGGAAGGTATCGGGGTGGCAAGCTGTGTGCCGATACAAGCAGTAGTGCCGGCGATGCTTTCGGGAAGCTCTACTATATATTTCTGGAACAGCATCAAGCCGTCGTCGCTGTACTGGGGTTCCCTAAGGGTGAAGGCATCCAGTTCTGTCATGTCCTCCACTTTAGGTTTTTTGCCGGTGTATACGATAAAGAGTTCGTTTGTAAGCGAGCGTATTTCGTATGTTACGCAGTATTTCTTACCTTCTTCGAACGCGATAGGAGGCGAGATAATCCAGTCGTCGGCATCTTTGATAGAAGATATGTCAAACGTCGGCGAGATAATATATTCGGCAGTCATCTCATAGTCGCCGAATACGGAGTGTCCGAGATCGGAGCCGAAGAGCCAGGAGAAAGTGTCGGCGTTGTGGTCCGATACAGTCCAGCGGTTTGCGAGTGCCGTGGGATTCTCGAAAGTTTCCTCCAGGGGTAGATCGTCAATGGCGGGGCCGGCAACAACAACAGGGGATATGGCAGAGGATGCGCCATAATCGTTTTTGGAGGTAACTCGGTAGGTGTAGTTGAGCAGACGTCGGATATTTTTGTCTACTACAGAAGTTTCTGTAATATCTGTTGCCACAACAACATTGTCGGGCAGACGGGTGATATCGTAGCGTGTATTTTCAGGGATATAAGTGCCGCCGTATGCGCCTTCGGTGGGAGCCTGCCAAGACAGTGTTACGCTGCTGAAATCATCAGAGGACTCGACGGAGAAGCCGGATACAGCTGCAGGACGGTCGAAACCGACATATGCGTAGACAGGTGTCTTGGGACCGTCGCCTCCGGTAAAGCTGTAGCATACAATATCGTAGCGGTAAGTGCCAGATGCAGGAATATCGGTATCGGTGAACGATATGCGCTGTCCGGCACTGACGCCCTTCGCGGTGTAGATGCGCACGCCATCGCGGTAAATGTCGTAGCCGTCGACTGTGGTGTCATCCTCGCCGTTGAAGCATTTTACTGGTGTGGTGAACGACAGAGTGCAATCCGAACCGTTCTCGGCAGATTTGCACTCTATGTCGGTGGCAAAACCGGGTGCCGAGAATCCACCGGCGCAATAGGGGATATACAAACCCAAGAAACGGCCGTGCGAGCCGATTTCTGCAATCTGGGTGTATTCGTATTTACCGCTTTCCGGTGTATAGTTTTGCTGTGGGCCGATGACTGGCAGCGTAATTTCCACGAGCCATGTAGAGGCGGAACGGTCGTTATTGGGATTTACCATGCAGTTGGCGCCCCAGTAGAGTTTATTGCAGGTGAGGTCGAAAGACATCGACTGGTTACTAACCAAATCGCTGTAGGGGAGCTGCATAAGAAGTTCTGCGCGGTTGTCGTTCTCCATATCCACTTGATATAGCTTTCCTTCGCCGGAGATTACGAATACACGGCCATGTGCGTCGCAGGCAATTGTTCCGGCTGTTACAGGCAGCTTGACTATTCGGGTGAATTTTCCCGTATTGCGGTCGACGTCGTATACGCAGCTTCTGTATTCAGGATCGAATCCGACGGCGAGCAGACGGTCGTTGGCGAGGTCGTAGGTCATATCCTGAGGTTTGAACTGCGATTTTTCAGGATTCCAGTCGCCGATTTCTTCGTAGTGTCCCGTGTATATGTTATAGGAGAAGAACGGTTTGGGTTCCGGCATGGTTATGGACGAAGAATAAATATACGGAACTCCGTAGAAAACGCCGTCAATTGCAGTGGCGGCATACATGCCCATGTTGTCCGTAAATTCGTAAATCAGCTCGTTTGTACCGGGCGAAGCAAATGTCTGGCGAGTGAAGCCATACTGCGAGCCGTTGGCGTTGGTGTACGTTTCGTTGCCTAGAAAGAAACCATAAAAGTCGCGGTTGCCGTACTGTACTTCAGCGGCATGAGCTTCGTAGCAGCCAGCAGAGCATAACAGTGCGACAGAAAAAAGTATTTGTTTTACCATGAAAATAATATTATGTAGTTCCTTGGGAAATATATCGACAGAGAAATCTTGGTTTTATTTATCTTTAATAATGTAACAATGAAAAGGAGATACTTAACAGACTGTTTGCTAAAATCGAATATTGGCGACAAAAGTACATCCTTTGCTATATATATTCAAATGGATTGTTATTAATTATTGTTAAATACGCGTTTTTGGCATATGCGGAGTATCTGACAGGAGCGACGCCGTGGTATTTCTGACATCTATTTTGCAGACGGCAAATTAAAACGCGTCGCTTTTTTGCAGTTTATTCAAAAAAGCACTACCTTTGCGCGTCTGTTCCCTAAACCAGATTCATCTTTGTTAACAAAACATTTATAAAATGATTGTAAAAAAATATTTGGCTTTAGCATCGTTTCTTTTTGGAATGACGGTAGCTTATGCAGTACCCGCCATGCCGGGTAAACACCTTTTACAACAGCCTGACGGCACAATAGTGGAAGCTAATATTGTCGGCGACGAGCATTTCCATTATTACGAGACAGAAGCAGGTGAAATTCTTTTGCATGATGATTACGGTATGCTGCGGCCATGTGTAATAGGCTCCGACGGAGTCCTTCGGGCCGAGGGAACTATTACAGGCGAGCCATCTACGGAGGCAATACGTAATGCCGTTATGGCTACAATGACCCGCAAGCGCACCGAAGCAGCGCGTGCAGCGGCGAAGCCGGACGAGATAAAGCTTTCGTTTCCTACAACGGGTACGGTTACAGGTCTGATTCTTCTCTGCGATTTTCAGGACGTGAAAATGACAGAGGAGGCTACCGAGGAGCACTACCGCCAGTTATGCAATGAACACGGCTTTTCCAGCGATGCTGCCCACGGTAGTGTGATAGACTACTTTACCGCGCAATCGCATGGCCTGTTTACGCCGCAGTTCGATGTTTTCGGTAAAGTTACCCTGCCTTATGAGCGCGCCCACTACGGTATGACCAACGATGTGAACAATCTTTTTCGCGATGCCGCGCTGGAGGCTGACCGAATGGGTCTCGATTTTTCCAAATACGATGTCAATAACGACGGATATGTGGATTTTCTGTTTGTAGTTTTTGCTGGCCACGGTCAGGCACAGGGAGGCCCCTACGATAGCGTATGGCCTGCCATGCAGGATTTGTCGGAATATGTCTTCGATTATTTTGATGGACTTAACCTTGGCGTTGCGGCATGCTCCTGCGAGCTTAAGGGTGGTTCCGGCGCCAATCTCGACGGTATCAGCACCATCTGCCATGAGTTCGGCCACATCCTCGGTCTTGCAGACATTTACGATACTTCCAGTCAGGGCGGACATGGCATGGGCCACTACGATATTATGGATGTGGGTACGTATAACGATAATCTTCGCACTCCTCCGGGATATACCGCATTCGAGAAATTTTCGCTTGGCTGGATGAAGCCGACCGTACTTGAACAGTCGGCTTCCGATATTGAGCTGATGCCCTTCGACGAGAGCAACGAGGCTGTATTCATCGTAAATCCTGACAACACCAACGAGTATTTTACTCTTGAGAACCGTCAGAAACGGGATTGGGACAGTGGTATACCGGGCCACGGCCTTGTTATCTCTTATTGCCATTATGAACCCCGCTTATGGCGTAGAAATACGGTAAATGCAGCAGCAGCAGGCTACGAGCACATACACATAATGGCCGCCGATAACATATGGATTACCGATGAAAACGGAAAGCCATTCAGCAACGAGGCCGGCGACACTTATCCCGGCCAATCGGGGAACACTTCGTTCACAGGAACGTCGGTACCTGCTGCAATATGGATGTCGAGCAAACGGCCTATGATACAAGCTATCACCAATATCCGTGAATCGGAATCAGGTACAATTACATTCGATTACAATTCCGGAGAAGCCGGCACAGGCGACATAGCCATCGCTCCAGAATCAGGAATCAGGGTCGAGGGCAACACTATTGTCGCTCCCGAAGACACTAAGGTTTTCGATATGTCCGGCCGATGCGTTGGTACCGCAAACCTTGCTCCCGGCGTTTATGTGGTGCGTAGCGGCGACAATGTTGTTAAAATTGCAATCCATTAATTTTCATGTTTTTAATTCATTCAGTAATGAAAAGTAAAATTCTACTCACTCTGTTTATTGCTCTTCTTGGCGTAGTGGCGTCTAAAGCCACTACGGTGAACATCACCGTCGACAAGGCAGTGAATGTTACTGTTCAAGGTAACAATGGCTATGGCGACCTGTATACACTGCAGGATGGTGCGAATGCCTTCGAAATCGATCCGTCGGCCCAAAATCCTCTGTTAATCACGCCCACCGAAGGAGCTGAAATTGTAAAGATTATTGCCAACGGCAACGAGGCATTTGCCAGCGGCGACGGCACCTACCGCATCGGTATCGGGGGCCCTTCTTTTGATATTGATATAACTACATCGGGCAACGGCTCGTCAAGCACGCCTGTGGCAAAATCGAGCAATTTCAACATCTATGTTTCCGGTGATGGTGTTACCGGCGCTCCCTATACACTCTATGTAAAGAAGAACGGAGAGTGGACCGAACCAGAGGCAGGCGACTTCGGCATGAAGTACAAAGTTGAAGAGAACGCCGAAATGAAGATTACTCCGGTGGCTCCATACGAGATTGAAAGCGTTACAATACAGAATCAGTCAGCCCCCCTCGAGGTTACCCGTGAGGATGACGGTTCCATAGTATTCCTTAACACTATTCCTGATTATTACAACCTGATGCTTAATATGAAGCTGTCGGACAGCGCCATACGCTTCTCTGTACAGGTCGACTATCCCCGCAATATCGTGGCATATCTTGAATGGCAGCGTAACGGTTCACACGACTGGGAGGTTCTTACTCTGAATTCGGGTGTGAATACGTTTGCAATTCTGGATGACGCCAATCCTCTGGAGTTCATGGCTGTAGCAGGCGGCGAAATTCTTCAGGTTACCTGCAATGGCGAAGTTGTTAATCCCATCGGCTGGGAAGGCACAGGCGGTTACCTTATCAGCGTGGCCAACGGCGATGCTTTCACAGTTACCACACGCGGTCCTGAAATTGAGATGCTTGTTTCCGCTGCATCCTCGTCGACAGCCGACCTCAGCGCATATTACTTCACCAAGAGCGACGGCACAGAGTTGCAGCTTTCGGGACGCCAGACAACAATTACCGGCAATCAGGGCGAATACGTATATGTTTCTCCCCGTCCCGGTACAACTTACGACATGGTTCTTGGCTCCAACGGTGCTGAAACAGACCGAAACACCTGGAAAGACTGGTTCCGCATCACTCCGGGTCTCGACGGCGTCAATCCCGCCTCTGTAGAGCTGTACGGCTCCCGCGACGTCAATGGCGTTGTTCTTGATATCGACAATGCCGACCGCATAAGCATAGTTCAGGAAGGTGGTCGAGGCGATGCTCTCGCACTTACAAGCGGCAAGAATTCTTTCGACCCCTCCAGCATTAAGAATGCACTTGCCATCAGCGCAACCGAGGGTAATCAGATTCTTTCTGTAACTCTCGATGGCAATCCTGTTGCCGTAAATGCGCAGGGAGTGTACCTTGTATCCGTTGCCGAAGGCAACTATGTGCAGGTGAAATCGCGCAAGAGTCCTGTTGAAACTGCAATCTCCTTCGAATTCAACGAAGGCGCCGATATGAGCCGCATCAAGCTGATGGTAGACGGTACCGAAGTACCTTCCATTTCACCTCTGAACGTGAAGACTTACTCCACTATAACCCTCTCTGCCGCTGCAGGCTATGTTATCGACAACCTGAGCTGCGACGAACCCTCGCTGCTCATCTCCAATGCCGAAGGTGTATACACTATTGAAGTTTCTTCGGCAGACATCAATGCTGCAACTATCGCGCTGAGCATATCCGAGATTGCTCCCGCAGAGGGCAACGCTATTGTTATCCCCAACGGCGATCCTATGTTTATCAGATACACCGAAGTTTATTTCGATACCGAAACAAATAGCTACAGCAGGGTCAAGGTTCTCGAAAACAATACCGTCAACGAGGTTAAGATTGGCAACTTTATACAGATTTACCGTATCGACGGCCAGACTGAGTATCGCTATGTAACCGTAAACGGCGAAACTCTTGACAATATATCGTCGCGTGCGCTCTATGTAGAAATTGAGGGCCGCACCACTATCGAAGCCGAGGTATATTCCCCCACATATACATATTCGACAGAGTCATACGATGATCAGAAGTTTATCGTTTCCGGCAAACTTGAATTTGAGGTTAACGGTACACGCACAAGCTATTTCTATGCAGAGCCCGGCATGACCGTGAAGATTGTTCCCATACCGTCTACAGGTTATGTGTTCGATCACGCCGAACTTTTCTATCCCACTACTATGGCCAGTGAAGGCTTCGCTATTGAAGGCGACACCTATACATTTACTGAAGAAGACTGCCAGAACGAGTTCCTCCTTTTCAAGGGTGTGTTCAACGTAGATCAGGAAGAAAAGGTGTATGTTCTCCGTGGTTCTACAGCGTGGATCGTAGATGAGAACGGCAATCTTTCAGAGACATCGTCGAGTGCTGCAGGCAATGTTGTATTCAGCATGGGCGACGGTACATATTCGCGCGAATACACCGGTATTGCCGGTGAAGTTGTAAAACTCGAGATTTCTGTTACCGACCCCGAAATTTTTGCTCTTTACCAGGTGGCAGGTTTCTGTCTGATGGATGGTTTCCCCAATAGCCTTGTTTCTGATCCCTATACCATTAACCCCGACGATGCCAATGCCGACGGTATTATCTGGATCTGCGGTCTCATGACAGCCAAGTCTGATGCTATAGACGGTGTTGCTGCCGGCGAAGGTCTGCGTTACGACGCTGCCGTAGGTAAGATCTTCTCGGAAGGCGGTGTAAAGGTTTTCAATGTAAACGGTTCGCTTCTCATCGACTCCACAGCTGACGAGACATCCGTAGATAGTCTTGCCAAGGGTCTCTACATCGCTGTCAGCGGTTCAAAGACTATCAAGTTCGTTAAGTAATTATTTACTGTAATACATCACGAGGCTGCATCGTTACGGTGCAGCTTTTTTTGTAGATGATATTTCCACTGTTCACTAGTCTTTCACTTAAGGTCTAATATACAAAATTCCCCGTGCAGCTGTGAAGCGCACGGGGAATTCTTGACCTGTCTGTGCAGGATTATTTCTTGAAGTAACGGTTGTAGAGACCCTGGAAACCCTGACCGTGACGGGCTTCGTCCTTTGCCATTTCGTGAACGGTGTCGTGGATGGCGTCAAGGTTCAGTTCCTTGGCACGACGGGCAATACGCATCTTGTCAGCGTTGGCGCCGGCTTCGGCGGCCATACGTTTTTCAAGATTGGTCTTGGTGTCCCATACAACTTCGCCGAGGAGTTCGGCAAACTTGCTGGCGTGCTCGGCTTCTTCCCATGCGTAGCGCTTGAAAGCCTCTGCGATTTCAGGATAGCCTTCGCGGTCGGCCTGGCGGCTCATTGCAAGGTACATGCCCACCTCGGTACATTCGCCGTTGAAGTGAGCGGTGAGGTCTTTGATCATTTCTTCGTCGCAGCCTTTGGCAACGCCGATTTCGTGTTCAGTTACAAATTCGAGAGCTGATTCAGCAGTGAGTTCTTTGAATTTATTGCGGGGAGCGCCGCACAGAGGGCACTTTTCGGGTGCTTCGTCGCCTTCGTGAATGTAGCCGCATACGGTGCAGATAAATTTCTTTTTCATGTGAGTTACGTTTAGTATATTATTAATTGGGGGATTTGCTTATAGGATTCCGTGTTTTTTGAACACCTTGGTTATGGTGTCCAGTGCGTATTCAACCTGTTGGGGCGTGTGTGTGGCCATGAGGCTGAAACGGATGAGGGTGTCCTGCGGGGCAACTGCCGGCGATACTACGGGGTTGACGAAGATGCCTTCGTTGAGAAGATCTGTGGTGATTGCGAACGTCTTGAAGTTGTCACGAATGAACAGCGGGATTATGGGCGTGGAGGTGTTGCCGATTTCGAAGCCGCGGCTCCGGAAACCTTCGAGGGCCATTTTTGTGAGCTTCCACAGATTTTCCTGTAGTTCAGGTTCCTCGATCATGATGTCGATGGCTTTCAGCGCTGCGGCTGTGGATGCCGGGGTGATGCTGGCTGTGAAGATGTAGGAACGTGAGTGGTGGCGCAGGAAATTTGTGATTTCCTTATCGGTTGCGATGAAACCGCCGAGCGACGCGAACGATTTGGAGAAAGTGCCCATAATCAGGTCTACGTCGTCGGTAACACCGAAGTGGTTGCAGATGCCTCGGCCGCCTTCGCCGAATACGCCTATGGCGTGGGCTTCGTCAACCATAACGGAAGCGTTGTACTGCTTTGCCAGGCGCATGATTTCGGGGAGATTGGCAACGTCGCCTTCCATAGAGAAAACACCGTCGGTAACAATCAGTTTCACCTTATCGGGGTCGCATTTCTTAAGCTGTTCCTCAAGCGATTCCATGTCGTTGTGGCGGTATTTCAGCGATTTGCTGAACGACAGCCGGCGGCCTTCTATGATAGAAGCATGGTCCTGCTCGTCCCACAGGATATAGTCCTCACGCCCTGTGAGAGTGCTGACAACACCGAGGTTAACACCGAAGCCGGTAGAGTAGATCATAACATCCTCTTTGCCGATATACTCGGCTATGCGGTGTTCGAGTTTCTTGTGCAGGTCCAGCGTGCCGTTGAGGAAAGGAGATCCGGCGCAGCCTGTACCGTATTTTTTTGTTGCCTCGATGGCAGCTTCCTTGATGCGGGGGTCGTTGACAAGACCGGTGTAGCAATTGGAACCGAACATAAGAACTTTTTTCCCGTTGATAATGACTTCGGGGTCCTGTTCGGAAGAAATAGCGCGGAAATAGGGATATACACCGGCGGCTTTAGCCTCCTGCGGAGCTGTGTATTTGGATAATTTTTCTTGTAAAAGTTTCATAATCTGCTAAATACGATAATCGAGGGTACGGCGCGCAAATATCAGGCCGTTTTCATTTTGTCGGATGCAAAGTTACGAAAAAAAACTATATAAAAACTATCATTCTTTGCATTTTTTAACTACGAAAGGCACACCTGCGCGCGAATGTGTATATTGCTGTTTATGTATTTGCAAACCAATGGTTTCGCGTGCGATACTGTTCGTTTACGCCGACTTATCATTATATCAGTAAAATTATTCATTTTTTTTCGGTTTTTGATATATTGGTTTTAAGATTATTATAATCGCTGTATTGTCAATTGAAATTTATTGTTACCTTTGCAACCGTACTTTAAAATTTTAATATGAAAAAATTCTACACATTGGCGCTCGCCGCGCTATGCACAGTCTTAGCAGCCGGCGCAACAGCGCACGACTTCTGCAAGGAAGTTTCCGTTTATTCCAAAAACCAGTCCGTACGGCCGGCCAAGAAACATGTATTGGCCGATGTCTTTCGTGCTAAAACAGCTGCTCCGGCTGCCGATGAGGAGCGCGGTTCTATTATCGGTGATTTCGACTGGTTATATAGCAGTTTGATTGGCGGGGGAGGAGATTCTCAAGGCGTTGCCCAGATATATCCCTCGGAGATAGCCCAGGATTCGATAGTTATCTTTTTTGACTATGATTTTGGCGTTGTTGCCGGCTATGATGAAGCTACCGGTAGAGTATCCATTCCCGCAAATCAGTATCTTGGCCCGTTCGGAACTAATCAAGGAACGGTTGACGTTTATTTCTATCACGCTGTAATCAACGAAGCCGGCACAGGGTTCGACTTTGTAGATGCGCCGCTTGAGGCCACTTTCGATGGTTCTGAGCTGGCTTTCGATCCCTACGACTGCATTGCTTTCGGCAATATCGAACTCGGTGGTTATTTTGTTTTTGCCGCGTTCAACAGCATGATTTCTGCAACAGACGAATGGGTCGACAATATGCCTCTTGAGGGATGGGAGTTCTATTCTTACAGCACTTTCATTGACCCGTGGCTGATGTTTGGTGTAATGGGTATAGATCCTGCCGAACTCCCTTATGACGTCGTCGTTGAGCGCAACGTAGATGTCGAAGGCCTCTACCGTATCGTCAATCCTTACGGCGAGTCGTCGCCACTCTATGACGTGAACATGAATACAAGCGGTGTCGGCTATATTGTATTCTCCGTTGCCGACCCCGACTTCGTTACTGTGCAGCCTCTTGTTTTCTCGGGCATGAACGACGGATATGACCAGTACCTGTGCACCAACGTGGAAGGTTTCTATTCTGTCCTCGTCGGTATCTCCAAAGAAGAAATTATTGAAGCTGGGATCCTTAGTGGTGTTTCGAACTATGAAGAAGAAAAACAGCAGGTTACATTCCGTAATGTAGTGTTCTCCACCAAAAAGACTCCGGACGAACTGTATGACTGGGGAGAAGGCCAGCCCGATGGCTCGCTGACACTCGCTGTTCTTACCGGGGTGGATTCTGTTGCAGTGGATGACAATGCCGCTCCTGTGTACTATAATCTCCAGGGCCTGCGCGTCGACAATCCAGCCGACGGCCAGATACTTATCAAACAGCAGAACGGCAAAGCCGTTAAGGTAAGAATCGTACGCTGAATCTTGTAACAGAACTTTATAGGCAGGGACGCGATTACCGCGCCCCTGCTTTTTCTTTACAAAAAAGGCCGCGAATGCGGCCTGATGGAGCGGTAGACGGGGGTCGAACCCGCGACCCTCAGCTTGGGAAGCTGATGCTCTGCCAACTGAGCTACTACCGCGTTTGCGTTGCAAATTTAGCGAATATTTTTCATTTTTGAAAATTCGGAATCGAAAAATGGTTGAGTTGGTTGAGGAGTTGGTTAAGCGTTGAAAGCGCGATGTCTTTTTTTGTGCTTTTATTTTTTAAGGGAGGGGAACTTGACGGTGCCGTCGGCTACGGCCTGGTTGTAGAGATCTTTCATCAGCTTCTTGTCGTAGGCATGGCGACGGAGGGCCAGCAGACGCTCCTGCACAAGCGGGCGGGCGGTTTCGAACGGCATAGTGGAGCCTGCGGGGAGTACGTCGGAGATGGAAAGAAGGTATACGAAGCCCTGCGATGTTACATCGATCGGTTGTTTGGCGTTTACTTTAGCCAGTGTGGATGATGTGAAGTCGATGGGTATGCGCGTCTCTATCTGCTCGAGGTCTACCCATGTGTCGTGGAAGTAGTCGTAGTGGATAGCGGAACTGTTAGCGGCTTTTTCGAGACGGTCGATGTCGTCGGGACGGGCTGATTTGTACAGTTTCCGGATTGTATTGAGGTTTGGCGCGTCATCGGGCACTTTGAGGTAGATTCCTTTTATAAGCGGACGTTCGAGTCTGAAATCCCCTTTATGGGTATCGAAATATGCTTTAAGAGAGTCTTCGGCGAAGAATCCGTCGGCCTGGCCTGCCATAGCGCGGCGATACTGCGCCATTATCAGCTCGCTGCGGTAGTCGGCAGTCATGCGGTCTATTTCCTTCATGTCCACTTCTTCGGCAGCTACCTGTTCAACCAGATGGCGTTCAATCCATGCGCGGACGTATGCTTTTGCGAATGTCGCACTGTCGGTGGCTGATAGTCCTGCGGGCATTACCGTAGCGATGTCGGCGCGCGTAATGGCTTTATTGCCAACTGTCGCGACAGCGTCGGCGGGGAAAGTATTGTCGCCGCTGCGGGTGCACCCGGAAATAGCGAGTGCAAACGCAGCGGCGACAGTTATGCGGCTGGCTACGGACATCACTTATGATTTTCCTTTATAGCCTTAAACACCTTGCGATCGATAGTTACTTTGTATTTTTTATGCAGGTCTTTCACCCATTTGTCTTCGAGTGCCTGCTGATAGTCGGTAACGGCAGCTCCGCGTACGTCGGCAGCTTCCTCGGGAGCGTTTATTATGCGGCCGTTGAATGCGGCATAGTGTTTCCAGCGGGTTTTGTTCTCGTCGGTGGGTTTGGGACCGCCGAAACCGAGGTAGTCTGTGATGGCATTCTCACCCTTGGCAGCTATCACGCGCTCTATCTTGAGGTTGCGCCCGAAGTGGTTGCGTAGTTCTGTCATGAAGTCGGCAGGAACTGCGGTATTTACGGTCTTGGCGTATTCGAGTACTTCGTTAAGAGTAGAATCGTTGGGGGTGAAGAATATGTAGCTCTTGAATTTGGGCTGTTCCCATTTGTATTTCTTGATATTTTTCTTGAAGAACGCTTCGAGGCCTTCTTTGTCCTTGGCGGCTTTGTCCCATACGTTCTGGTTGGAGATTTCGTACAGGAGGATGCCGTCGCGGTATTCGTTGAGCAGGTTTCGGTACTCGGCGTTTGTCTGGGCGAGGTTGTCGCGGGCGTTTTCGAGCACAGCATTTTTCAGAGCACTGCGTGTAGCGCTGCCTACGATGCTGACACCGTTCTCCACATCGTTGGATGCCGTTCGCATAACAAATGCCATTGCGTCGGCAATGCTTACTGTACCGCCGTTGTAGGTGCCTACAACAAAGTCCATGCTCTTAAGCTGTGCTATCGCTGTGGAATCGTATCCGCCGGCGTTGGCATTGAGGATTCCGCGAACCTTGTCGATACCGGCATTGTCGACAGTGGCACCGTATTCTTTCATCAGCTGCTCGGCTTTTGCCTCGGCAGGTTTGTTGGCGCGTTCGTCCCCGGCAATCTTCTGTTCTATTTCCTTGCGCATGGTTTCGTCAAGAGCGCCGGGTTTGCGGCTGTCCACACGCTTTACAATGTGGTAGCCGAAGCTTGTTGCAAAAGGTTTGGAAAGCTCGCCATCCTTAAGGGCGAAGCATGCGCTGTCGAATTCGGCAACCATAGTACCGTGTCCGAACCAGCCTAAGTTGCCGCCATTGCGTGCCGAGCCGGGGTCCTGGGAGTATTTCTTGGCAATTTCGGCAAAGTCGGCGCCGTCGCGGATAACGTTGTAGATGGAATCCATGCGCACTTTCTGTTTTTCAGCTGCTTTGCTGTCCATACCGCGGGTTAGCAGTAGTATGTGGCTTGCGTTCACTTCACCGTCGGTGGGCTTGCTGGATTCCACGCGGATAATATGATAGCCCATGCCTGAGTTTATCACGGGCGAAATCTGTCCTTCGGGGGTATTGTAGGCAGCCTGTTCAAAGGCCCAGGGGAAACGGTCGTGCGATACGTAACCCATGAGGCCACCGTTGCGCGACGAGCTGCGGTCCACGCTCCATTTCTGTGCCTCGGCCTCGAATGTGGTTGTGCCGTTGAGAATGGCTGTGCGGATGGAGTCGAGTGTGGCAAGGCTGCCTTCATCCGGAGACATCATGATATGGCTGACCTTTACGTCTTTGAGACGGTGGTTGTAGCTTTCCTGAATAATCTGTTCTTTTACAGAGTTGTCTATCAGATAGGGGGCAGCGAGTTCCTTGCGGAATTTGTCGAATTCCTTGATGAACGATTCTGTTTTGTCGATTCCCGCATGCTGTGCTTCGGCAACCTTGAGTTTGTATGTGGCGAACATGTCCAGATACTGGTCCATAGTCTGAGGCTCAAGCTGCTGGTTGTTGTTCTTGTTGTAGAGGTATTCGAATTCACTGACGTGAATCTTGTGGCCGTCTACCGTCATTAGAACCGGGTCGGTGCCGGCATCGGCGGCGAAGCCCATAAAAGCTGTAAAAGCTAAGGCGGCAGATAGATAGTGCTTTTTCATTATGGTGTATCAGATATATATTAACGTAAAAACCAGTGGCGCCGCAGCGCAACTGGTTATAGAACGTTGTAATAGACGATTTATTGCGCGCCGGTGCTGTAATTGGGCGCTTCGGAAGTTATTGCCACGTCGTGCGGATGGCTTTCTGCCACGCCGGCGTTGGTGATGCGTACAAACTGGGCCTTGTGGAGTGCGTCGATGTCTTTGGCGCCACAGTAGCCCATGCCGGAGCGGAGACCGCCGAGCATCTGGTATACAACCTCGTAGAGCGAGCCTTTGTAAGGCACGCGGGCAGCGATGCCTTCGGGCACGAGCTTCTTTGCGTCGGTAACGTTGCCCTGGAAGTAGCGGTCCTTGGAGCCGTGTTCCATAGCTTCGAGCGAGCCCATGCCGCGGTAGGTTTTGTATTTTCGGCCATTGAAGATAATGGTGTCGCCGGGCGATTCCTCTACGCCGGCAAGCATGCCGCCGAGCATTACGGAGTATGCGCCAGCTGCAAGAGCCTTGACGATATCGCCGCTGTAGCGGATGCCGCCGTCGGCAATCAGGGGCACGCCATAGCTTTCGAGTGCTTTGGCTACATCATAAACGGCGGAGAGCTGGGGAACGCCAACGCCTGCGATGATACGGGTAGTGCAGATAGAGCCTGGGCCGATACCTACTTTAACGCCATCGGCGCCGTTGTCGGCAAGATATTTGGCAGCGTCGCCGGTGGCTATGTTACCAACCACTGCGTCGATGCCGGGGAAGTTGTTCTTGAGGTCTTTGAGCACGCTCACAACGCCTTTGGAATGGCCGTGTGCGGTGTCGATTACAATTGCATCCACGCCGGCTTCTACGAGAGCTTCGGCGCGTTTCATCGAATCTGGTGTAACGCCGATGCCTGCGGCAACGCGGAGGCGTCCGCGGCTGTCCTTGCATGCGAATGGTTTGTCTTTCGCTTTGGTGATGTCCTTGTATGTTACCAGGCCGATGAGTTTTCCGTCGGGATCTACGACAGGCAGTTTTTCAATTTTGTGGCGCTGGAGAATGTCGGCGGCCTGTTCTAGATTGGTGGAAGAATTGGTTGTTACGAGGTTTTGTGATGTCATAACCTCGTTGATCAGGCGCGAGTGGTCGCGTTCGAAACGGAGGTCGCGGTTTGTAACGATACCTACCAGAAAGCCGTCCTTGTCTACAACAGGAATGCCGCCAATGTGATATTCGCTCATCATGCGCAGGGCGTCGGCCACGTTGCTGCCTTCCAGAATGGTTACGGGATCGTAGATCATGCCGTTTTCAGCGCGCTTTACGGCCTGAACCTGCTGGGCCTGCTCCTTTATCGACATATTTTTATGGATAACGCCCAAACCGCCTTCGCGTGCTATAGCTATGGCCAACTGTGATTCAGTAACAGTGTCCATTGCGGCGGAGATGATAGGAACGTTAAGAGGAATGTTGCGCGAGAAACGCGTTGCAAGGTTAACTTCGCGCGGAAGCACTTCGGAATAAGCGGGAATAAGCAGGACGTCGTCGAAAGTAAGGCCGTCCATCTTCACTCGATCGGTTATAAACGACATAAAATTTGCAATTGTAATAATTGCACGCAAAATTACGCTTTTTTTGCCTAATGTCAAAACCCCGCGCCAAATTTTTCATCAAAAAAATTGGTGTTCAAGGGTTCAGGGGTGTTCGAAGAAGTATTTCCAAAGAGTTGAGGCCATCAGGGCCTGCTTTATTTTATCGCTGCGAAGCATTTCAAGCACTTCTTCGCGCGTGAAGATGCGGATGGCGATATCTTCCGTACGGTCCAGGTGTTGACTTTCGGTGGAAGTTACGCCTTCGGCGATGTAGCAGTAACTCAGATTGTTGGATGTGGCCGGATTCGCGCTTATCACACAGTTGAGGGTCCATGAGCCGCCTGTGTAACCGGTTTCTTCTGCAAGCTCTCGCTTTGCAGCTTCCAGCGGGTCTTCACCTTCCTCTGCACATCCTGCGCTAAGCTCTATTCCTACCTCGCCAAGGCCGTGGCGGTACTGTTCAATCATTACGAAGCGGCCATCGGGACGGATGGCTATTACGTTCACCCATGTCGGGTATTCCAATACGTAGTATTCGTTGTGTATCTGCCCGTTGGGCAGTTGCACACGCTCGCGCCGCGCCGTAAGCCAGGGACGTTTTACGACGTACTCCGAATCGAGTACTTTCCATTTTTCCACCGGCATGGCAATCAGATTTTTTCTTTGATGAACGCGATTATTCTTTCGCAGGCATGTCCGTCGCCGTAAGGGTTGGCTATCAGACTGTTCAGACGATAATATTCGCCGTCGTCGAGGAAGCGGGCTGCTTCGCTGACAATCTTATCGCGGTCGGTACCGACAAGGCGGATGGTGCCTGCTTCGAGCGCTTCGGGGCGCTCGGTAACGCTTCGCATCACAAGTACAGGTTTTCCGAGGGAAGGTGCTTCCTCCTGAATGCCGCCGCTGTCGGTGATAATCAGGTAGGCCTGTTTCATCATGAATACAAACGGCAGATATTCAAGCGGTTCGATAAAGAAAACGTTGGGATGCTCTACGTTGTCGAACATTTCGGCGATAGGACGGCGTACATTGGGGTTCATGTGCATGGGATACACGAAATCCACGTCGGGATAACGCTGTGCGAGGTCACGTATTGCCAGACAGATATTGCGGAAACCTTCGCCGAAGTTTTCGCGGCGATGTCCGGTGATAAGTACCAGGCGGCGTCCGTCGGCAAGGCGCGAGCAGTCGTAGCCCAATTGTTTCATGCCGGTCGCCAGCGATTTTTCGAGTTCCTTGTCGCTGTCTATTTTGTTCACTACTGTGTGCAGGGCGTCGATAACGGTGTTGCCGGTAACGGTGATGTTGCTGTCTGGAGTGTTCTCGCACAGCAGATTCTGACGGGCAGTATCTGTGGGCGAGAAATGGAGTGTGGCGATTCGGCCGGTGATGCGTCGGTTCATCTCTTCGGGCCAGGGAGAGTATATGTCGCCTGTGCGCAGGCCGGCTTCGACGTGTCCGACGGGAATCTGGGCGTAGAACGCGCTCAGGGCGGCGGCGGTGGAGGTAGAGGTGTCGCCGTGTACAAGCACAACATCGGGTTTGGCTTCGGTAAGAACTGTGCGCATGCCTGTGAGGATGCGGGCCGTTACGTCGTACAGGTCCTGTCCCGGTTTCATGATGTCTAAGTCGTAGTCCGGAGTGATTTCAAAAAGGCTGAGCACCTGATCGAGCATCTGCCTGTGCTGTCCGGTAACGCATACAATTGTCTTGAAATCGTCGTTCTGTTTCTGCAGGGCTTTTACTAACGGCGCCATCTTTATTGCTTCGGGGCGCGTTCCGAATACGGTCATCACTTTTATCATGTCCGGAAGATTTTGGGTTGGGGAGAAGCGGGGTTATAACGGTTAGAATTTGTGGAGCATCAGCCACCACATATATTTGAAATACACTAAATTGCGTTTGATTCGCTTGGGTTGGCGCAGCAGGCGGTATGCGGCTTCAAGGTTGTGATCGATCCACCATTTGGGAGCGCGTTCCACTTTGCCGGTGAAAACGTCGAAACTTCCTCCAAGGCCTTGATATATGGCCTTGTGGCGTTTGAGCATGTCGGCCATCAGGAATTCCTGTTTCGGAGACCCCATTGCCACAAAAACAACGTCGGGTTTCTTTGCTGCGACGTCATCGATAAGCGCCGCACGCTCGGTTTCATCCTTTATGTAGCCGTTTCGGGCCCCTACGATGTTGATATCCGGGTAAAGTTCGCGCAACTTGTGCACTGTGGCGTCGTTCACCTCCGGCGTCGCTCCTATAATATAAAAGGACTTTGAGCCGTGGAACCGTTCCACAATATGGAGCCACAGCTCGCATCCGGCGATTTTTTCGGCGACACCGCCTTTTTGGCGCAGGGCCATTACAGCGCCCGCACCGTCGCAGTATGCGATGTTGCTGTTTATTATGCCAAGCGTTTTCTCGTTGGCGTTGGCAATTTTCTCGGCGTTGATGGCAATGAGGATGCCTTTGCGTCGGTCGGCGAAATCAATAAGATCCGCGGGTTTGCTGAAGGGATATACCTTGACGCCGCGGAGGTCTATTCTTTCGGGTCCGTCGTCTTTGTTCATTTTTGCGCGGGATTGTTCTTGAAGATGCCGCAGAAGTCGAGGATAACCTTCGAGTTGTCCCATTCAAGGCTCTTGAAAGGAGTATGAGCGGTAAGGAATGCCACGATGTCGGCCTCGCGGTATGCCTGGTCGTAAGGTGTGAGCTTGAACACCTGATGTTCGGCAACGTTAGGCTCTACAACGAGGATACGGCAGTTGTTGCTGCTTTGCATCACTTTGCTGATGATGGCTTTCGCAGGACTTTCCCTGAGGTCGTCGATATCCGGTTTGAAAGCCACGCCCATCAGCGCTACAACAGGCTTGCGTCCGTTCTCGATTTCGAAACGGAGCATTGCGTTGATAATCTTTTCGGCGCACCAGTCGGCCTTGTAGTTGTTTATGCGGCGCGCATCGGCTATAAGCTGGGCTTCATGGGGGTATGCTGCTGTTATAAAATATGGGTCTACGGCGATGCAGTGGCCGCCGACGCCACAGCCGGGCTGAAGGATGTTTACGCGCGGATGCTTGTTGGCGAGGCGGATAAGTTCCCATACGTTTATGCCGGCACGGTCGCATATCAGCGAAAGTTCGTTGGCAAAAGCTATCTGGACGTCGCGCGAGGAGTTCTCGGTGAGCTTGCACATTTCGGCTGTGCGTGCATTGGTGGAATGCAGTTCGCCTTTTACGAAATTGCCGTAGAATTCTTTGGCCTTTTTTGTAGATGCCTCGTCGATGCCACCGATAACGCGGTCGTTATGAATTAGTTCGTATATAACGTTGCCGGGCAGCACACGCTCGGGGCAGTAAGCTATGTAAATCTTGCCTTTCAGTTCGGGCCGCAGACCGAATATAATGTCGGCCATCGCTTCGGTTGTGCCGATTGGCGACGTGGATTCTATAACGTATAGGTCGCCTTCCTTGAGGTAGGGAATAACGGCGCGGGTAGCTGATTCCACGAAGGATACATCCGGCTCATGATTGCCTTTGAACGGTGTGGGAACAACTATAAAATAGGCATCGGAAACTTCCGGTTTGTCCGTGGCGTGCAGCGAGCCGTCGGAAATAACCTTCCTGAGCATTTCGGCAAGGCCCGGCTCCACTATATGGAGTTCGCCGGCGTTGGTTTTTTCAACCACCGTGGGATTGACGTCCACGCCGACTACATTTATGCCGTTCATAGCAGCTGTAATGGCCGTTGGCAGACCGATGTAGCCAAGACCCATGAAGCAAGCTTTCATATTTTTGACAATTTTTTGTTATTTCATCTTGCAAAGTTACTACAAAAAAGTGAAATGCGGAAAGATATAGTGATAGAATTGAG
>CABPYL010000014.1 GCA_902461565.1 uncultured Porphyromonadaceae bacterium
AGCCGTCGTCCACTAAATGCCAGGCAAGTCCATCTGGATCGATGTAGTTGATAGGATCACCACCACAATATGAGAAGGGAGAAAGCCAGTAGAAGGATTCGGACAGTTTATCCGGAGAGTTCCAACTCCCGTAGGAAGTCAGCCAGCGGGCGCCAAAATCGTAGCTGTTGTTGCCGCCGGCATGTTCACGCTCTTTGCCGCCGAAAAGATAGCGCTGGCCAAACGGTTCTATCGCCGGTTCGCCATAAGGATAATAAGTTGTTTGTTGCACGAGCGTGCCGTCGCTCTTTAACACGGCGGCGTTATTGCCCTGCCAGTCGGTTACATAGTAGAATGTTCCTTCCGGCGCGAAATAGCCGCCGGGAAAAGCGGAGTATTCGAGGCTGTCGTTTACGAATACGTGAGACCCGATATAGTCGCGGCGACCCTCGATGGTGTAGTTACTGTCTGTCGGCACATCAATTATTGTTCCGGCAGACCCAAGTATCGGTTCGGAAGTCTGCTTATAAACAATACTGCGCTTTTGCCCGAAACCGTCATAGTTGATAGTCTGACGGTGACCGTTCTCAAAATATATGTCAGCCGGAAGGTTATGTCGATTGTATTTTATCAGGACGATTCCTCGTGATGAATCCCGGCAGAGATTTCCATTAGAATCATGCCAGAAATCAGAGATATAACCCGTAACTCCCGGACCTGTGCGACCTTCATAATCCTCGCCTTCCCGATCTACATGCATAGAACAAAGACGGTTGCCGTTGTAACTCATGGTGTAAGACGAATGGAGGCCGTATTCGGTCATCTGCAATACAGTCCGATCTATAATACCCTGGCGGGTGAGTGAGGTGATGTTGGCATTGCGGTCGTAGGTGTAAGTAGTAGAGAAATCAGGAAGTTGTGCGATTGCTAATCGCGCTGTAGATATCGACTGCGATGAGGCAAGACGCCCATGATTGTCATAATCGTAAACCGTAATCATCCTGTCGCGTTTGCGCGCCGAAATCTTACCATCGTAGCGCGGCGAGATGCTGTAGGTAGAATCAGCATAGTACAGTCTTTCGGTGATGACAGTGTCAGAAGGAATGCTTAAACCCGACTGTGGAAGTTCTATCACGGGTTCAAGCGATAATGGATTGACGGGTACGATGCGTTTGGTTTTCGTCGTACTCAATGTCAACCATCCGTTTGCGTTGTAACTATAAGAACAATCCGTTATACCTCCCATGCAAAGATTTGACAATCTGCCTGCTCCGTCATACTGCCGTTTTAAAATCGCCGTCTTGCCGTCTTGGGAGACTTTAGTACTCAGAAGATGTCCCGTATTGCTGTACGTATTCACCGTACTGCGGCAGACAGTCTGTGGAGAATATGTAGTTTCGAGCTGTTCAGCGATTTGCCCTTGGTAATTGTAGCGTGTCAGCACCTCGCGTTCGGGAACCTGCAACATTTCTCCAAATACCTCTCGTATAATACGTCCTTCATTGTCATACATTTTCAACAATATGTGCCGCCCGGCAGCCATTGCAGTCTCAAGCCCTAAAACCGAGGTCCTGGGGGTGGCAAAACCATTCGGAGGATTGCTCCAGTCCCATCCCGCAGGAAATCCAGATGCAAAATCATATGAATCGTAATAATGCGCCGCATCCAGCCCTATATATGTAACCTTCGACGTAAGTTCTGTAGGACATACATAACCTCCGGTATGTGTCCTCACGTCAGCGGAAGTTACGGGCGAAATCACGGTGAACGATTTGGTGCTAAGAGCCTGCACGACTGCATCCGATACTTTTGCAAAAGCGTTGAATGCCGGTCGTCCGAGATAATCATAATGATGTATCAACCATTGAGCAGAATCTTTCATATTTCCGTCCTGCTCCGCGAAAAGGCGATTACGACTGTCGTAACAATACCTCGTAACGGCACCTCCGGGAACTGCTTTCATAATACAGTTTCCCCGCGAGTTGTAGCTATATCTGAAACACTTCGTTTTCATGACGTTTCCCCGGTCTTGCGGCTGTATTACAAAAAGAAGATCACCGTAATTGTTGTAAAGATAGCGTGTGTCGTTCCAATCGCCAGGCACTCCCTCGCGTATCATCACAATTTTACCGCGGCGGTCGATGAATGTCATCTTTATTTTATTCTCCTCATCGGTTATTTCCTCCACCAACAGGGCACCGGCCGGATAATGGCGATTTTCCGTGTAAATAAAACGCGACGAAGCTGAGGGTTCGTAGCAATCTGGGCAAGAGTAATCGCCCGAGGCTTCGTTGACAAGATGACGAATCTTGACCCTGCGGTCGGCGGCGTTCCATTCCTCTCCAGCCTTTCGAGTAGCAATGATTTGAGCCATAGGCGAAGCCTCGTAGAAAGTTGTTCCGTATGCATGTTCCGTACCATATAGATTAAACGCAGCGGTCTTAATGTCTGTTGTGTCGGGGTGCATGCCGTATGTGTTTACGGGCGCCCATGTCCTGAACGGTCTGTCCATCTTATCGTATTCAGTCAGAATAGCAGAATATCCACCAAAATTATCGTTGTCTGTCAGATTCGGCAACGCAGTTAAGCGCGACAACTCGCGACCAAGCCCGTCATAGTTAACTACGTCACGGAGGCTATATTCATTTACAGACATATAGACGGTGTGCTGCATATAGTTCAAACCATTTTCGTTAATATGATAGCTATAAGCATTCATGGGGCCGCAACCGTCTATAGATGAGCAGCCAAGACGTCCTGCTGTGTCATAATCGTATTTTGTAGTGAGTCCGCACGGTTGACGCAACGATGAGATACCCACTAAAGGTTTCCACAGGGCTTTGGTGACCAGCCATCTGTTATCTTTATTAGTCGGTACTGAAAGTTCACATTGCTCAGCGGAACCATTGCTGAAACTCCCGGCGGAATTTAGACTGCGAATTTCTGTGTATCTCGCTCCGTCTATCCTGTAGACCGGGTGCTTGGCGGAATATCCCCACAGATATGTCGACGGAACTGAATCCATTCCAACATATTCACGGAGATTTCCATAACTGTCATACTTGTAATTACCGACAAGCCATTCATAAACACCTCGGGCCTGCCACTCCTTTTTCGGGCGGAACACATGACTGCCATTAACTCCAATACGTTCCATCTCTCGACGCACCGAAACCGAATCAGCCCCGAAAGTATATGTCGTTTTTAATGGTTCTGCAATTATATTGGCGGCAACCATTCCTTTCTCGACTTCTGAACCTAATTCCGATGGGTAGACGATATCGATTCGCTCTGTCTGTGTGTCTGCGGGATTTGTAATCTCCACAGAGCTGATAATTGATGTACCTGACTTATACTGATATGTCTCTGTCTGCGAATAATCGCCGTTTTCAAGATGCTGTGTTACTGTTTTCGATTTCAGCCGTTCGGATTGGAGTTCGATTGTGTAGCATTTCAAGTCGTAGGGATATTCTCCGGACAAAAAACCATTATCATAGAAATTAATTCTATAATATTGAGAAAGAACATCTCCCGACGGTGTACTTGTTTTATTGGCAAACCATGTGCCGTTAACAAAATCTGGAACTACATATTCGTCTCCTGCCGTATTGACAATATCCCGACGAATATGTGTGTTTATTATCGGTTCTTTATAAACTGTTTCATATTCATATTCGGTCGTCTCTATTTTTTTGTATGTGTTGTTCTCTTTTTTATAGACCTCTTTTTCAAACGGCAATATTCCATGCGTAAATACGTTTCTTAGACAATCCGGAGACAACCGTCCCCATGAACGGGTTTCACTGCTCATCATTGATGAATATCCAAATCGGTGTATTATCTTCCCTTCATCGAATCGCTCCGTTACCTGACTGTACCATATAGCCTCCTCACCAATGTGGTTCTGCATATAATCTGAAAAAGCTCCAACAAAGACCTGCCTATAATGTCTTGCTTCTAATCCTTCATAAGTATTGCAAATGCCTATAGCGTTATTTACAGTAACAAATGTGGCAGCAGACGGAACGGCTGTCACCTTGACCGAATCGTATTCGTAGCTCTGTATGTGTGGACGAGTTTCATTTTCATTAGAATATGTGCATATTCTCTTTACCCTTAAGCCGCCACCCTTATCAAGCTGCGGATCTGTCTGTCCATATAGATTATTATTTGAATCTTCTTTTGTCGGATGGAATCTGTGGGTCTCATATTCAAAAGTTGAATATCCTCCGGTTGGATAAACAATCTTTTTTAATATACCGGCTTGCATGGCCGTTTCATCCACACTTTTATCCGCATGGCCGATTGCTCTTTTTTTCGTGTATATCGTTCCTGTACCATTATTGTAATATGCTTTAAATTCTAAATAAGGAGAAAGACAAATATACCCCTCTCCACCTTTAGGGCTTTTCCCATTGTAATATCCCCACCAATCCTGTCTATTATATATAAATTTCCCCTCAAAACGCTGAGGGTCATAGTCGAATTTGTATGTTCCCTCTCCGGATATTTCAAGTTCTTTTAAAAACAAAGACTCCACATTACCGTCCCCATACCGCATGGTAACAGTTTTGATTGTGCCCGCGGTAGAAGCGACTTTAAAATTGCTCACCATATTCCCATTATAGCTAATGCTAATTGTACCACCTGGGAAACTGACAGATGACAAAGATATTCGAGTCTTATACGTGCCTATGGTACTTTGGAATAAGCTCAATAACGCTTCTTCTTTCGTCTTGTCAGATTCTGCTGGACCATAATCTGATCCTGAAATCGGGTCAAACAAATCATTATGCGTGTCCCCTCCAACTATTATTTTTTCCGCAGGGTAATATTTAGTCCAATCAAATTGAATTTTACGACCGGACGGCAGCGTGATATCAATAATTCCCCAAGATGTAGGTATACTCATATCAAAATGTGGCGCACACCTCGGAATTTCTACATTTTTGTCTCCGAAATGGTAGATGAACCCGTGTGCATCTCTGACATAAAAGTTATGCAGGTCATCATCTGCGGTCACTGCGATTTCATCATCAGTTCCTCCACCGAGAAAAGAAATTTCGCGATTCTCGTCTCTTTGAAAAACCCTGTTGTATGTTCCGGATGGGAGAGATATTGTAAAAATGTCTTTTTCAGCATCATATCTGTCCCCAAATTCATCGCTATAGTATGACAAATGAGGAGATGAATTTACCATACATGCGTAAACCAATTTAGGGTCGGGCATGCTAACTTCATCAGAGAGTGTATCGCCCCGATAGGCGAACAACTCATCGGCTCGTCCTCTGATTTTCCTTACTATCTTTAGCGCCGGAAGCATTGTCCAACCATAACCGTTAGGGTACGGATCATCTAACGGCTTTATTCCCGAGGTGTGATAATTTAGTGTAAAAGGTATTGAAAGACCCTCAACTTCTAACGTATATAACGGTACAGACAAATCTATGGCACCGGTAGCGAGTGAGGGTTGTGGACTTTGGTATCTAATCTGTGTAGCGCTAGATGGTGCCGGCGCGATAATTTCGTTAGTCTGCGGAGAAATCAACAGCTCAGATGTCGATTGTGCCGCTGTAAATAGAGCCGCTGTCTCGGCCAATAAAAATAATATGGTTCGGCACTTCATTCTCATAATCAGCGGATTATAATTAATTTCTTATTTGGCGCAACAGGAATTTCTTCTATTCCCACTACGGCAATATATTCTCCCGAGCGAAGGCCGGAACAGTCAAGTGTTATCTTTTCAGCCGTTCCACTTGAAATTGCACTTTTGTGCAGGTATAGATACCCTGAAGCGTCTACGATGTCGAAATTGATATTAATCTCAGGCTCTGGTATTGAGACATATACCGTAATACTCCGACCGTCTAATATTATCTCTGCTTCATTCAGTGCGTCTTCAAACTTTTCTATCGACGAATCAATAGTCCTATTGTTATCATTAATACGCTTTCGCTCTTTTGTGTCGTTGCCGGTATCCGGAAGGTAGGCTAAAGAAAATACCGGCTTCTGGTTCGCAGATATCGTTGAGCCAGCGTATACACTACGTTGTACGGCTATCGGGAGCAATGAGGCGGTGCCATATATATCAAACCAGCGGTGTATCTCAATTATCATATGGAAATACATTGATGCACTATCGCTGGGAAAATTGGCTGTAACAAACCTACGTTCCCTTGACATAAGCACTTCGTTAATAGTATCGCCGGGGGCAAGAATTAGCACTCCCGGGCGTGTGGAACTGATGAATTCTACAGAGCCTCGCTCGCACACCCCAAACTGCCGACCTCCGCCGAGCCCCTTTGCCTCGAATCCGACACCTGGATTGTTAAATCCAAAAAGCAAGGGAGTAGATGTGATAAAAGCAGGCTTTTCAAGAATAATAGATGTAAGTCTATCTTCCTCTCCCATAAAATATACTGAATCGCCTAAAGCATACCAAAATCTCCGTCCGTCAAAGATTTCAGACATAAGAGAATCGCCATATACTCTCACAGAAGTCCTTGCGCCATCATCAACAAGTCTGCAATGCGAAAAATCCCATTCTGCATTCTCAAGGATATCACCATTCAATGGTGCAACTGCAATAGGCAATTGCACAGCGTCTGACAACGCCGTAAAAGCCATTAGCGACCATAAAACCAATATAAATAGTTTCTTCATGGAAAAAGATTGGAAGATGCCCCAAAGATACAATAATTCAAGCGGATCTCCAAAATTTCCGGGTGCAAATTATTTGCTGCAAAACCGTGCAAAAATTTTCCAGCCGCTATTGTCTAATTAATTATTAATCACTATCTTTGCAGCAAGAATAAATCCACTGTCGCTATAATCTGTTCGCCCATGAATCGCATAAGCGCTATTTTCCTTAGTATCACAATGTTGATTCTTGGCATCGCTGTACCCGCCGCCGCGCAGAACAACCGCAAGGTACAGGTTGCCGGTATCGCTTTCTATAATTTCGAGAACCTTTTCGATACCATTCCAAACAATCCCGAAGGCCGCGACGCCGAGTTCACTCCTGACGGCCAGCGCCAGTGGAACGGCGCCAAGTACCGCGAGAAAGTGCATAATCTGGCATATGCAATCAGTCAGTTTGCCACACGCACCACACCTATAGGTCCGGCGATTATCGGTATCAGCGAAATCGAAAACGCATCGGTAATCCAGGATGTGATAAACCAGCCCGAGCTTGCCAAGTGGAAACTGAAATATGTACACCACGATTCCCCCGACGCCCGAGGCGTTGACGTGAGCCTTATCTACAATCCCGCATACTTCCGAGTGGAGAATGTTACCAACCACCGCGCCACGGCCATACCGTTCCGCACACGCGACCAGATGTGCGTCGTCGGCCGGTTGATGGGACAGCGCATAGCCGTCATCGTAAACCACTGGCCTTCGCGCATCGGCGGCCAGGAAAAGAGCGAACCAAACCGCATCAAGGCAGCAGAACTGAGCAAAGCAATTGCGGACAGTCTGTGGCGCGTGGATCCGGACATGGGTGTGATTATTATGGGCGACCTCAACGACGACCCGATGGATAAATCGTGCGCAAAAATCCTCGGTGCCAAGAAGAAACCCGAGGGCGTTGCCGCTCACGGTTTCTATAACCCCTGGTGGGAAAAACTCGACAAAGGTATAGGCACATTAGCCTACAAAAGCGCCTGGAACCTTTTCGACCAGATTATCATCTCCGGCAACCTTGTAAATACCAAGGACACAGACTGGAAATTTTTCGACGCACGGGTGCTCAACTTCGACTTCCTCAAGGATACCGAAGGCAACCGCCAGGGTTATCCCAAACGCACATATTCCGCAGGCAGTTATTTGGGCGGATATTCCGACCACTTCCCAACCGAGATTTTCCTTCGTCGCTATGTAGATGTCAAATAATCCATTAATATTATCTTTATGAAAAAACTTTTACTCACTCTCGCCGCTGCCGCCATGTCGGTAAGCAGCACATTCGCCGGTCTTTACACCATCGAATTCAAGAGCAACTCCAGCGACAACTCCAGGGACCTCACAGAAGAGACCTATGCCGCCGAAATTGAAAAAGGCGCCGAATACGTAAGCGGCATCGAAAACTGCTCCAAGGTTTATGCCGGCAAAAATGGCCTTAAGTTCAGCTCCTCTAAGGTTAACGGCACCATCACTTTCGATTTCAACACAAATGCGATTGTCAACGTAACTTCCGTTGCCGTAAAGGGCATGAACTGGAAGGCCGGCCAGAACTCCAGCCTCAACGTGAAGCTCGCAGCCGACAGCGAAGGTGTTACCAAAGATTTCGGAGACACCGAAGCTACATACACCTACACACTTGCCGGCGAACTCAAAACTCTGATCCTTTCCGCCGAAGGCCGTTGCTACGTTAAATCCATCACTATCTGCACCGACGGCGACGTCCTTCCCGACGACCCAGTTGTTACTCCCGATGACCCCGAAGCAGGCGACGGCACAGAAGCCCATCCCTACAGTGTTGCCAAAGCACTCGAACTCTCGAGCGCTCTCGACGCCGACACCAAGATTGAAAACGTATATGTAAAAGGATACATCGTTTCCATCGACGAAGTAAGCACCAGCTTCGGCAATGCAACCTACAATATCGGCGACAAGAAAGACAGCAACACAACTTTCTGCATCTTCCGCGGCTACTGGCTCAACGGCGACAAATTCACCGCAGAAAACCAGATTAAAGTCGGCGCAGAAGTTGTCGTTCTCGGCAGCCTGATGAACTACCAGGGAAACAAGCCCGAAATGGCTCAGGGCAACAAAATTATCAGCTACAAGGACAACGGCGGCACAACTCCCGACGTTCCCGTTGAATACGACACATACGTAAAAGCCAACAGCATTGTTTCCGGCTCCAAATATGTATTCGCTATCGGCGAGCAGATCGGCACAGCTATCTCCAAGAGCGCATCATTCGGCCGTTTCGCCCTCAAGGACGCTACATTCTCCGGCGACAAGCTCGAATCCGAGGCTGTAAACGCAGTAACATTCATCGACGCAGATGGCAAATACACAATGGTAGACTCCTACGGCCGCTACCTCGGCATGGACGACAGCCACTTCACCAGCTTCCAGCTTTACGACGCTCCCACCGACGGCTGCTACTGGACTGTAACTTTCGAGGCTAACGGCGTACGCATCGTCAACAACCTCAACACCGACTGCGTCGTAGCTCAGAGCAAGGGCGCCGAAGGCACATTCTACACCAACGTTGCTCCCGCAAACGTATCCGCAGTAGCCGCCGAGGATTACAACCTCCCCAGCCTCTACGTTTACTACAGCGCAGGCACAGGCGTAGAGAACATCAACGCTGATGCCAACGCTCCCGTTGAATACTACAACCTGCAGGGCGTTCGTGTAGCCAACCCCGAAAACGGTCTCTACATCCGTCGTCAGGGCAACAAGGCCACCAAAGTACTGGTTAAATAACTGAACCGCACAAAATAAAAGAAACCGGAATCCTGGCGGGTTCCGGTTTCTTTTATATTTGTCGAATATTTTTCGTATATTTGCCGCCAGAAAGAAAAACGCTATGAAACGTACTAAAATATCGGATATATTCGACCCCGCGCTTGTTGGCAGCGAGGTCGACGTAATGGGCTGGGTGCGCACCCGCCGCGGTAACAAAAACGTGCAGTTCGTCGCACTGAACGACGGATCCACAATCCGCAACCTTCAGATTGTGTTCGACCTCGGCAAGTTCAACGACGAGGACCTGAAAGCCGTAACCACCGGCTCGTCCATCCACGTCAGTGGCAAGCTCGTGGAATCGATGGGCAAAGGCCAGACCTGCGAGGTTCAGGCCGACACGCTCGAAATCTTCGGCGGCGCAGATCCCGAAGCATATCCCCTCCAGAAAAAAGGCCACACAATGGAGTATCTGCGCGAGAAAGCACACCTGCGCCCCCGCACCGCCACTTTTGGCGCTATTCTGCGCGTGCGCAGCGCCCTGGCTTTCGCAATTCATAAATTCTTCCAGGAGAAAGGCTTCTTCTATCTGAACACCCCGCTTATCACCGAAAGCGACTGCGAAGGCGCAGGCGCAATGTTCCAGGTTACCACCCTCGACCTGGAGAAACTTCCCCGCAACGAGGAAGGCAAGGTAGATTACACGAAAGACTTCTTCGGCAAACCCACCGCCCTCACCGTCAGCGGCCAGCTCGAAGGCGAGCTCGGCGCAACGGCTCTCGGCGCCATCTATACTTTCGGCCCCACATTCCGCGCCGAAAACTCCAACACACCACGCCACCTCTCCGAATTCTGGATGATAGAACCGGAGGTCGCATTCTTCGACATCGAAGACAACATGGCCCTCGCCGAAGAATTCGTGAAATACTGCATCCGCTACGCCCTCGACCACTGCCGCGAGGACATCGAATTCCTTGCCGAGCATTTCGACAAAGACCTTATCAACCGTCTGGAATTTGTCCTCAACAACGATTTCGTGCGCCTCACCTACACAGAAGGCGTCGAAATCCTCAAAGCCAGCGGCCGCAAGTTCGAGTTCCCCGTTGAGTGGGGTATCGACCTGCAGAGCGAGCACGAGCGCTACCTCGTGGAGCAGCACTTCAAACGTCCGGTCATCCTCACCGACTATCCGCGCGATATCAAGGCTTTCTACATGAAGCAGAACGACGACGGCAAGACCGTCCGTGCTATGGACGTCCTTTTCCCGCAGATCGGCGAGATTATAGGAGGCAGCGAGCGCGAGGCCAACTACGACAAGCTGCTCAAACGCATCGAAGAACTGCACATCCCCATGAAGGATATGTGGTGGTACCTCGATACCCGCCGCTTCGGCACAGTGCCTCACAGCGGTTTCGGTCTCGGCTTCGAGCGTCTCGTGCTGTTCGTTACGGGTATGACTAACATCCGCGACGTCATCCCATTCCCGCGCACTCCCAACAACGCAGAATTTTAATTTCCACCTCGGCGTACCATGCTAACGCCGGTGGAATGTATAGCACTCCGCACTGTGCGCCTCACCGACAGCAAGAATCTGCTGTCGGTCTGGAGCCGGGAAGCGGGGCGCTTGACTTTTGCCATACCCGCAGGCAGCAGCCGCGAGGCACGTCGGCGCCGTGCGATAACTGCGCCGCTGGGCACCTTCTGCGGTGTGAGCGACATACGGCCCGACCGCGAAATTCTGTCCGTGCGCGACATCATGCCGCTGCCCGGCTCGCCAGCCATGAATCCATCGCCGGCACAAGGTATGTCGGCCATGTTTTTAGCCGAGGTGCTTGATTTGCTGCTCCGGCGGCAGGAGCCCGACGACAGGCTGTCGGATTTCCTTTTCAGAAGCATGGACATACTATCGGCTGCCACGGGCGCAGCCGCCGCAAACTTTCACATTGTGTTCATGTATACCTTCGCCCATTATGCCGGCATAGCGCCCGACGCCGGCGACTATCGCCGCAACGCTGTGTTCGACATGCGCGAAGGCCGTTTCAGACTGTCGGCACCGCTGCACGACGACCATCTCGAAGGCGACGAGGCCCGCATGATGATGCTTATATCACGCACAACGCTCGCAAGGGCCGGACGCCTGCCGCTGACGCGCGCTACGCGCAACCGCGCGCTCGATCTTATCCTGCGCTATTTCTCGTTGCACCTGGCGCCGCTCAACTCCCTGAAATCGCCGGAGATTCTGCGGATGCTGTAACTATTTCATTCCTACCAGACGCACTGCCACTGTAGGAGCCGACGGCGAATTTGTTATGAGCGTCGCGCGTGCATTGAGGATATCCCCCTTTACTCGCCTCGGGTCCACCACAACCGTTATCGTGGCCGTATTGCCGGGAACGATTGTCTTTTTGTCGATGGACAGCGAGACGCCTTCATCAGCGGTGTAGAGGCGACGTACAATCATCTTGCTGCCGCCTGTATTGCGCACCGTGCAGATGCGTTTTATTTTCTTGTCGCCCTTGATAGCCCCGAAATCAATAGACTGCATCTCCAGCGTCGGCACAGGCGCCTTGTCGAGCTGTTCAGGCGTCAGACTGCCGAAATCCTCGTTCACCACCGCCATTACTGGCATCTGATAAAGGAAGCTGCTCAGCGGATCGGCCGAAATGAGGAGTGTATCGGAAACAAGTCCGTATTCCTTTTCGCGCCCGGCATCGAAAGTAAACATAACAGTGCCCTGCTCTCCCGGTGCGACTGTGGCAGGCTCGAATATTGCAGATATATACGGCGGGCATGAGGCCGAGGGATGTAGAGGCATCTCGCTGCGGTTGTAAATGTCTATCGACACAGCCCGGGTATGGCCTTTGGCAATCTGCCCGAACATTACCGACGGCCGGGCCATCTTCAGTCCCATGCCAAGATCAACGGGATAATTTCTGGCCACCGACGGCGCGCTTCCGATTACCGAGCCTTTTACATACAATTTGGTTTTCTGGCCGTTGGACATCTCCACACCCACGTACTTCGAAAAACGGCCCGGACGCCCGGCAGGATTGTAGAACAAGGCTATGGCCCCGGTATCGCCGGGCTCCACAGGCCTGCGCGAGAACTCGGGAGCAGTGCAGCCGCACGAAGGACGCGCGGCAACTATCGTTACGGGCGACGCGTCGGTGTTTACAAAGCGAAAAATATGCCGGACTTTGCCCATATCCTCGCCAAATGCGCCGAAATCGTGCTCGGTCTCAATCCATTGTACCTCCGCTGCAACGTATAAAGGAACGAGCGACAAGACAACCAGAAGTATTTTATGCAGTTTCATAGTGATGCAAATTTAACTATTTCCTTTCGAAGAAGTATTATCGCGGGTGGTGTATTTCTTCACAGTATCGGTAAGATATACCGTGAACAGAGGAAACATAAGCAGCCCCATCACGGAAATTATCATTGCCACCGCCTTTCCGGCTGTGGTAACGGCATAGAAGGAAGCGCCTAAGGTCGTTGTCTGCAACATACACCAGTACAGCGAATCCCAGTAGTTCTTTACCGCCGGATTCACGCCCCCTTCCCATATATAGAACACCAGCGACGCAAAATACACGGTCATGACAAGGATTATAAGATACGACGCGAATATGCCCACAAGACGGTTCGACGAAATAAAGCGCGTTAGCACGGCAATGGCAAGCACTGCACGCATGGTGGGCATATAATGGATTATATAGCCGGGCAATCCTCCTGGATGCACGCCAAGTACCTGCAGAATGGCGGCGTAAGGGATACATATAAGCAGAGTGAGCAGATTATGCACAAAATATTTCCTTCGCGAGGGACTTATCCAAAGTTCATAGAAATAATCGGCAAGATATACTATGCAGGCGGGAAGTTGCGCACGGTTGTAGGCATGGGAATCCAGCGGGAGGAAGTCGGGCCGGAAAACATTGATGGAAATAATCACTATCAGCAGCAGCGACACAACAACGACAGCGGTACGGAGAAGGTTCCGCACACGCAGAAGGATGGTTTTGTCTTTTCCGGACAGCATAATACGATGGAATATAAATTTTAACGCCGGGGCGCCGGCATTGTTCATTAATAAGCGGTCCTTTTGCGTACATCTTTCCCGAACAAAAATGCCGGCAACCCCTGCAGCGGATTTGGCTGCAGAAGTTGCCGGTAACGCGCCGGAATTTTCTGTCGCTATATCCTCATACGATTAAAAGCTTGCAGGAGAAAAAATGCCGGAGCGGGGGTGATTTGGCGGCAGGTTGGGCGTCAGGTCCGGATTACGTTCCGGCTGCCATGTACGCACATGTATTAGCGGTTTTTCTTCGTCGTTGAAATCAACAAAGAGGAACAGATAGCCTTCGTCGCCGTATGTCTGCGATACATAATCCTGTTTCAACTGGATAGCGTATGTTTCGCCTCCGACGCCGGAACGTTCCACATCGGTATCGGTAAAACGCAGATTGATATATTCCTGAGCATCGAAACAGCGGCGAAGATGTTCCATATATTCTGCTTTTGTCTTTTGTGTATATCTGACGTCGGTTTTTGACGCTAATTTCAGTCCGTCGACACCTTTCACTTTCTCGAGCCGTTTTGTAACGTGGCCAATAATAATAACCGCGTCATCATCAAAGATACTCTCGATATAATCTCTCATCCCGAGCGCAAATGCGGTACGGTAGTTTTCAAGGAAGTTAACAAGCACCATCTTCTTATCGTCGGTCCAGGCCGCACCTTTCTTTGAGAAAATATCATTGCGGGCGATGCTTCCGAGGCCGAATCCGAGACTTGTCATCTTGCCTTCCTTATTGAATGTGAAAGTTACATCTTCAGTAAACTGTCGCCCCTTGCTGAATGTGAAAGTCATCGGGATCGAACGGCACATCACCTCGTCGCGAATAGGATAGAATTCATACGTATCCTTTGTGGCATTACCTAAGATTTTCATTTTGCCATAGCCCCTTAGACGTTTGAAAAGTTCCCATCCTTCCGGAGCGCAATACTTCTCCACTTCGTCAAATTTCTTGTTTGTAATACACTTTACGATGTTTTCCATCGCGCCTGCATAAAGAGCTTTTTCTTCTTTATCTGTGGCTTGAATGCCTTCGTTAGTTCCGGCAGCCACTAACGCATCGAACACCTTGGCTTCTTTTTTATCGGCCTTCAGGTTCTTTTTACCTTCGTTCAGCAAATATGTGTTGTTGACGAGACCGGCACCTTTAAACGAATCCAGAAGTGGCTTCAGTTCTGCATTTGCATGGTTCTCGTTTTTAAACATATACTCCACGTAAATCTTAAGCGGATTTACGGGGACCGAAGGACTAAGCTCGATTTCAACCATACCGTCGCGCGCGGTAAACAATGAAGAGTAACCCACATTGGTGCCATACTTGAACGTGCATGTTGTAACAGGTTTCCCATCATATTTTACAGTCAGTTCCACGGTCTGTCCGCCGTGCTCTGGATCAGTCTCGTCTTTTTTAACAGAAGCGATACCGAACGAAACCTTATTGATGATGTCGCTCATTGCTTCGGGGATCCAGTTTGCGAGCACACGTTTTTCACCATCTACAATCTCTTCTACGCCCGATGGTGCCGGCAGACTTTGAAGCAGCACGTACGCGCGATAAAGATGGCGCAGAGCGTCATCCACCTTTCCGTTGTCTCGTGCACGAATGCCCGCACGGGCAAGGTCGCCCACATTGTTCCTTCTGCGTTTGTGCATCTTCTCAATATTTGCTTTCGGCATGTACACAAACATGCAGAACTCCGGCCCGTCGGACAGTGGCATTGATTCCACTCCTTCAAGAGAGGCCGGAGCCGTGTAGCTCTCTACCACCGATTCGAAATTCTCGGTAGTGGTAACCGTTCCGTCGGCGTCGAGAACGTTTGTGGATTCTATTATACTGCGTCCGGTTACTGTCAGTGAGATTTTCCTTACCATGTCGTGTACTGCGGCATTGTAGGCTTCTTCCGGATCCTCTGAATAGCCTATGCCGTAGATATATGTTTCAGGTTGGGCCATTATCATATCAGCTTTAGACTGAAATGGAGACACCTTTTTCGCTGCATATATATTGCAGTTGATAAGTAAGAAAGAGAATAAAAAAACAAAAAACTTCGTATTCATTTTTCAAATTATACGAGGGTGCCGTTTGTACGATTCCACGGCACCCTCTTGCTTATAGAGTCAATTATCTTTTTCGGGTCGGGGTCGGATTATCGCCTGCCCCGGGACGATATCCGGCGGTGGTGAACGGGTAGCTGACAGTACCGTAAATGGTCCGTCCGGTATTGTCCATCACAAATCCTCGCGCCTCATAGTGGGTTGCCGGATCCAGGTCTCTTAGATCTACAGAAACTACTCCTTCAATCGGATTAGAGATACTTCCATTAACTGTGATCCATTCTTCTGTACCCGCTTTCCTCCACTGAAGTCCGGCTGCCGTTACTTCTGTGTAAGGCGAATAATAGTTGAATTCAACAGTGGCATAAGTCTGGCCATATCCGTCCACAAGCCAGGGCACGCTGATCGCCGCCTCACGCCCGCCAAACTGTGTGATTCCAATTCTAATTGGTCTTACTCCCACTGAGTCCGGGTATAAAGTAATGCCACCAGAAAATTCTGTCGGCAGTGGCGTGATAGTTATCGTACCAGGACGGTTGTCGTTGGTCGTATTGCGGTCTATTCTTATGGCGATTTCCTGATACGTGTCAGAACAGTTCCCTCTTGCTGGACTGGCGTGCATCCACGAAGGTGCATTCACTTCCCAATTGAAACGACTGGAGAGTTCAACACTAATTACCGTATCGCCGGCCATCACGACGCCGGAATGTTCGTCCCTGTTTACTTCAAAGGTCAGGTCATAGCCCTTCTGATAGACAATTACTTTCTGGTCTGAATATCTTTCTGATCCAAAGTAAATTTCACCGTATCTTTCCCTGCCGGTTTCATTAGGTGATATTGTTGCAACCGTGTTGTTAATCCTGTCCCAGCTCCCGGTACCGGAATAATCAGTAAACGTTATCCAGTCTGGTTTACTTTTTATCACCCAATCAGAAAGCGACAATACGTCTAATTTGATTGCTCCTCCTTCGGCCGGAACCATCTGTTCTACAGGCATTACAGAGAATGTGTAAGCTGGTTTATCTTGTCTCACTATTATAGTCTGTCCCTTATAATTCCCGTCTTTCGGTTTAAAGGTGATTACTGTGTCTCTTTCGTTCCCTGTATAATTGGGCAATATCGTAGCGACTGTACTCACACGGTTAGCGCTGCTCTCGCCCGAAAGATTGGAGAACACTATCCAGTCTGCCGCGTTAGAGACGTCCCAGTCTGAAAGCGACTGCACGCCGAATTCGATTGTACCTCCTTGGGCTGGAACCGTCTGAGGTTCTGTGGGCGATACGACGAAAGAGTATTCGGATCCAAGCTGTGTCAGTTCCACCTCATAGTCAGCTACTTCACTATGGAGATTCAGATAGGCCTTGCGGTCGGCGGTTGAGCGGTTGTCTTCCAGGTTTATGTAAAACGAGGCTGCACCGTTGCCACTGAATGTGCCGTCGCCATTAACATTCATGGATTGAGACGTAGGAGTGATGCTGACAAATCGTATTGGATCTGTTCCTTCGTATGTTATATCCAGTGTCCATGCAACATTAGATATAATGTTGAACTCTTGACGTTCATTATCATAGGCCCCGAAAGATTCAAGCGATGAAGGTGAAAGCCTGACATCGCTTACCGCCTGGTGTACTTTCAGCTGATAGCTTCCGTCGGTTTCTTTGTTTCCCTGCGCATCGGTTTTGTACACTGTTACATAGCAGTTGCGCTCTTCTTTCATATTGTCGAGCACCGTTATGGTGAATGAACCGTCGCCGGAAGCATTGAGGACATCCACTTCGCACCATCCGCCCTCGCAGTCGGTGATTTCCACTGCCCATCTTGTGTTGCTTACCACCTTGACGGCAGTGTTCGATGGAGCGGCTCCGAGGTCCAGGGTATGTTCGGGGAATTCTTTGCCCTCGGCATCAGTTACCGAAAGCGTCCTCTCGTTTTTGATTGGTTCAAGGTCTGTGTTAAGATTATCGCTGCAGGCCACCGAGCCGATTGCCAGCAGGCCTGCGGCGAGTATTCCGAATATTTTTGTTGCTTTTTTCATTGCAATTTGTGTTTTAGAGTGAAACGGATACGCCTATAGAGGCTTTGAACCCCCCTCGTGTCATATCTCCCTGTTTGTATACTTCGGCGATGTCTCCCTTTTTGCTGACAGGGATGCCGTATTCCGGGGTAACGAAAAATCCCACATGCTGTATCGGATGATATGAGAAGCGCACGCCTATCGTAACGCAGCTCTGGGTGTAACCGTTGCCGGGGTATTTCTTGTCTTTGGCCGAGAGCCTTTGTATCATGAAACCCGCTTGCGGCGTCAGTCCGAAACGTTCGGCGAAGCGCAGCTGATAGCCGGCGCGTACGGCAATCTCGTCCATGCGGTAATTGTAGGCTCCCTGATAGATCTTATCAGTCCGGTTGTACCACTCTACGTCCTTGCTTCTTTTCACTCCGAGGTTGTAGCTTGCCTCGAGATTGATGTTCTCGTAATATCCGCCGATAGTGAAGCCCACCGAAGGCATTCCCGAAGCGGCGAACGAGATTGCCGCATAGCCCGTCGTTTTCTTCACGTACTGGATCTTTTCGAGGCGTATGGTGTCGCGCAGGGTCTCGCCCCGCTCGAGGCGGAACTTATATGTCTGCGGATAGTAGCCGCGCTTGGAAAAATCGAGCTGATAGCGGGCTACCGGCAGCTGCATCGTAGGCATCAGTTCGAACAGGGTGTCGGCCTCCATCACGGTAACACCGTGGGCTGGTTCCGTAACCAGTTCCAGATAGCCCAGATGCGGAACCGGAGGTGTGGCGGTTACCGTTTTGGTTTTACCGGCCTCTACATTGAACGTAGTGGTCTGGTCCTCGTGGTCGGGCAACTTGGCCGTTACGATATACGAGCCGGCACGCAGATGCTTGTGGAGCTGCCCTACGCCTTCGCGGGCATCCTGAAACCATAGCTCGGCGCCATTGGCCACCTGTATGTTTACATCGCCGTATTTCAGGTTCTCGTCTTCCATTTTTAGCTTGAATTCGGTTTTGCCGTCCTTTGTCAGATTCACGATGTCCTCGTACAGCAGCGACCCCAGTTCGGCTCTCACAAGGTGAGCGCCCAGCGGCATGTGCATGTTCACCGGCGACTTGCCCTGCGGCTCACCGTCAACCGAAATTTCTGCATTTGCGGCTGACGCGATGAGTGCTACTTCCCGACCTTCTACATTGAGTTCTATCGAATATGTTTTGCCGCTTTCGGCCTCCATGCCTTCGAACCACATCACTACAGGGCTATATTTGGGGTGGGTGATTGTTATCTTCTGGGTTCTCTCCGGTACGTAGAGCCATACCTCGCCCGGGGCGGCCTGTTTGCGTCCGAGTATCTGGAACAGACCGGCGTCAAAACCGAGAACATCATTCGTAAACGGCGTGTAGATCTTGATAAGCGCCGCACGCTTTCCGCTGTTTTCGTCGATAAGTTCTGAATCTTTTAGCCTTGCGGTGAGTTCTTCCAATGCCTTGAAATCCCTTACCTCAAGTTTCTGTGCCATTGAGGGCAACGCGCAGAAAAGAGCTAAGAACAGGATTGATATTTTTAAAGACTTCATTGTCAAATTAATTTTCTGTTATTGTTGTTATTTCACCATAATTTTCTTTCCGGCAACTATGTAGAGGCCCTTGGCAAGACCATCGACGCGGACGGTTTCTCCGGCCCTGACGTCTGCCGTTGCCACTGTAATACCTGTTATCGCTGTAACAGCCACACGGCAGTCATACAGGCTGCTGATGCGGATTGTACCGGGCGCGGGAGAATCCACCGCCAGACCTGACTCTGTTATACTCGGAAGGGCTATACCGCTGTCGTCAAATACGGGTATGCTCCTGAGCGAGCCGGAGTCTTTTGCATAAGCGCCGAAAGGCAGTGTCTCGGCATCCGGTACGAATCTGCTACCGGAAACACCGTTTTCCTCACCATTGACGTTGAGTGAAAGAATTCCCCTTTCTTCAACCGGCATAAATGTGGCGGTGAAGTCCCTGGATTTCCATGTAGTGGTGAGCGGCGCGGAGTCCTCGGTGCCTAATGTTACATCCGATGCCATGAATAATATTCTTCCCGCGAGATTATAATAGTAGATATAATCCGGGTTATTTGGCATTGAGATGATATAAGGCATTCCTGCGATTATCCGCTCTGCCGGTTGCCAGTCGGAGCCTTCTGCTGCGGTATAGAGCCAGAATGGTCTTGGCGCCTCGTCCACTCCGGGCCATAGGCTGAACGGCATGATTTCCGTCCCGCTTTCATGGAACATTCTGTCCGGCGTGAAGGGCAGAGCTATTGTCTCCCATCCCTGGCATTTGCCCGGCACGGTTTCCTGTCCGAACAGCTTGCTGAATACCACTTGCTTTGTTTCGATTGGCCTGTGGGCGTTGAAAGGATATCCCGCTTCAAGCGTTATCTCCTCTGCCTCGCCCTTGTCCGGGAACGCGCCGTCTATCGAACTGTATACTACGATATTGCGTGCGTCTTCAGGCGCGTTGGCACTATTGGTGGTCCAGAACAGAATATTGGGATTCCCGTTCTCGGAGATACGCCCTGCGGGCATATTGGCATCGCCGAGAGGCCACATCACGGTAGTAAGTCGCTGCATGCCTTTCAGCATTCCTGCCGGATACGCGGTCGAGCATATCGTCTCTATGCGGCTTTCGGCAAGCACACTGTCGCAATTTTCTGCGGTAATGAAATCGGGATTGAGCTGGAGGCTGGTGAGTTCTGAAAGAGTGGAGATAAACTGAAGGTCGGCTCTGGCAACTTCGCCCACTACCTCGAGACAGGTAGAATCCCAGCCGGCACCCCAATCTTCGAATGCTTCCTGCAGACGGTGGCCGTTCCTTGCGCCTGCTTTGCGTCCGGTGTTGAAGAAATCGATATCCATACCGGCGACATCGCTTCGGAAAGCATGGTCGGATATGACGACGGACATAGCCGTGCCGAAATCGGATACATCGTAATGCTGCACCGGTCCTCCGCCACTCACGATCTCGCCATTGAATAACAATATTCCGTCGGCGTATTCTTGCATCGGATCACCTCCGGAAATCGCGGCATATACTGTGTGGCCGTCGAAATGCAGTTCCGGCCTTTCATGGAATATCAGCTCCATTCCCTCAGGCAGAGAGTTCAGCTTATCGGCGTCTTCTGTAAGGGATACAGCCGATACATAAGCCATTCCCGGGTAAACATCCATTGTATGCGGAGTTTCGATCTCGATGGTCTCCCCGTCAATTGTCAGTGCAACGCGGAGACTGTCGGGATGCTCTATAGTGATGACCCTTTCGCGGAAATCAGCCGTTATTGTCGGGGGCATTTCCTGGTGTTCGGCAATAACATATTCCACCACCGGAGAATCAAAGTAATTGTCGAGAGTAGAATACGCTTTCACCGATCCGTAGTCCGGCAACACGATAGGTTCGGTATACAGTCGCGAGCTTACTTCCGGTTCAGTTCCGTCGGTGGTGTAGCGGCTCTCGCAACCGCTCATCGCTGGAACGATTACAAGTCTTTTTGCCTCATTAAGAGCGAATGTCGGAGCGGGCACGGTATGTTCCGCACGGATGTATACATAGCTCGTAACGGGCGAATCTTTCATGCCCTCCTTGCTTGCGTAGGCTTTCACTGTGCAGTCGTTCGCGGGCAGGAACGGTCCGCTGTAGAGAATACTCGTCGCGGTCGGTTCGCTTCCGTCAATGGTGTACCTGATTTCGGCGTCCTCGGTGGCGCAGTAAATCGTGATTTTCCTGTCTTCGAAAGTGATTATGGGCGCGTCGCTTGTGAAAGTGTCCACCACATAGTTTGCCGTTGGGGAATCGAGATAGATAGCATGAGTGGTGTAGGCCTTCACCGTGCAGTTGCGCGTAAGGATGATTGGCTCTGTATATAGGGTGGACGTTGCGTTAGGCTCCGTCCCGTCCATCGTGTAGCGTGTCTCGCCGTCGGCCATCGCTGGCATGATTACCAGTTTGCCCTCGCCATCGAGTGTGAAGGTCGGGGCTGCCAGGGCATGTTCGGCACGGCGGTATACGTAGCTCGTTACAGGCGAGTCGTTCGTGCCCGTCTTGGTGGCATAAGCCTTTATGGTGCAGTCGTTCGCAGGGAGGAACGGCTCGGTGTAAAGCGTACTTGCCACGGTCGGGTCGCTTCCGTCGAGAGTGTACCTTATCAGTACATCTTCGGTAGCGCAAGTAATATTGATATTTTTGTTCTCGAAAGTGATAACGGGAGCCACAGCGGTGAAGGTATTCACCTCATAACTTGCTGTCGGTGAGTCAAAGTAGTTGGAGTGCGAACTATAGGCTTTCACTGTGCAGTTTCGGGTCAATACGAGGGGAGCAGTGTACACGTTGGAAGCCGAATCTGGCTCTGAGCCATCCATCGTGTATCGTATCTTACTGTCTCGTACAGATTCGGCTATTACCAATTTCCCCTCACCGTTCAGGCCGAAAGTCGGTGCCGGCAGGGTATGCTCGGCGCGGCGGTAGACGTAGCTTGTGGAAGGCGAATCGTTCATCCCCTCCTTGCTTGCGAAAGCCTTCACCGTGCAGTCGTTTGCGGGGAGGAACGGTGCCGTGTAGAGCGTGCTTTCCGCTGTCGGTTCTTTCTCGTCGAGAGTATATCTGATCACCGCACCCTCTATAGCGCAGGCAATCGTGATTTTTCTGTTCTCGAAAGTGATTTTCGGGGCATCGCTCGTGAAAGTGTCCACCACATAGTCTGCCACCGGAGAATCGAGCAGGCTTTTGTGGGTGCTGTAGGCCTTCACCGTGCAGTTCTGTGTCAGGGTGAGGGGAGCGGTGTACAGCGGAGAGCTTGCGTTGGGTTCGGTGCTGTCCATAGTGTACCGTATCTCCACGTCGGCCACCGCCGATGTGATTACCAGTTTGCCCTCGCCGTTCAGCGAGAATGTCGGCATCGGCAGCGTATGCTCCGCGCGGGTGAACACGTAGTCCGTTACCTTCGAGTTGTTCATGCCCGCTTTGATTGCTATAGCCTTCACGGTGCAGTCGCCTGCGGGCAGGAACGGCGCCGTGTAGAGCGTGCTTTCCGCTGTCGGCTCTTTGCCGTCGAGGGTGTATCGTATCTCCGCCCCTTCGGTGGCGCAGGTGATCCTGATCATCTTGTTCTCGAAAGCGATTGCCGGAGCCTCGCTCGTGAATGTGTTCACCACATAGTCTGCCACCGGAGAATCGAGCAGGCTTGCGTTTGTGCTGTAGGCCTTCACCGTGCAGTTGCGGGTCAGGGCGATGGGTTCGGTGTACAGCGGTGAGCTTGCGTTGGGTTCGGTGCTGTTCAGGGTGTACCGTATCTCCACGTCGGCCACCGCCGATGTGATTACCAGTTTACCCTCGCCGTTCAGCGAGAATGTCGGCATCGGCAGCGTATGCTCCGCGCGGGTGAACACGTAGTCCGTTACCTTCGAGTTGTTCATGCCCGCTTTGATTGCTATAGCCTTCACGGTGCAGTCGCCTGCGGGCAGGAACGGCGCCGTGTAGAGCGTGCTTTCCGCTGTCGGCTCTTTGCCGTCGAGGGTGTATCGTATCTCCGCCCCTTCGGTGGCGCAGGTGATCCTGATCATCTTGTTCTCGAAAGCGATTGCCGGAGCCTCGCTCATGAACGTGTTCACCACATAGTCTGCCACAGGAGAATCAAGCAGGCTTTTATGGGTGCTGTATGCCTTCACTGTGCAGTTGCGGGTCAGGGTGATGGGTTCGTTGTACAGCGGTGAGCTTGCGTTGGGTTCGGTGCTGTTCAGTGTGTACCGTATCTCCACGTCGGCCACCGCCGATGTGATTACCAGTTTGCCCTCGCCGTTCAGCGAGAATGTCGGCATCGGCAGCGTATGCTCCGCGCGGGTGAACACGTAGTCCGTTACCTTCGAGTTGTTCATGCCCGCTTTGATTGCTATAGCCTTCACGGTGCAGTCGCCTGCGGGCAGGAACGGCGCCGTGTAGAGCGTGCTTTCCGCTGTCGGCTCTTTGCCGTCGAGGGTGTATCGTATCTCCGCCCCTTCGGTGGCGCAGGTGATTTTGATTCTCTTGTTCTCGAAAGCGATTGCCGGTGCCTCGTTTGCGAACCCCGTTACCTCATAGTCTGCCACAGGAGAATCGAAGTAATTTATATGTACGGTATAGGCTTTCACCGTGCAGTTCTGCGTCAGGGTGATGGGACCCGAGTACTGCGTCGAGCTTTCTGTCGGTTCGTTTCCGTCAGTTGTGTAGTATGTCTTGCCGCCGCGTACGGGGGGCGTGATCACTAATTTCCCTTCGCCGTTGAGCGAGAATGTCGGTGCCGGCAGCGTATGCTCCGCGCGGCGGTAAACGTAGATGCTCACAGGTGAGTCCGTCAGTCCCTCTTTGCTCGCGTACGCCTTGATTCGGCAGTTCTCTTCGGGTACGAATGGTCCGGTGTAGACTTCGCTTTCCGCATTCGGCTCCGTGAAGTCCAGCGTATATCGGATTACGGCGCCCGGCGTTTCACTCGTTATCTTCACCATCTTGTTTTCGAAGGTGTAGACAGGTGCTTGTGTCTTGTATGCCGTTACACGGTAACTTACCACGGGCGAGTCCTCCATTCCTTCCTTGTAGGCTATAGCCTTTACAAGCTGGTTACTGCCAACATATACCGGGCTGGTGTACACGGGGCTGGCAGCCGTTGGGTCTGTCTCGTCCAGAGTGTAGTGGATTGTACTGCCCTTCGTCTCGCACAGAATCTGTACATGCGTGTTGTCGTACATTCCCATACGGGGCCACGCCACCATATTCGCGCCCACAGAGCCGCCCGGATTCGGTGTTCCAGGCTCGCCGGGGTTGGAAGGATCGTAGTTGTATGTGAAATTGGCCGTCAGCGTCAGGTTACGGTTGGGCATGGTCAGATAAAAGTCCTTGTTCTCCGAAAACACCTCGCCGTTTTCGTCAGTCCAGTTTACGAACGTATAGTATTTGTTCACGTTCATACTTACATGTATGTTCTGCGTGCCGTCAAGATACTCTCCGGCGCCGTAGAGCGTGGCTGCGCCATCCATATTGGACAAAAGGTTCAGCTTGCGGTAGAAGTGCTGTTTCCCGGGTTCTCCCGGGCTGTCGGGATCGTATTTGAAGTTTGCCACCAGTGTATGGTCGCCTTTCGGGATGTTGTAGGCCAGATGTGAGTCCGTCCCCACGATTGCACCGTCTCTTGTCCAGTTTGCAAAACGGTAGCCTTTGTGGGCGTAAACATAGAAGTTGTGGTTGGTCCCTACTTCGTATGTCCCGTTGTAATTGCCTGAAAAGTAACCGGCGTCGGCGGGATTAGTAACAAATTCGATTTTCGATTCATTCTTGAATACCGGTGTCGAAGGCTCTGTGGGATTCGACGGGTCGTAGACGAAAGTTGCCGTTACCGTTACGTCCTTCGACGGCATCGTATAGTTGAACGATGTGGAGGTCGACAGCACATTGCCGTCCTCGTCTTTCCAGCCGGTGAACCGGTATCCGGTGTTCGGATAAACATTAAGATATACATTGCTGCCGAACGCGTGCGTTCCGCTCGAAGTCAGGTTGTAGCCGCCGTCCTGCGGGATGCAGCGCGTTGTCAGGGTGAAATAGACCCCCGGCTCCGGCGGATTCGTCGGATTGTAGTCGGCCTTTGCCGCCGCGCTTCCCGCGAGAAACGCAAGCAGCAAAAGCATTGTATTGAGTAACCTCATAATATATGGGGGTGATTGTTTTTTACTTCACGATAGTTTTCACGGTCTCGTCGTTAACTTTCACGATATAGATGCCTGCGGCGGCGGGAATCTCTGCCGTGCCGCTTTCGGCCTTGAGGTTGGCGATCATTGTGCCGTCGGTTGCGTATACGGCCACCTTGGCGCCTGCGGGTGCGCTCACTGCTATATAGCCGGCGTTGCCGGTAACTTTCACGGGTGTTGCGTCAAGACTGCCCACTGTCGAGCTGCCGGGAGCGAAGCGGAGGGTGAAGCGCTTGTTGTCCGTTCCGGCCTTGGCGGCAGTGAAGTAGTAGTCGCCCATCGTCAGGTCGTGCTCTGTGCCGGTAACGGCGTCATATATCCATGCGCGGCGGTCGGCGCGGAGTGCCGAGATGTGGTATGTCTTGCCGGCTTCGGGCAGATATACGCCGAGGGCCACGTTGCCGTCATCGTATGGGCGCTCGTTGATTGCCATCGGGTGGTTGTTGCCGCCGAAGGAGTACAGCTGTGCCACGCTGGCGTCCATGCTCATGAATTTTGATGCGTCGCATTTGGTCTCGTAGGCCATCTGTGCCTCTTCGTTGAGCACTATGCGGGTGTAGTCCTCGGCTTCATCGCTGCCGTCGCGGAACAGTTCCAGGTTCAGTTTGTGGCGGTTCGGGTTCACTGTGGCGGCGCGGCGCGGCGCGCGTGTGCGGTCGATTGTTGTATTGATCTGTCGGCCAACCAATGGCATAGTTGTTGTAAGGTCCGCATTGTCTTTCTGCACAAAGAACGGCTGCATCGGGCGGAGTACGAATGTATCGTCACCGCGGTCGCCGTCGTTCAGCGAGTATGCTCGGTATGTGCTGCCGTTCCATACTGTGATCGGCGCCTGCATGTCTATATAATAGATGTCGTAGTAGCAGGGATAGGGATTGGCGACGAAGTTCCAGCCTGCATGTTCGGGTGTCTCGCATGTGTTGTCGGCAAGAGGAAGGGTTACCTCGTTCGAGCCGAAGAACTTGTCATGCTCCGTAGTTGCTGCGGGCATGTATAGCCATCCGGCTGCCCTTGCCTGTATTATATAGCCTTCGCCCCTGTGGAGGGTGCCGTCGGCCGGAACATTTATCCAGTTGCCCGATGTTGCGTTTTCACTTGCGCGGCGTGCGCCGTCGTAGTAGCGTATCACCCACGAATCTGTAGCCGGGAAAGTGATATCGCTCATCTTCACGTCCGTTACGGGCGAGAAGAAATACCATGTGTTGCTGCTGGCTACATAGAAGCGGGTTTCAAGTTTGTTTGCCGTAACCTTATTACTCCTGCTAAGGAATGCCGCAGGTGCGGATTCATTGGTATTATACGTAAAGGTATCGAAACCCTGTACAGCCAAGCTGTCCATAACGAGAGAGGCGCCCGTAATCATTTCAACGGAAGGCGTTCCGCGCATCACGTGGCTTTCGTCGAGCGTGAGCGAGCCGCGGATTGCCCAGTAATCGTTCACTGACGCTTCGTCGGAAACTTCTGCAGCCCTGAAATTGTACCAGTATGCGTCTGCTTTATATGCTGCATATGCGAAATCAGGTACAAGCAATTTAACGGATGCTTTATTTACACCGTAGAATGGATCTTCACTTATGGACGGAGGAGTGGCGCATGGAAGAACTACCGTTTCCAGCGCGGTGCAATTACGGAAATAGCTGTCCATGTTCCAGCAGTGTGAGGAGAGCCTTACTTCTTTAAGGGATCTGCATTCATTTGCGAAACATTCGCCGAATGTGATGACTGACGCCGGTATATTAAGAGTTTCTATTGCAGTATAAGAAAACGCATATTTCCCAATTTTAGTTACGGTCTCGGGTATCTCGATGTTCCTGATATTATTGGCACCAGCAAAAGCTGACCTTTCTATAATAGTGGCTTTAGAGGGAATATTCACCTCTTCAAGTGAGTGGCAGTTGTATGCTATTAATGCTGGAACTGATGTCAAATTATCAGATAAATGAAGTTTCTTTAGCGATCCACATTCATAAAACAAATTACTTTGGTCATAGGAATCCTCGCTCCAGGAATCACTGTATCGTCCTATTTCCGTAACGGAATCAGGCATTATAAATTCTATTAATTTTGTCTGATAAAAAGTTTGGTAGTCTATATATGATAATTTTGAATCTTGTTCAAACGAGATAAATTGCAACGGAGTTTGATACCATGCACTAACTCCTATTCTTTCTACTGATGCAGGAATATTTATTTGGTAAAAATCCGTTCCTCGGAAAGCGTTATCGCCTATTTTTGTAAGGGTCTCGGGAAGCATTACTGTACTCAGATGTGAAAGTCCTCGCATACCCTCGTTCGGGATTTCAGTTATATTGGTACCTGTGAAGTCGATTGCGGTGGCTCCGGTGAGCTGCTTTACGGTAGCCCAGTCATCTGCGTTCATAGCACCGTTTATCTTTACTAATTCTGCATCCTGAAGATTCTTGTCGCCGAGAGCCTGAAGCATACGCACGCCGAGTTCTCCGGGATTATTGAGTGTTGCCTCATACCATGTCTGATCCAGACGCACATTACGGATTTCGGTTATATAATTACTGCTGCGGGATCCCTGCCAGTTCGCGAATTCAATAGTATGGGTGCCGGGATATAATACTACAGAACTATATTGCCAGTTCTCGGATGCAAAGGTGTTGCGCAATACGCCGTCAATATATACTTTTGTATTATAATAATCAGAATAACCGCGATAATCTCTAATTTCAAAAGAGAAAAGCGAAGCCTTGTCTATAGTGAAAGTAGTCGAAATCTTGGACGATGCTTCGCCATCAATATAATTTGTGGTGGATCTGATATAGCCTGTCCCTGTAATCCACATATTGTCAGGGTCATTTTCGAAAGTGATAGGTAGCGACCCTTCTTTCAGACACGCAGTTTCCAGTTCCCTGCATTCCAAGACCTTCAGATCGCGGATGGCAGAGTTATATCTTTCGTCATCATAATTGGCTCGGGTCGATACTGAAACAAATTCAACTGTATGGCTTCCAACTGGTAACAAGAATCTAAATGATTCCCAATTATAATAATAGTTGTGTGCTTTTTCTTCTCCATCTATTTTAATAGCAAGATAATCTTGGCCAGAGTAATAGTAATATCTCCACGCTGAGAATGTTATTTCAGTAGGGTATGATGATGTATATGTGAAACTTAATGTTGATGTGAAGTTCGAGTCGTCTTTCGACTCCGGAGTTTGTATGTAGTTTGCGCCATCTGGAATTCTCCACGGATGTGCCGCATCGTTTGTCCATGTGGGAGGCAGGGAGCCTTCAACGAGGATTGCGGTGTTGATATCGTCGGATTCGAGTGCGGTGGCGGTAGATATACCGAATACCACAAGCAGCAGTATGGCAATAAAGCGATACTGTGCGCCATTGAAATGCAAAAAATGTTTCATATATGTGATAATGATTTGTAAGCGACTTATTTTCCCCAAAAACATGAGGCTTGCCGCCTCTCGGTCCACGCCTGAACCTTAAAGCGGTCTTAAAAAGGCAAAATTAATGTAAATATTCTGATATTGCAACATTTATGTTGTAAAACATAAAAACGATAGAATATGAATTATTAACGCCGGACAACGGCATTTTTCAATTAACCATTCCCTTTTGCGTACATCTTTCCCGAGCGGGAAAAACGCCGGACAAACGCAGAGGGCGCAGCGGTAACTTTGCATCGTCAACCAAAGAAAACAAACACAACAATGGACACCCCAAAACCATCCCACAAGCCTCCAGAAGAAACAGAGGAAGCACTCAAAAACGACGAACCGACACCTGCCGAAGAAAGCATCCCCGTTGCAAGCACCATTTTCTTCGGCGAGCCACAGCCCGATTTCTGGGACGAGAACTTTTTCTAAATCACCAACCGACAAACAGCAAACAAGATGACAACACACATTTCCGGACAACCGGTAACAGTAGAAAACCTTAAAGAAGAATCGCCCGCGCTGATGCGCAACGCCATAGACCAGCACATTGTAAAAATACGCCCTATGTCTACGCCTGTCGACCAGCTGTCGCGCTGCGGAAGCTGCCGCCACGCCGACGCAATGACCATCGACTACTTCTCGGTCGATACCAAACCCACCGAAACAGAGCTGAAATCGCGCAGCTCCGCGGGCTACGGCAACAAGTATTCGCCCGAACTGTATACATTCGATCTTCATCCCGCAGACGATACAATCTTCGAAGTGTCCGAGACCATTCTTGTGCCGGATGTGCTCGACGGCAATCCCCTGGTGCTGTACTGCGTGGCAAAAGACGGCAAAGGCACCGTTACCGTGGCACCGGTAAACATACCGTTCACAGGCAACGACGGTCCCGAGATGCCGGAGCTGCCGACGGGCACAAAACTTATCCGCATGGGGCGTGCCGCCTCTGAACTCGACGTGCAGACTGCCCAGTTCTCGGCCATACCGCAGAAGGCGACCAACAATTGCCAGATTTTCAAAATGCAGGTGGAACAGAGCACTTTCGCAAAAATCGCCGACAAGGAGGTTGGCTGGAACTTCAGCGACCAGGAGGAAGCCGCGATAATCGACATGCGTCTGGGCATGGAGAAGAGTTTTCTGTTCGGCGCCCGCGCAAAGATTTTCGATACTCGCAAGCGCGAGTACCTGTACCTTACCGGCGGAATATGGAACCAGACCGACCGCGAGTTCACATTAGACACCGCCGCGCTTACCGAGGACACTCTCATCGACCTTTGCAGCGCGGCCTTCACCGGCAACAACGGCAGCAAACGAAAGATTCTTATTGCCGGAACCGGTCTGTTGGAAGCTATCAGCAAGCTATCGGTAACACGAATTCTCCGCGGCACAGAAACACGGACCAAATGGGGCCTCGAATTCAAGGAATTAGTATCCAACTTCGGCACGCTGTATCTGCTGCATTCTGAAATCTTCGACCAGTGCGGCCACCGCAACGACGGTTTCATAATCGACCCGAACTACATGACAAAGTATGTTCACGTTCCCTTCCGCGCCGAACAGCTCGACCTGCGCAGCTCCGGACAGCGAAACACCGATGCTGTTGTACTCACCGAGGCTTCGTGCCTTGTACTCCGCTATCCCAAGGCTCACCTTAAAGTGAAGAACGCCGCCTGACAAACCAGAGAGGATGTTGGAAAACTTTGGTTTTGCAACATCCTCTATATACCTATTATATATGAAGATTACAAAAAGCACTGCAGAACTGCGCGAATATGTGCGCACACTGGCCGGACTTACGCCCATGCGGGCAGACTGCGTGATTGAATACACCGACGGCATCGACGTAGACGCAATGATAGACTCACGCCTGCGCCAGTGGTACATAAAACTGCTTGCCGAGGGTCCGCGCGAACTTCTTGCAGAACAGGATCTGGCTGCCGACGCCAGTGTTTCTGTCGGTGGCGCCCCGGCATACGGCTGTACCGTACGGTTGCCCGGGTCGTGCGTACGCGTGTTCGAGCTTAAGCTGTCATCCTGGCAGCATCCGGTGGCAATCCTTGGCGCAGAAGCACTCGGAAAGGTGGTGGAATGCCAGAGAAATCCTTTTACGCGTGCTACTCCCGAATCGCCGGTTGCGGTTATGGCACCGGGAGGACGATCGGTGTTCGCCTGGCCTGCCGACACAACCGTAGCGGCCCTATCAGGTGTTTCCGATACCGACGACGGAACGTATTCTATGGACGAGGCGGCACTGGACCGGCTCGAAAATTTTGCCAAAACCCTTGACTACTGACACCATGTCCAAAGAAATCATCACACAAGCCTACAATGCCTGGAGCCGATGCGCCGACATACGCAACCGGCGTCAGCGATGCAAGCGCTACACCTACGGCGACCAATGGGGCGACATCGTACGCGACAACCTGGGCAAACTGCACGTAGAAAGCGAACTAATCCGCACATCGGGCAACCGGCCCGTCATCAACAATCTTATCCGGCAGCTGGTAAAGACAATAATAGGCCGTTTCCGCGCCGAGCAGACGGAAAACGGCGCTTATACTGCAACCGGGCTGCGTGCCGTGGCCGAGAGCAACGCGCTGCCGGAGATAGACAGCCGGATGTTCGAGGAATTTCTTATTTCCGGCTGTGCCGTGCAGCGAATCGCCGCCGACGGCGCCTGCGGACGCAGCGGACTGTGCGTGCACAATGTGGATTTCCGCAAATTCTTCGTGAACGCCTTCTCCGACCCCCGCGGATGGGATATAAATCTTATCGGTCAGCTCCACGACATGACATTCCCGGAACTGGCGAGCCGGTTCGCACGCGGCTCGCGTGCACGCGCCGAGGTTCTGCGGGAACTCTATGCCGGCAAGGCAGCGCCCGACGAGGTCGGCAATACAATAGGAGGCGCCGGGGCCGACGTTGATTTCTTTACCCCGCACGCCGCAGGACAGTGTCGCGTGGCAGAAGTGTGGACACTGGACGCTACCGGCAGGCGTAAAGGCGACAGCCTGAATTACAGTTTCCGCTGGCACTGCAGATGGCTGACACCGGATGGCACGCTGCTCCAAGAATATGACTCGCCTTTCGCCCACGGCTCACATCCGTACGCCGTAAAATTCTATCCTTTGACCGACGGCGAGGTCCATTCCTTTGTAGAAGACATCCTGGATCAGCAGAAAGGAATAAACCGCATGCTGGTACTGATAGACCGGATGATAGCATCCTCGGCCAAAGGTGTGCTCCTTTTCCCGTGCGACCAGCTTGTAGAGGGCATGACATGGACCGACGTATGCCGGCGGTGGGCGCAGGCCGACGGTGTTATTCCGGTAACAGGCCGTGGCGAACATCTGCCGCAGCAGGTGATGAACAATCCGGGCGACACCGGCGCCTACCAGTACCTGCAGCTGCAGATGAAGCTGTTCGACAACATCTCCGGCGTGAGCGAATCGCTCACAGGCCACGCATCGGCCAGCGCACGGGGCGCCGAACTGTACGAGAGCCAGGTACGCAACGCCACCATCGCCCTTGGCGACATCTTCGAGACCTTCGGCGCTTTCCTCGCCGGACGCAATGCCAAAATCCTTGCAACAAAAGCGTAGCTCCAACTGCCCGCCTCCATGTTCTCCGATGTCTGTTTCCGAGAACTTTGGAGGCGGAAATATGTTGTACTATTGACAAAATGGCAGACCCTGTCAGATTTTGCGCGTTTGGCGCACTTTTTGTATTTTAACTTTACAGACGGCGCAACAGGCGTTCACCCCAACACCGCACGTTTGCGTTTGCCGCATAATGTGATTATTCTAACTTAAAAATATACTACAATGAAACTCAAACCATTAGCCGACCGTGTTATCATTCAGCCCACAGCAGCAGAAGAAGTAACCGCTTCCGGCATCATCATCCCCGATTCCGCTAAAGAGAAACCCCTTAAAGGCACCGTTCTTGCTGTAGGCAACGGTACCAAAGACGAGGAAATGGTCCTCAAGGAAGGCGACAACGTACTCTATGGCAAGTATGCAGGTACAGAAATCGACCTCGACGGCGACAAGGTGTTAGTGATGCGTCAGAACGAGGTATTGGCAGTAATCGAGTAAAAACAGAATATCATGGCAAAAGAAATCAAATTCAATATCGAGGCTCGCGAAGAGCTTAAGAAAGGTGTCGACGCTCTTGCCGACGCAGTAAAGGTAACCCTCGGCCCCAAAGGCCGCAACGTAATCATCGGCAAGCAGTTCGGCGCTCCCCACATCACAAAGGACGGCGTTACTGTAGCCCGCGAGGTAGAGCTGGCCGAACCCATGCAGAACATGGGTGCCCAGCTCGTGAAGGAAGTAGCCTCCAAGACAGGCGATGACGCAGGCGACGGAACAACAACCGCTACCGTGCTCGCACAGGCCATTATCGGAGTGGGTCTGAAGAACGTTACCGCAGGCGCAAATCCTATGGACCTCAAGCGCGGTATCGACAAGGCCGTGGCAGAAGTTGTCAAGGGAATCAGCGAAATGTCGCAGGAAGTTGGCGACGACTTCAAGAAAATTGAAGATGTTGCCCGCGTGAGCGCCAATAACGACGAGAACATCGGCCGCCTCATCGCCGAGGCTATGGAAAAGGTGAAGAAAGAAGGCGTTATCACCGTCGACGAAGCCAAGGGCACCGAAACCACCATCGAAGTGGTAGAAGGCATGCAGTTCGACCGCGGCTATATCTCGCCCTACTTCGTTACCGATACCGAGAAGATGGAATGCGTGATGGACTCGCCTTTCGTTCTGCTCTACGACAAGAAAGTTTCCAACCTCAAGGATATCCTGCCAATTCTGGAACAGACCGCACAGAGCGGCCGTCCTCTGCTCATCATCGCCGAGGATGTTGATCAGGACGCTCTGGCAGCACTGGTACTCAACCGCCTGCGCGGCTCCCTGAAGATATGCGCCGTCAAGGCTCCGGGCTTCGGCGACCGCCGCAAGGAAATGCTCGAGGATATCGCAATCCTCACCGGCGGCACCGTTATCTCCGAAGAAAAAGGCATGCTTCTTGCCAACGCAACCATGCAGGACCTCGGCCACGCCAACAACATCACCGTAAACAAGGAAAGCACCACAATCGTCAACCGCGACAGCGACAAGGAACGCATCGCTGCACGCGTGGCACAGATAAAGGCTCAGATTGCCCAGACAACCAGCGACTACGACCGCGACAAACTCAAAGAACGTCTCGCTAAGCTTGCCGGCGGCGTCGCAGTGCTCCATGTAGGCGCTCCCTCCGAGGTTGAAATGAAAGAAAAGAAAGACCGCGTAGACGACGCACTCAGCGCAACACGCGCAGCTGTTGCCGAAGGTATCGTTCCCGGCGGCGGCGTAGCCTACATCCGCTGTCTCGACCGTCTGCACAACCTCAAGGGCGCCAACGACGACGAAACCACAGGTATCGCCATCGTAGAACGCGCCATCGAGGAACCCCTGCGCCAGATTGCCGCAAACGCCGGCGTGGAAGGCGCTGTGGTAGTTCAGAAAGTCCGCGAAGGCAAAGGCGACTTCGGTTACAACGCACGCACCGATACATACGAGAACCTCCTCGAAACCGGCGTTATCGATCCCGCAAAGGTTACCCGCGTGGCTCTTGAGAACGCCGCTTCCATCGCAGGCATGTTCCTCACCACCGAATGCGTGATCGCCGAAAAGAAGGAAGAAAATCCGGCTCCGGCAGCTCCCGCTATGGGAGGCATGGGCGGCATGATGTAATCCCACGACAACAATAATACAATCGCCTCCGCAACCCGGAGGCGATTTTTTGTCCTCGCAAAAAATTCAACATTTTTGCAATATGACGATTATTTGTGTATTTTTGCCTCAGAATAATAAATTTAATCAAATTATCACAGCAAAATGAACACTAAGCTACTGAATTTTATCTGTGCCATGCTGATTGTAGCCTTTGCTCCTGCCGTTTTTGCCCAGGACGATCCGGCTCCACGCGACAGAATTACGATGATTACGCATGCTCCCGAAGGAACTCCACTACGTATCTATTCAATGCCGTATAACGATGCCACTGTAACCGGAGCCGATGAAAGCAAATTCTTCGGCGAATATATTTCCAAAGGTCCGGGCACAGAAATCACCATAGCCGGAAACATCGAACAGCTGGAGGTATACAATTGCCAGCTGTCCTCTCTCACCGTAGAAAATGCTCCCGAACTTTTTATTCTTCGCTGCCACAGCAACAGCCTGCAGTCTCTCGATTTACGCAACTGTCCCAAACTGTCTGTCCTCGACTGCCACAGCAATCAGCTCTCATCACTCGATGTAAGCGCAAACAATCTCCTTGAAGAACTTAATGCGTCCCAGAACAAGCTCGATAATATTGTACTCGGCCAACAGCCTGCGCTGGCCAAACTGAATATCGCTTCCAACAGCGTTACAGCGCTCAATCTCTCCGGCCTCCCGATTCTCGAGGAGCTGCATGCAGAAAACAATCGCATCGTCGGCCTCGACCTTAGCGCAAACAACAACATAAAGTGGATTCATATATACACCAACTGTATCGCCGGACAGCAGATGACCGACTTCATGAAAAATCTGCCCGAAGCAACCCAGGCACCCTCGCTGCTGTATATCGTAGATACTTTCAATAGTGCAGAGGGCAACATTTGCCTGATGAGCGATGTTGAGGCTGCTTCGCAGAAAGGATGGGTTACAATGGACTATGCCGACGGTGTTGTAAACGCAGGCCTCACTGGCCAGGTATACTATGGCGCCGACTATGTTCCCTCGATATCCGACAACGGCATAAAGTTTACCACAACCCGCACTCCCGGCGAGACTGTCAAGCTCTACATCCAGGCTCCCGGCGACTTCACCATCGAAGGTGTTGCGGAGAAAAATTTCGCATGCGGTACCGCCACCTATACCCTCGCGGCTTCCGAAGTATTCGTTAAAGGCGATATCTCGATTTTCGAATGTCCCGGCAACGACATCACTGCCATCGATTTCGTCGGCTCCGCTGCCACACTCACTTCCCTCGACTGCAGCGACAACAAGATTGAATCCCTCCGGATAAACAATGCCGCATCGCTCGCCCAGATTCACGCCCAGAAAAATGCCATCAGCAGTCTCGACATTACAGGATGCACCGGCGTTGTGCGCGTGGATTGCTACGACAACAGCCTCCGCGGCAACGCAATGAAAGCTTTCATGAATTCTCTGCCCGACGGTACCAGGAACAATCCCTACCTTTTCGTCATCGACACAAAGAGCGACACAGAAAAGAACATAGCGACCACCGACAACGTCAACATCGCTAAGGACAAGAACTGGGCCGTGTTCGACTTCATCGGCGGCGACAGATTCGGCATGGGAACACGCTACGACGGTTCCGAACCTGTCGGCCCCGAGGTGCCCGCTGAATTCTTCACCTTCTCCACCACAGGTGTCTCCGAAGTGCTGATAAACCTTGTGTTCACCGACGCCGAATATTATCCCGTTGTCGAGGATGCCGAGATACTCGGATGGGGCAGCGGCGCTCTCACCCTCCGCGTTACTCCGGGCAAACCCGCCAAGGTCTATGGCGACGCCACACTCATCAGCTCCAACATCGCGTATATCGACAGTTTCGACGCCTCGGCATGTCCCAACCTCAGGGAACTTAGCCTCATGGCTAACGAGCTTACTACCCTCGACGTATCGAAAAACACACAGCTGCAGACTCTCCTTGTATTCGGCAACTCGCTCGAAAGCATAGATGTGTCCGGATGTACCCAGCTCAAACTCATCAGCTGCTACGGCAACCGCCTCGCCGGCGAAGCAATGACACAGCTTATGTCCACCCTGCCCGTGCGCAGCCTTTCCGAACAGGGACGCATCGTAATATACGACGGCAATTACGAGCGCGAGCATAATGTATGCACCGAGAACGACGTTGCCGCCGCCTTCGACCGCTTCTGGATTGCATACGAGCTCAACGCCGACGGCCAGCTCGTACCTTACTACGGCGTATCCGGAGTGGAGAATGTGGAAGCCGACGACCTGTCCGCACCTGTCGAATACTTCAATCTGCAGGGTGTCCGCGTACAGCAGCCCGAAAACGGCGTGTATATCAGACGCCAGGGCGGCAAGGTCTCCAAAGTACACATACAGTAACCGTTTCTTATCTTATGCGGCGGAATTGTCTCCCTCGGGGCAATTCCGCTTTTTATATGCCCTGAGGATTTGGCAATGTTGCGAATAAATCGTTATTTTGCATCTGGTTTAACACTAAATCAAACGCCATTATGATAGATCAGATACTGAATTTCAACAAAGAGTTTGTAGCCTCCGGAGAATACATGCGCTTCGAGACATCGAAGTATCCCGACAAAAAGATAGCCATCGTAACCTGCATGGACACCCGTCTGGTAGAGTTGCTGCCTGCGGCCCTCGGCATCAGGAACGGCGACGTAAAAATGATTAAGAACGCAGGAGGCACCATTACAAATCCCTTCGATTCCACCGTGCGTTCGCTGCTTGTGGCCGTCTACGAATTGGGGGTCAACGAAATAATGATTATCGGCCACACAAACTGCGGTGTGCAGGGCATGAATGCCCAGGAAATGCTGGGACTGATGCGCAAACGAGGCGTTAGCGACGAACACATTTCCCTCATGCGACACTGCGGTATCGACCTTGACAGCTGGCTGCATGGTTTCGACGACACCTCCGACGCCGTCCGAGAAACCGTGGAAATGGTGCGCAATCACCCCCTGATGGCACCCGATGTAAAAGTTGGCGGTTACATAATGGACACCGCCACCGGTCAGCTAACCGTTGTTTGCCGCGACGCCGCCCACGATTAAACGGCCCTGCGCGGATTTGCGTATGTCGCGTATTTTGCGTAACTTTGAATTAAATAACTGTACTATGGAACATCCCGAAAACGATTCGCAATATACCGGTCTCACCGTCAATAACGGCGTGGCCCAGCCGCCAAGTGTCAACCCATATCTCAAGAAGCGACGCCGCCGTCCCCTACCCACGGCATCCGAACTGGTCGAAGGAATTCTCGCCGGTAACGTTACCACCCTCAGCCGTGCCGTTACTATGGTGGAAAGCCTCGCGCCCGAGCACTATGCCATCGCCCAGGAGGTGATAGAGAAGTGCCTGCCCTACTCCGGCAACTCGCGCCGAATAGGCATTACCGGTGTGCCGGGGGCCGGCAAGAGCACTTCTATCGACGTTTTCGGCCTTCATGTACTGCGCGACGGCGGTAAGCTCGCCGTACTGGCCATCGACCCCTCCAGCGAACGCACAAAGGGATCTATCCTCGGCGACAAAACGCGTATGGAGAAACTCGCCATCCACCCCAATGCCTTTATCCGCCCTTCCCCGTCGGCAGGTTCGCTCGGCGGCGTGGCCCGCAAAACGCGCGAAACCATCGTGCTGTGCGAGGCCGCCGGATATAACAACGTCTTTGTCGAAACCGTTGGCGTGGGCCAGAGCGAGACGGCCGTACACTCGATGGTGGATTTCTTTCTGCTGCTCCAGATAGCCGGCGCCGGCGACGAGCTGCAGGGAATCAAACGAGGCATCATGGAAATGGCCGACGCAATCGTTATCAACAAGGCCGACGGCGACAATATCGGCCCGGCGCAGCTCGCACAGGCGCAGTACCGGTCGGCGTTGCATCTTTTCCCGCCTACAGCCTCGGGCTGGACACCGGAAGTACTCACTTATTCGGCATATTACGAAACAGGTATCCCCGAAATATGGGAAATGATAGACCGTTACTTCAAAATGGTGAAGGAAAGCGGATATTTCGAAGAAAAACGCCGCGAACAGGCCCGCTGGTGGATGTACGAGACTATCGACGAGCACCTGCGCAAGAATTTCTACGGCAACGCCGACATACGCGCGCGCCTGGAACAGTGCGAAGCCGACGTGCTCAACAACCGGCGCTCCAGTTTCGCCGCCGCTGGCGATGTTCTCGATCTATATTTCAAAAATTTCAGACAATGAAAACAACTCTCCGTATATTTCTCCTCGCCGCTGCCATGCTTTTAGGCATCGCCGCAGGTGCACGCACGCCCAAGGGTCAGAAAGTGGGCGTCGCTTTCGAAACAACAGTATATGAATTCGGCAACGTGAGCGAGGAAGGCAAACCCGTCCGGCACACCTTCACCTACACCAACACCGGCAACTCACCACTGGCCATCCTCTGGGCCAAGGCAAGCTGTGGCTGCACCACGCCCGAATATCAGCGCAAGCCCCTAAAACCCGGCGAGAAAGCCGAGGTAAAGGTAACATTCAATCCCAAGGGACAGACCGGCGAAGTGAACAAGGACATACGCCTGCGCTTCCGCAACGGCAACGGCAAATCCGAGGAAATAGTCCTGCACCTCAAAGGCGTGGTTATTCCCAAAGGCAAGAAAGCCACAAAATAAACGTCCCTCCTTTAAGAATGATGAATTCTAAATTCATCATTCCGATCCCCTCTCCACCAAAATTTAACCCATATTGACACAAGTGTGCATGATATTTGCACATGCCGTCCGTTAAATTTGCATCAGAAAACAATTAAAACAGGAAAATACAATGGCACCAAAAGCTAAAAAGACAGCTGCCGCAGCAGACCCCAAGGACGCACGCGCCGAGGCTCTGGAACAGGCGCTCAGCCGCATTGAAAAGGCCTACGGGCGCGGAGCCATCATGAAGATGGGCGACGAGAATATCGAGGACGTCGAAGTTATCCCATCCGGCTCCATCGGCCTCAACTACGCCCTTGGCGTAGGCGGCTATCCTAAAGGCCGTATAATCGAAATCTACGGTCCCGAATCCTCCGGTAAGACAACTCTTGCCATACATGCCATAGCCGAGTCGCAGAAGCGCGGCGGCATTGCCGCGATTATCGACGCCGAGCATGCCTTCGACCGTTTCTACGCTCAGCGCCTGGGAGTGGACGTGAACAACCTCCTTATCGCGCAGCCCGACAACGGCGAACAGGCTCTTGAAATTGCCGAACAGCTGATACGCTCGTCGGCGGTAGATATTGTCGTTGTCGACTCCGTGGCTGCGCTCACTCCAAAGAGCGAAATCGAAGGCGAAATGGGCGACCGTAACATGGGTCTGCAGGCTCGCCTTATGTCGCAGGCCATGCGTAAGCTCACCGGCACCATCTCGCGCACAAACACAACCTGCATCTTTATTAACCAGCTGCGCGAGAAAATCGGCCAGATGTTCGGTCCCACCGAAACAACCACTGGCGGCAACGCTCTCAAATTCTACGCATCCGTGCGTCTGGATATACGTTCGCGCAATCCCATCAAGGACGGCGACGAGGTACTTGGACGCCGCGCATACATAAAAGTTGTGAAGAACAAGGTTGCGCCACCGTTCAAGCGCGCCGAGTTCGACATAATGTTCGGCGAAGGCATTTCCCGCTCCGGCGAGATTATCGACCTTGGCGTTGAATACGGCATAATAACCAAGAGCGGTTCATGGTTCAGTTACAACGGCCAGAAACTGGCCCAGGGACGCGATGCGGCAAAGCGTATGATACAGGACAACCCCGACCTTGCCGACGAACTTGAGACGCTAATTATGAAAGCCTTGCGCGAAGCCGACGCACGCACCGGCCGCTCGGCGGCTCCTGCGACAAAGGAAAGCACCGAAAACCAGCCTGAGGCCACCGTGGAAAAAGACGAAATGGACGATCTCCCCGACGAATTCTCCATCGAGGAAGACATATAAGATCCGATTAACCATCTATAATCATCAATATCCAGGCGCCCGCAAATCGCGGGCGTTTTTTCCCCTCCCACACATCATCCCGCAAAAAAAACAGCCGCCCTCGGCCGAGGACGGCTGTTTTTAATTTATCGGAGTTGTCGATTATTTGATGATAACCTTTGTGGCAACGCCACCCTGACGGCGAACGTATACGCCCGGAGTGAGGTTTTCAGCCTTAACGCTGATGCCCTGGAGGTTGAAGTATTCTACTTCTGCCTGTGCGTCGATGTTGATATCTTCTACACCGGTAGAAATGCCCTTGATAACACCGTTACCGGGTGTGGAAGCAACGGGATTGTCGTTAGCGATAGCATATACGCTGTAGCCCACGCCACGACCATAGTAGTGCAGGTTGTTAGCGGCGTCGAAACGCATTGTTGCCCAGTCGGTAGTTGTAACGTCGATAGCTGAGCGGTAATTCAGAACGGGTTCGTCATATTCGTCGAAGCTGAGGTCGAAGATACGGATACCGGTTTTGCCGGATATTGCGAGCAGATTACCTTCCTTGTTGATAGCCAGACCGGAGTTGCAGTCCGCAATCATGTCTTCGGGCCAGTCTTCCTTATTGACAGATGTCCAGATACGTTCACCATCATTGGTGATGAACTCGAGAGAGAACGAGCCGGCATCCATGAAGTCAGCACGTACCTGCGTAGCGAAGATACCGCTTTCAACGGTCTGAATCTCAACGTTGGTGTTGTTAAGAGACATCCTACCCCAAGAGGTGGGTGCGGTGGTGATTGTACGCGATGTGCCGATGTTGTAAACTGCGATGGCGTTGCCCAGAAGGTCTTCGTCGAATGTGTACATGCGGGCGTTTTCGCCTTTGCCCTGGATAGCAACACAAGGTGTACCGCTACCGATGCCGACGCCGTTGTAAGAGATAAGACCGGATTTGGCCATCTCACCTTCGAATACGGAATAGAGAGGTTCTTCGGGATCAAGAGGATTGAAAGCCGTTACGCCGTGGGCATCGTCGCCCCAGCCAGCTACGAGTGCGTGGCCCATGTGTTCTGCGCCACGGAGCGGGTTGGACTGGTTGGAATCGCTGCCAAGAAGCGGGTCGTTCTTGTGAACCTCTGTTGCAACGAGTTCGCCTGCGGGGTTATAAATATCAAAGCCGGTGCCAGAGTTATGACCTACTACGGTGTATCCGTAGGTTTCATATTCAGGATCGGTGAAAGTGATTATAGAACCACGCTTGGTAACGGGAGCTTCTGCAAAGAATACTTCGCCGCCTGCAGCGTTGGGTTCCGAAACAACTTTTACTTCCCAGGTATATTCGGCTGCGGACAGCTGAGACATATCAACTGTAGCGGTGTGTTCGCCCTTGGTAGCTTCCAGAGGAACAACAACGGCGTCGCCTTCTTCGGATGTCAGAACAAGTTCTGCCGAAACAGCGTCGGTAGTCAGTGCATAGTTGACAGTGTAACCGTTTTCTGTAGCTTCTGCGCTAAGGCCGTAAGCAAATGCTGACTTGTGAACGGGAACTGCAATCGGGTCGCATTCAACTTTCAGAACTGCGTCCTTGCTTACGCTCTTAGGATAGGTAAGTGTCAGCTTAACATTGGTCATCTTGGCAACGTTGATGTTGCCTGCGCCGGACTGACGGCCGAGTACGTATGTACCTTCACCTTCGATATCATTCTCAGCCTTGCCTAAGGAAATACCCCAGTTGGCATCGGCAATCTTAACTTCGCCTTCGAGTTCATCGAGAGCGAGAGTGTAGATAACTTCGCCGTTCTCGTTCAGAGTGTAGTCCGAAGCGAACTTGCTTGCGTCATCATAGCCCCAGCCGTTGAACGAGCCGCGGAGATAGAGTTCGGGGGCGGTGAAGTATTCTTCGCCGTTGGCGATGATGGTCTTGAGATCGGTGGAAACGGTGATGGTGTACTTGCCGGCGGGCAGAGTGTTGTCGCCGTCCTGGCCTGCTACGAGGTCGGTGAGTACGTTGGGTTCAAGAATTCCGCCTGCAACACCCAGAAGCTGGGAATTGAAAGCATCCCAGTCGCCCTTGGCGGTAGAGAGTTTGAAGTTTACGTTGGAATCGCTTTCTACAGCCAGTGTGTAACCTTCGGGAGTTGCTGTGAATTCAACAGGGTTAGCGGGATCCCAACCCTGGAAGCTACCCGCTGCGTAAAGTACGGGCAATTCAGGCTGTTCACCGGCAACCGAGAATTTATACATAACGCATACACCATCTGTTGTGCCATTAGCGAACAGTTTATATACGTTAGCGGCGGTTTCGCTGATTTTCTCTACATAGAGGCCACCACCGTTACCGGTCTTGTTGTATGTACCCCAGCCTGCTTCAAGGTCGTACATATTGGTGTATGCAACAACATTGCCTTCTTCGTCGTTAACGAGGAAATCGGGACCCCAGTGCTGACCTTTGTATGCTGTATAAGCACGGAAATAGTAGTTCTTGCCGCCGAGATTTACAACATCGAAGCCGTTCTGGCTTGTGGGAAACATTTCTATACCGTCTACAACTACAGCGCCGTCTTCGTTAAGCTCTGGTGCGGGAACCGTGTAAGCTTCGCCGTCTTCGTTGAAACCGCGGATGTTCCAGCTCTGGATAGCTGTGGAGTTGTGGTAGTACTGGGTGAAGTACATGTCCTCGTCCATCTCGTCCATGCTGCTGAATGCGGGAACTGCACTGCCCATAGTGTTAGAAGCAGTCTCGCTGATAGCTTCGGAGGTATATTCGGGAACAACAAGTTCGCCATTCTTAATAAGAATAGGCAGAGCATTTGCAGCCCCGTTGGCTGTAAGGTAGCAGATACCGCCCTGCTCGCTGAAGAAGTCGCCTACTACACGACCGCACATATCGGCACGGTTGCCTACGAAAAGAGAGCCGTCGGGAACCTCGAGAGTGAGTTCCTTAACAGTGGAGCCGTCAGCGCTGATAAGGGTGTACTGGTTCCAGTTTGTTGCACCGGTAGGCCAGTTGCGGTTTACAAGCATGTTGCCGGCCTGATCTACGAACAGACCCTTGTTCATAGCCTTGTCGCTTACATAGACAGTATCGACTTTGCCGTTTTCTACGGTAGTAATGTAGTTAACGTCTACGGTATAGAATTTACCGTTTACCGCATTACCACCACGAACATTGTTAGCAGCGCTGCCGAAACCGGCATGGGTGCGCCACATCTCTGTTAATGTTGGCGTCTGGGCATTTGCCATGAATGCGCTTGCAGTCAGTGCAAAAAATCCAAACGCAGCCTTGCGTAATGAAATGTTCATTTTACTGATTTTAAGGTTAATATTGGTATTAAAAACGTATATTCGCTATTTTATGTCTTTCAACGGTACTGAAATGCATCTATATGTGCACTATTCAGCGCCAAAAATAAATATTATTATTAAGAAGACCAAAAATTCTCAAATTAATTTAATTGTTTTAACTTTTAATAACACTAATTCAGTAGAATTAATATACCCACCACACCATAACAACCATGCAAAAAATGTCGGTACATACCACCGCATTTCGGGACGCGCAAACACATGTAGGTCCCCACCCCGAAAAACGCCCACCCCAAAAAAAAGCTGCGCTTTCGCGCAGCTTTTTCATATAAAATGGGGAACGATTTATCAGAGACGGGGGCCGGCGGCAACGAGAGCTTTGCCGGATTCGTGGTTCTCGTACTTGGCAAAGTTCTTGATGAAGCGGGCAGCGAGGTCTTCGGCCTTCTTTGTCCACTCTTCAGGGTTAGCGTAGGTGTCGCGGGGGTCGAGGATTTTGGGATCAACGCCGGGAAGCTCGGTAGGAATCTCGAAGTTGAAGATGGGGAGCTTCTTGGTAGGAGCGGTAAGGATGTCGCCACCGAGGATTGCGTCAATAATACCGCGGGTATCCTTGATGGAGATACGCTTGCCTGTGCCGTTCCAGCCGGTGTTTACAAGGTAAGCCTTCGCACCGGATTTTTCCATACGCTTAACCAGTTCCTCGGCGTATTTTGTGGGGTGCAGCTCAAGGAATGCCTGGCCGAAGCAAGCGGAGAAAGTAGGAGTGGGTTCGGTGATACCGCGTTCGGTACCGGCGAGTTTTGCGGTGAAGCCGCTCAGGAAGTAATACTTGGTCTGCTCGCTGTCGAGGATGGAAACGGGGGGCAGAACACCGAATGCGTCAGCGCTGAGGAAGATAACATTCTTTGCAGCGGGACCGTGGCTGATGGGCTTAACGATGTTCTTGATAAAGTAGATAGGATAGCTTACGCGGGTATTCTCGGTAACGCTCTTGTCGGAGAAGTCGATTTTGCCGTCTTTGTCAACAGTAACATTCTCCAGGAGTGCGTCGCGACGGATAGCGTTGTAGATGTCGGGTTCGCTTTCCTTGTCCAGGTTGATAACCTTGGCATAGCAGCCGCCTTCGAAGTTGAACACGCCGTTGTCGTCCCAGCCGTGCTCGTCATCGCCGATAAGGAGACGTTTGGGATCGGTGGAAAGGGTGGTCTTGCCGGTGCCGGACAGACCGAAGAAGATGGCGGTGTTCTCGCCGTTCATGTCGGTGTTTGCAGAGCAGTGCATGGAAGCGATGCCCTGAAGGGGAAGGAAGTAGTTCATCATGGAGAACATACCTTTCTTCATTTCACCGCCGTACCAGGTGTTGATGATAACCTGCTCGCGGGAAGTGATGTTGAATACAACGGCAGTTTCGCTGTTGAGGCCGAGTTCAGCGTAGTTGGTGAGTTTTGCCTTGGATGCGTTGTAAACAACGAAGTCGGGAGTAAAGTCCTTCAGTTCCTCGTCGGTAGGACGGATGAACATGTTCTTTACAAAGTGAGCCTGCCATGCAACCTCAACGATGAAACGTACAGCCATACGGGTGTCTTTGTTGGCACCGCAGAAGCCGTCTACAACATAAAGTTTCTTGTTGGAAAGTTCCTTAAGAGCCAGTTCCTTGCAAGCTTTCCAGGCTTCCTGGGAAGCGGGCTTGTTGTCGTTCTTGTATTCCGGTGTAGTCCACCATACTGTGTCCTTGGATTTCTCGTCGAGAACAATAAATTTGTCTTTGGGCGAACGGCCGGTGTAAACGCCTGTGAAAACGTCTACTGCGCCGAGTTCGGTAACATAACCTTTCTCGTAGCCCGTAAGGCTCGGATCGGTCTCGTCTTTGAACAGTTCTTCGTAAGTGGGGTTGTAAATCACTTCGGTTGTGCCTTCGATGCCGTATTTGGCGAGGTCGGCTTTCACTTCGGCCGCGCGGGCCTTTCTGATGTCTTCGCTCATATTGCTTGAGTATATTAGTAGTTATGTATGTTAATTTCTATCTGACGTATTGCGTCGGTCAAATCCTTGTTAACCGAGTGCAAAGGTATGAAATTTTTTATTGATTTCTTCGATTATGGAAATTTTTCTTTATTAATTTTGCTTAATGCGGCCCAAAACGCTCCGCGGGCCGGACTCCTTCTTTGCGAAAGCGCAGGAATAACGGCGCGGGAAGCCCACCGGTTCAGCCTGTTAAAGATTTTTAGCGGAATCGCCAGCTGGACCAATCGGGCTAATTCGCCCGATGTGCCGCATCTGCCATACAACCATAGCTAAAGTAGCTATTGTAGCTAAAGCATCGGAGGCGGGGAAGGACCACCATACGCCGCGCAAACCCAATGCCGGCGGCAGGATGAACAACAGCGGAATAAGAAACACTACCTGACGCATAAGGCTGACCACTATCGATTTCATGGCCATGCCGATACTCTGGAACAGCGTGGTGGATATTATCTGGAAGCCGACCATCGGGAACACAAGCAGGCAGCACGAAAGAGCCGTCTCGGTTGCATCGAGCAGGGCACTGTCGGTGCTGAATGCCATGCCGACCTCGCGCGGGAACATCAGGCCGAACACTCCGCCGACGGCAGTTACCACCGTGGCGGCGCCGACTGCCAGCCAGAATGTGCGCCGCAACCGGTGCAGATGTCCGGCGCCGTAGTTGTAGCCTAATATGGGCTGGAGGCCCTGGCACACACCAAGTACCACGGATGTGAGCAGCGACGTATACGTTATCATGATACCTGCGGCGGCGATATCACGGTCCGAGCCGTAGCGCAGCAGACTGTTGTTGATAATGGCATTGATTACGCAGCCTGCGGCATTAACAAGCGTAGGCGCGGCGCCCAGGGGCACCACGGCGGCCACGATGCGCCATCGCAGACGGAAGGTACCGCGGTGGAAACGCAGGGTAACGTCCTTTCGCATGAAGTGAGCCATAACAAAAGCTGCGGAAGTGAGCATGGCGATGTCGGTGGCATAGGCAGCGCCGCGGATGCCCCAACCGAACACATATATAAATAAAGGATCGAGCGCGGTATTCACTATCGCGCCGATAAACATGGTATACATCGCCCGCCGCGGGTAGCCGGAGGCCCGCATCAGATTATTGAAACTGTATGTTACGTTCGTAAGCAGCAGACCGGGCAACAGGGGTACCATGTACATGCGGGCATACGGCAGCGTGGCCTCGCTGGCACCGAACAGATGCAGCATGGTGTCCATAAAGATGGCGAACAACGCTATATATACAACGGCGTTGATTATTGTGAGCGTGAGGGCATTCCCCAGAATCTCCTGGGCTCGGGCGATGTTTTTCTCGCCGAGCACAATGGACAGACGTGCCGTCGAACCTACGCCCACAAGAATACCCACTGCTGCCGAGAGGTTCATCAGCGGGAAGGTGATAGCCAGGCCGGCAATAGCGTCGGGGCCCACCCACTGCCCTATAAAAATGCGGTCTACAACATTGTAGAGCGACATCACTAACATGCCCACCACTGCGGGGAGGCTGTACTGCCACAACAGGCGCCCTACAGGGCGTGTGGCAAGATCGGTAAGGCGTTTATCCTGATTCATAGCTTGATATACATAAGGCCGTCGGAGATGTTCGACGGCCTTACAAATTGGTTATGGCTTGGTGTGGCCCACACGGCATTGCCGTGCGGACGAACCGTTATTTTCTTATTCTGCCTGCGCAAGGGCGCGCTCGTAGAACTTGCGGATGTCGGTGCGTGTGCTTGCCACGTAGGAGGGATATTCGTCGATAATCTCCTTGTATGCGGCTGCCTCGGCCTTGTAGTTCTTCTGTTCGCGGTAAACGTTGGCTTCCTTTATAAGAATGAAGGGAACGATTTCGGGGTTCTCGTCGGCAGCGCTGATGGCTTTCTTGTAAGCCGAAAGAGCCTGGTCGAGCTGACCGAGGTTCACGTAGCAGTCGCCGGTGAGCGAGTAAACGCCGGGTTCCGCAACCTCGTCGTCGAGCGAGCAGTCCTCGAGGTACTCGAGAGCTTCCTGATATTTTTCCTGGTTGTACAGGCGAATGCCCATTTCGGCTTTGGCGCGGTTGCCGCTCTTGTAGCCCATGCCGGCCACTTCCTTGTAGAGTGCTGTTGCAACGCTGTCGTTTGCGGCTGCGTCGGCCTTTGCGATAGCCTCGTCGGCCTTGCGGCTACCTGCCTGGGCGATGAGAATCCATGCCAATGCTGCAACCACTGCCGCGATAACGACTACCGAGCAGGCCACTAAGGCCTTTTTGTTAGCTTTTGCCTTTGCAACGATGTCGTCTGCTACTTCGGGCGTCTGCTGTTCCTTTACTTTGTTTTCCATTGCTATGTCAAGTGTTTATTTATTCGGAAATTCATGCGAAATCGCGACATGCCGGGGCATATCTGCGTTTCAAAGTGCAAAAATAGCGTTTATTTTTAAAATCAGAAAATTTCGGACGCTGTTTTTAATTATTATTGCGATTCCTGGGCTTTTGCGAGGCTATCGAGGCATAAATTGCGTTCAGATCGGCGGCGATGGCATCCGGATAGTACGCTTTGGCACGGAGGGCGGCTTCGCGGCCCTGGCTCTCCACAAAGGCAGGATTATCCAGATAGCGGCAGATGGCGGCGCCCATAGCGGCAGTGTCGCGCGGCGGCACAAGAGTGCCGTTTACACCATCGGCAATCAGCTCGGGAATACTGCCAACGGTCGTGGCTATCGACGGCAGGGCATATGTTCCGGCTTCGAGGAGCACCACCGGCAATCCTTCGAAGTGCGAGGGAAGTATCAGTGCGTCGGCGGCACGCAGTTCGCGGTCCTTGTCCGCGCCGTAGAGCGTGCCTACGTATTGCGCCATATCAGACAGATTGTGCTCACGTATGTAGCTCTCGAGTTCGGCGGTTTCTCCCGGGCCTGCGAGTTTCAGATGCACGCGGCCGCCAAAGCGGTCGCGGTTCTCCTCAAGAGCTTTCAGCAGATCGTAGATGCCCTTGTCGGCGCATATCTTGCCTATGAACAGCATGTTGAACCGTCCCGGCACAGGGGTATGCGGCTCCACAGGGCGCTCGGGCGGCACAACCATGTTGTGCAGAATGTGCACGTCGGGACAGCCGAGATCTTCCGTGAAATATTTTTTCCATACCTCTCCGAGCACCACAACCGAGTCGCATTTGTGTAGAAAAGCCTTGATATCAGCCTTGTTATGGCTTTCGACGAAATCGCGGAAGCCGCCGGCATGGCAGTGGAAGATAGTGCGGAAGCCGAGAAAGCGCGCCCAGTCGAGCACTATACGCTTGCGGTAGAACGATTTGCCCATTGCCGAATGCGCATGCACGGCATTGTAGCCCGCCAGCCTGTAAAAAGGCATAAGCACAAGGGTCGAAGCAAGCACAAAGGCGCCGGCTATCGAGCCGTGCCGGCTGTTGGTGGGCAGAAAATGGAAATCGGCGAGGGTGCGGCTATATGATTTAAGAACAGACGAAATTCCGCCTGTAGCCTTGAGCGACGGCCCCGTCATGAGTACGCGCAGTTTCTTTTCCATGCCTTATTAACGCATGTGCACACGTTAAATTGTGTAAAGACACCGTATTTGGTATTTTTTCGCTAACTTTGCAGAAAGAAAGCAACCGCTATGAATGATATCGAGATAATTACCCGCCTGCGATCGGCGAGCTACTCCGAACTATCGGACACCGACCGTTCGCTTGTCGACGCTGCCCGCGCCATGACGGCCAAATCGTATGCTCCCTACAGCCACTTCCATGTAGGTGCTGCTATCTTGCTTGACAACGGCGAGATTGTTACCGGTGCAAATCAGGAAAACGCCGCCTATCCCTCGGGCACATGCGCCGAACGCTCGGCATGTTTCTGGGCCGGCGCCAACTATCCTCAGGCAAAGTTCGAGAAGATAGCCATAGCAGCCGTCGGCACCGACGGCAAAGAAGTGGCAGAACCATGCGCGCCCTGCGGCGCCTGCCGGCAGGCGTTGCTCGAATACGAGAAGCTGGCCGGCCATCCCGTACAGCTACTCCTTGTCGGCAGCGATGCAATCTATATCCTTCCCTCGGTGCAGTCCACCCTGCCCCTCGCTTTCAGTGAATTTTAAACCCTCATCATATACTCCAATGGACTTTATAGAAGAACTTACATGGCGCGGCATGGTGCACAACGTGATGCCCGGCACTGCCGAGGAAATGCGCAAGGGCATGACCACCGGTTATCTCGGTATCGACCCCACCGCCGACAGCCTCCACATAGGCCACCTTGTAGGCGTGATGATGCTTAAACATCTCCAGCGCTGCGGCCACAAACCAATCGCACTCGTAGGCGGTGCCACCGGCATGATAGGCGACCCCTCCATGAAGAGCCAGGAACGCAAGCTGCTCGACGAGGACACCCTCCGCCACAACCAGGAAGCCATCAAGAAACAGCTCGCCAAATTCCTCGACTTCGATTCCGACGCGCCCAACGCCGCCGTACTGGTCAATAACTACGACTGGATGAAGAACTTCTCGTTCCTCGAGTTCATCCGCGACGTAGGCAAACTCATCACCGTGAACTACATGATGGCAAAGGATTCCGTCAAGAAACGCCTGCAGGGCACCGAGACGGGACAGCAGGGCATGTCATTCACCGAATTCAGCTACCAGCTCGTCCAGGGATACGACTTCCTGCACCTCTACCAGGACATGGGCTGCCGCCTGCAGATCGGTGGTTCCGACCAGTGGGGCAACATCACCACCGGCACCGAACTTATCCGACGCACCCTCGGCGGAGAGGCTTTCGCTCTCACCTGCCCTCTGATCACCAAAGCCGACGGCACCAAGTTCGGCAAAACCGAGAGCGGTAACGTGTGGCTCGATCCCAAACGCACTTCGCCCTATAAATTCTACCAGTTCTGGCTCAACGTGGCCGACGACGACGCCGAACGCTACATAAAAATCTTCACTACCCTGTCGAAAGAGGAAATCGACGCCCTGATTGAAGAACACCGCGCCGATCCCGGACGACGCGTGCTGCAGCGCCGTCTGGCGCAGGAACTTACCACAATGGTACACAGCGCCGACGACCTCAAGGCAGCCGAGGAAGCATCGCAGATTCTGTTCAGCAACAAGGCCGCCGAAACACTCCACAACATCGACGAGACTACCCTGCTCGACGTTTTCGAAGGCGTTCCGCAGTTCGAGGTGAGCCGAGCCGACATCGAGGCCGGTATACGTCTGGCCGATCTGCTTGTAGAAAAAGCTCCGGTATTCCCCTCCAAAGCCGAGATGCGCAAACTGGTGCAGCAGGGTGGCTTCTCTGTCAACAAAGAGAAAGTAGCCGATCCTATGGCCGTGGCGAGCACCGATATGCTGCTGAACGACAAATATATTATCGTTCAGCGCGGCAAAAAACAGTATTATCTTCTTATAGTACGCTGATATGGCAAACGATTTTGTTACCGCAGCCGAGTTCTCCAACGAACAGGAGGCATCCATCGCCGCAGGAATGTTGAAAAACAACGGTGTGGATGCCGTAGTGGACAGCAGCTATATGTCCACTCTCTATGGCGCAGGAAGCACTTGGGCGCCCGTGCGTGTCCTTGTACCATCCGACAAGCTCAACGAAGCCATCGCCCTCCTCAAGAATCACCTGGACTGACCGGAAACTGTTGTTGCTGATGTTCCGAAAGCACGTCAGCAACAGCATTCGATTTAATATTTTTAATTATGCCAGAAAACGACATAGCCGAAACAAAAAAGAGTTTCGCACAGGATTTTGTACAAAGGATAAAAGCCACAAAGAAAACACGATGGATCCGTTTCGGCATCGTGCTTGCGCTCTTTTTGGCCTGGTGCGTGTGGATGCGTACCTGGTGGTTGGCGCTGTTCGCTTTCCTGCTGTTCGACATTTATATTACCGGCTACATTCCATTCACATGGTGGAAAAAAAGCAAGAACAAGACCGTCCGTACGGTCATGAGCTGGGTAGATGCCATCGTGTATGCCCTCATCCTTGTGTTCTTCATCTTCCCTTTCGTGGGGCAGAATTACCAGATACCCTCCAGCTCGCTTGAAAAAACCCTCCTGACGGGCGACTATCTGTGGGTAAATAAATTTGTGTACGGACCCCGCGTTCCTATGACGCCCGTGCATTTCCCCTTGGTGCACAACAACTTTATGGGCATCAAGAGCTACCTCGACTCGCCTTCCGTACCTTACCGCCGCCTTGCCGGCCTGCGCGATGTTGAAGAAGGCGACATCGTGGTGTTCAACTTCCCCGCAGGTGATACCGTGGCCACCAATTTCGAGGAATCTCCCCGCTACTACGAAACACTCGTGCGCGAGTATGGCCGCGACGCAATCAAGGCCAACAAGGATGTGTTCGGCGATGTTATCTATCGCCCTGTCGACCGCCGCACGCACTTCGTGAAACGCGCCGTGGGCCTGCCAGGGCAACGCCTGCGCATAGCCAATGATACCCTGTACATCGACGGCGTGGCACGCGAGTTCCCCGAAAACGTGCAGTTCAACTACATTTTCACCTCGCCGGCACCCATCACCGCCGAACGTCTGCGCCAGCTCGGTATCACCGGAAGCGATGTTTCCGAATACGCTCCCGGCACACAGTCGCACGCCAATCTGCTATCGTTCTTCCCCGGGGCTTCGGCATCCTCCACGGTATACGTGGCACCCCTGACATCCGCCATGATTGACGAGATGACAGCCGCAGGCGAAATCACCGGCATTCTCAAGTTCCGCGAGGTGCTGAAATATTTCACCGACGGCAGCGCAAACGCCGACATCTTCCCATTCGGAAGCGACGCCGACTGGACTCTTTCCGACTACGGCGGCAAGGATGGCCTGTACATTCCGCGCAAGGGCTCCACAATTACCCTGAATCCTTACAGCTGGAAGATCTACAACCGCGTCATTCGCAACTACGAAGGACATGCCGACGCATATCTGGACGAGGCCACGGGCAAGGTGATTATCGACGGAAAACCGGCCGATTACTATACCTTCGCGATGGACTATTACTTTATGATGGGCGATAACCGCGACCTCTCGCAGGACTCGCGCTTCTGGGGTTTCGTTCCCGAGGACCATATTGTGGGCACACCCATGATTGTGCTGATATCATTCGACCGCGACCGCGGTCTCTTCGACGGCAAGATACGCTTCAACCGCATCCTGCGCGATGCCAATCCCGACAAAAAGTGAGCAGAGCTCCGTTGGCCGTGCTGCCCCCACGCCTGTTCGCCGCATCGGAGTACTACGACGTCATGTCGCGCTATCAGGCTGTGTACATCGATTACGGCATGCGCTATAACAAACGCGACAAGGCCGTACACCGCTACGACATTGCCGACACTCGCGGACGCCTCGCGCTTACGGTGCCCGTGAGCCGTCCCGAGGGATTCTCCTCGGGCTGCCTGCGGTGGTGCGATGTTACGGTATCGGCTCACGGCAGATGGTGGGAGGTACAGCCGGTGGCTCTCGAATCGGCCTACGGAGGCACGCCCTTCTTCGAATATTACATCGACCGCCTGATGCCACTGTTTGCGCCACGTACGCCCGGAAACGATGAAACGATAACTTCTCTGTGCCGACGCGCCGACGCGGCTATACGCGCGATTTTAGGCCTCAAAACATATATCCTCGCCGAACTTCCCGACGGTGTCCCCTTCGATGATTACCGTACTGCCCCGATGCCCGCTCCCGCACCTTACAGGCAGTTGCGTCAGGCCGACCTTGGATTCATTTCGGGACTGTCGGTACTCGACCGCATTTTCAACACGGGCCGCTGACGGCTCCGAAAAACCATAAGCGATGCAGAACAAAACTATCTTCATTACCGGCGGCGCCACCGGCATCGGTGCCGCTACCGTGCGTAAATTCATTGCCGAAGGCTGGAACGTCGGTTTTATGGACTTCAACAGCGTGGTAAGCGAGCGCCTTGCAGAAGAAATCGGCGAGCCCGACCGCCTGTTGTTCACCGCCGGCGACACACGTCGCCGCGAGCACATCCATGCCGCCGTACAGGCAACGGTAGAACGCTTCGGCGCGCTGGACTCTGTATTTGCCAACGCCGGCATACACCGCCGCAACACCATACTGGATATTTCCGACGAAGAACTGAAACAGGTTATCGACACCAACATATACGGCACCGTCAACACCCTCCGCGAGGCTGTACCGCACATCATCCGCGCAGGAGGAGGTTCGGTTGTTATCAACGCCTCCGACCAGTGGTATGTCGGCAAGGCCCACAGCTTCGCCTACGGCCTGACAAAAGGCGCACTGGGCCAGATTACACGCAGCCTGTCCATCGACCTGGGACCGCACAACATCCGCGTGAACGCCGTATGTCCCGGCACAATCCACACTCCCCTGGTCGACGCGCTTTTCGAGAAATTTGCCGAGACCGATGGCAAGACCATTGATGAATACTGGCAGGAAGAAAACGCCCTCTACGCACGCGGCAGTGTGGGAAAGCCGGAGGAAGTGGCCGAACTGGTATTCTTCCTCGCAAGCGACAAAGCCTCGTTCTGCACCGGAGGCCACTATCTTGTAGACGGCGGCCTCGTTGCCAGATAGATATTCATCACACCCGCATATAGATATCATTATCATGAAAAAGCTATTCGCCACAATCGCTGCCGTCGGTGTATGCGTGTGCGCCTTCGCTCAAGACCGCGCCGACCGCCAACAACTCGACAACCCCGGGTCGTTCACTATGATACTGCTCGGCGATCCTCAGGGATATATCAAATACGACATCAATCAGCCGCTCTTCGAGCTGCAGACCGCGTGGATTGCAGACAACATAGACAATCTCAACATAAAGGCCGTTCTATGCACAGGCGACCTTGTCGAACAGAACGACAACCTCGTCCGCAACAGGAAAATGCTCAACCAGACCTCCCGCGAAATGTGGCAGGAAGTGTCGCGGGCTTTCGGGCGCCTCGACAATAAGGTCCCTTACATTATATCTGCCGGAAACCATGAATACGGATACCGCCACTCCGAAAACGGGAATACTCATTTCCCTGAGTATTTCCCCATAGAACGCAATAAGGCGTGGTACGACTGCGCCGTAGCCGTATTTCCCAATCGGTCGGGAGTTGAATCGCTCGAGAACGCAGCGTTCGAATTCGAAACACCCTCGTGGGGAAAAATTCTTGTGATATGTAACGAATTCGCACCCCGTGATGAAGTACTTGCCTGGACAGCCTCTTTGGCGGACAGCGACCGTTACAAGGACCATAAAGTTATCTATATGACACACTCTCTGCTTGAGGAGCGTACCGCCAGTTATACCGACAACGAGCCTTACACGATATCCCCGCGCAACTGGGGTAAACAGGTGTGGGAGAAACTGCTCAAACCATCCAGAAACATAGTCCTCGCCATCTGCGGACACACCGGACACCCCGGCGACTTCGAGGATTCTGTAGCATATCGTGTAGATGATAATTCGATAGGCAAAGGCCTGCATCAGATGATGTTCAATGTACAGGTACTCGGCGGTGGATGGGAAGGAAACGGCGGCGACGGCTGGCTCCGTATTCTCGAATTCAAACCGGATGGAAAGACAATATCCGTAAAAACATATTCGCCCCTTTTCGGAATCTCCAACGCTACCAAACACCTGGCCCACCGCACCGGCGCATGCGACCGGTTCGACATCGTTGTGGAATAGAACCATAGGATATAATCACACGCATGGCCACTGTCTTGCGGACGGTGGCCATGCGGCTATGTAACCGGAGAGAACAATGGTTATAATGGCAGTAAAGGATTCAGATAAGCTCGGATATATTAAGAGACCTTAGGTTATAATGTCGTAGCGGCTACATGGTCGGGCTATCTAAGACTGCGGAACAGGGAATCGGCCTCCTGCCGGTGGTCGCCTTCGATAGTTCTGAACTGTTCGAGGTATTCGAGGGCCGTTGTGGTATCGCCCATAGCGACAAGTACCTGTATACGGTACCAGCGCAAGTTATAGAGATCCATTTCGGCAATCTGTTTCTTATATTCTTCGCGTTCGGTGGGAGCCTGCAGCGCCTCTATCGCTGCAATCTCACCGGAACACTCACCTATCAGCATCTCAATGCGTTCGGCAGCTCCTTTAAAGTCGCCGCTCGCAACGCAGCTGTCCGGACCGGCGAATCCGGATGCCGAACGGAACACCGCAGATGCGGCAACGCCCGGACGAAGCATATTTTCCTCCGAATTGTATTTATGAGGGACACCGACAAGAATGCAGGCAAGTACGCTCGCTGCGGCACCAGCACCAATCCACAACCTGCGGCGACGTGCGCGACGGTATTCGGCATCCCACATAGACATCTGACCGTATTTGCTGCGGCGGCGCTTCAGTGAATCGGCAATCGCAATGGTCAGTTCGTAGTCCTTGCGCAGCCTTTCGTCGGTACGCAAATCATCTTCGAAACATATCCGCTCGTCGGAATCCATTTCGTTGCGCACATATCGGTCGATTCTGTCCTGCATAGTCATAATAATCGCTCTATACTCTTAATGACAAAATCCCCGAAAAGTAACCCTTAATAAATATTAAAAAAATCCAACAAGGTTGTCTACTTCCAGAGAGAGAATAAGATAATGCGCGCAGTGCGTACATTATTAGGTAGACATATTTACGCCAGGGCGGTGAGGACGAGCTGTTTTAGGCGCCCTATGCACTTCGATTTACTGGATTTAAGACCGGTGATGGTCTGGCGCATGCCGCGGATGCTGATTATCTCGGCGAGGCTGCGGCCATCCACATAGAAAAGTGTAAGAATCTGCTTGCATGCCGGCGGCAACCTGTCTATGCACATGTCAACCACCTGACGACGATAACTGTCGTCGGTAACGTCCTCGGCCACGCCGGAAACGATTTCGAGCGGTACTTTCCGCTCCACAGGCGCTTCTCTGCGACATTGCTCGAGGTTTTTGTTGCGGGCCACTGCAACAATATATGTGGCCAGCGACGACCGCATCGGCCCGCGGCAACCGTCGCGGTCCTCACACCACACCTCGCCGCCGTTTAGAAAGATACGCCCGTTCTCCACATTCGTCCACAGCACAAACAATGCGTCATGAAACAAATCCTCCGGCTGCTCTGCACTCTCGCCCGACACAGAAATCACTCCGCCGCTGTTTTTCATGAAGTATGCGCGCATCTGGCGGTAAAAATTTCTGATTGCCTTCTTGTCGTCGGCAAGAAACGCTTCAATAGCCTCGCGGTCGGTGATTTTCTTTGTCATGTATCAGTCTACCATAACGAACGCCGCCCAATAGAACGGGTCGGAGTACTTCTTGCGCAACTCGCGACGCGCACGTTCGAACGCCTTGCGTCTGTTATTGCCGTTTTTCATTAGCTCACGATGAAAAGCTATCATAAAATCGCCGGTGGCTACATCACTCACATTCCACAGACTCATCACCAATGTCCCTGCACCAGCTTTCTTGAAAGCACGTTGTAGACCGTACACACCCTCGTTGGCCGTAGTATGTCCAAGTGCCGTGCCGCAGGCCGAGAGCACCACCAGACGCGAGCCTGAAAGGTCCAGCGCAGCGATATCGGCCGATTTCAGCACACCCCTATTGTCGCTTTCCGGAGCAGACCCGCACGTCATTCCCGCATTGCCTCCCGCCATTACAAGACCGGTGAGGTACATGGCGTTGTCGAAACCGTTCAGCGTCGACCAAACAGGCACATTGTCCGGCGAATAATAGAAACTGTGGGTAGAAAGCAGCAGCAGTTCCGGAGAGCGGCCGCCAAGAGCCTTGAATGCCTCGCCGGTGCCTTCGGTTCCGATATATTTGTCTACGTTTATATCCTTTCCCGCAAGTATTCCGGCTACGGCGTTCACCTCGCCTTCGGAATACGGCAGCGTATTAAAAAGCGGTTCGCCTCGCACGCCTTCGCCGGAATCGGTTGCTGCATCTTGCCTATCGTATGCAAGGCCGCCGAAAAGCGCAGCCGTTCGGAAACCGTTCGCGCGGCTGCGTTCATGGAAGCCGACAACCTCGCGCGCGGAGGTGAGACGGTATATGTCCCTTTCATCGCCAAGAACCTTTCCCGACGGCAGAACAATGCTCTCCACGGCTATCTGGTTCAGCACCCCGGACGGAACGAAGAATATGCGCCGCACATCGGCAAGCTCTCTTTTCAGATTTACGAAAAGGGTGCTGAAAAGCTCGGAGGAACGGGTCCCGAGGCGCGAATAATCTCCCCCGGCAGCGGCAATCAGGCTGTCGGCCTGCGCCTGTGTGAACACTTTTATAAGTCTGGGATATTTCCGGCCATGTTTAAGGATAAACGCGACATATACATGCCCGTGTGTTTCGGTGTCGTAGTCATAGAAATCCACTATCGCATCGTTCTTGTGCAGCGCTCCTACCAGCTCGGATGTGCGGGTATATGGAATCGTGGGCTTTATCCCGGCCTCAAGCATACACAATGATAGTTCGCGATCGAGCGAATCCATACGCGCATACACGGCCATAATCTCTTTTCCGTTCCCCTGACGCCGGAGTTCCTCCACGCGGTTGCGCAAGGCGGCGATTTCCTTGTTGCGCGCTATAAGCGCCGTATCGCCCGATGCGCGGAGTGCCGCCGAAGTATTGCGTTCAACGGCAAGCATCATTCCTTTGGAGAACATCATTGCCTCGTAGGTATCCGCCGTAAACGCCGAGGACGTTTCGTCGGCGCCGAAAGCGTATGGAATCATGTCGAACATCAGCTTGTTGCAGTCCTCCCAGTATTCCTTGCGGGCACCCACGGGCAACATCTGGAGGTCCTGCACGGTAACGTCGCGAATAATGTTCCATGCCTGCGAATAATGTTCGCATCCGTCGACAAGATTTCCGGCCAGACCTTCGGCATTTGCAAGGATACGCAGCGCGCGGGCATAGTCCATAGACTTACGTCCGTATTCATCTTCCATGAGGGCGGCATACTTCCTGTAGGAATTTATGGCACCTTGATAATCGCCTGTCCATGTAAGCGCCCCGGCATAATAGGCGGTAACAGATTTCTGCAGATGGCTGGGAGCCGACGACGGATCGGCAGCGAGAATACTGTCGCTGCGCCCGAAATACTTTACCGCGTCGGCATATTTCTTTTGTCCGAGACTGGCGCTGCCACGTAAAAAATTAACATAGCACAGGTCCTGACCTACCGCACCAGGGCCTACGGAATCTTCCCAGCACTCGAGGGTGTGCATAGTGCCTTCGCAATCACCGGCATCCCATTGCAACGCCGCATGGGTGATAAGCACTCGGTATCTCACCGAAGGTATTTCATTGCGGTTGTTACGCAGCCATGCGCGGCAGCATTTATCGCTGTACTCCAATATCTTGTCAGGTTTATCCCACTGGATATAGAGCTGGCGCAGACGTGCGTCGGCGAGATATGAATTGCTGTTGTCGTTCACCGCCTCGGCCTTCTCCGCGGCCGAGATATAGAACCTCTCGGCGGTAGAGTAATCGCCGTTGCTGTAGGCTGCATCGCCCTGGCTGATGGCATAGCGTATCTCCATGCCTGGCACTTTGCCGGTGGCCATAAGACTGTCGCGGCGCAGCGACCATTTCGTAACAGCGTCGGCACGGTGCAGTTCCCCGTTTATTTTCAGCGCGTTTTCTATTATATCGCAGCGGAGGGCATCGGATTCCTCGTCGGAAATACCGTCGAGAACGGCATAGGCATATTCGCAGCGGCCGAGACCCTTTTCATGATGACCGCTGAAATCGGAATCTATGAAACCGGCGTAAGCCATGCACTTGGCAATGCCGTATCTGTTGCCGGACTGACGGAAAAAATCGGCGCCGCGCAGATATTCCTCTCTTGCGCCTGCATATTCGCCCTTACCCTCGCGGCTCACGGCGTTTCTCACACATTCCACGCCCAGAGAATCCGGCGGAACCGGCGCCGCGGCACATATCGCTGCAAAAAGCTGTGTAAGAACGAGGAACAGATACAGGCGGTGCATAGCTTTATCGGCGGCTGAAGAAGTGGGAAATACGGATGCGCGGGTTGCCGCTGATTGTGGGATTCTGCGGCAGGTGCGTGCGGTGGCCGTCGACAAAATTCTGAATTTGCCTCAGGATGTCGCGGTTAGCGGCCCCGAGGCTTTTCCTGTCGAGTGTCGCCAGTGCGTATGTAAGCATTCCGCAGTAGGCGCCGTTGTCCAGACGCAGCTCGCAGTTCACCTGATAGTCGCGGCAGGCCGTCAGCATAAGCCATTTTTCGGTCTTTTTAGCAATTCTGACGGGCTTTTTGACCAGGGGGATGATGAAATCCTTATCCGTGCCGCGTACGCACACGCTGTCGCCGTCGCCTCGCGTACTGTCTCCGCTGTGGCAGGCGTCGGCAACGACGAGCAGTTTGCCCGAGGAGCCGATGCGCCGGCATATTCGCTCAAGCCATTCACCTATCTCGTCATCGGTAAGATGATTCTCGCCTTTATACGTCTCTGAATAGCTCATATCGGCATCGTATGGTATCCAGGCCTCGTCGAAGCCGTCGTCCTCGTCGCCGTTAACATCGGTTATCTGCTGTCCGTGGCCCGAGAAATGAACATACACAATATCCCCGGGCCTACATTTATTCTCCAATGCCCTGAAAGACGCTATGATTCCCTTCTTGGTCGCTTCTTCGTTCACAAGAGTACCTATATCGGTGAAGCCTCTGTCGGAAAGGAAACGGACAACCAAAGGCACATCGCAGTCACCGTGAATGTTGCGCCACTCGCTGCACTGATACTGCCCTATGCCTACGACAAGCGCCCTGCGTTCGGCGCCACCCGCGGTCAGGACAGCTAACATCAGAAAGACGATTAATGCAACTGGTTTCATGGCTCAAAACAATAGCTGGCACAAATTTACACAATAATCCCGTGTCCAAAAACCTTATGGGAGAAAAAGTGTTAAAAATATTTGAAAAAACGCTTTTTCCTTCAAAAATAAGGGTTATTTACGCATTTTTTCCATCACCGGAATTGAAAAGGAAAGCGGCAGCGAACCCGCAGTCCACTGCCGCTTTATATTTTATCCTGATTCTCAGGCAAGGGTCATGCCTTTGCGCAGAGCCTCCTCGTTGAGGGGAAGGAGGTGGTGATGGCGTTCGGGCAGAGTCTTCTTGAGGCCTCGCAGAACGGCGTCGATTTCCACGATGGGACGCAGTTTCAGCAGCGCGCCAAGCAGAATCATATTGTATGTCTTGGAATTCTTGAGCTCGATGGAGGCCGTCATGGCATCAACCGCAACAACCTTGATATCGGTGCGCGAGGGCAGACGATGTATGCCGGAGGGGTCGTAGATGAGCGTGCCGCCGGGTTTTACCTTGCTCTCGAACTTGTACAGGCTCTGCTGGTTCAGCACAACGGCTGTGTCGTATTTGTCGAGCACAGGCGAGCTGATAGGCTTGTCGGACAGAATTACAGTAACATTAGCCGTGCCGCCGCGCTGTTCGGGTCCGTAGGACGGCATCCAGGTAACTTCAAGATTATCCATCAATCCGGCGTAGGCCAGAATCTTGCCCATCGAAAGGACGCCCTGACCGCCGAAACCGGCAATTACTATTTCTTCTTTCATAGGGCTTTATTTCTGAGGTTCAACATTTTTGAGGTCGCCGAGGGGATATTTCTCGAACATATGCTCCACCATCCATTCATTGGACTTGGCGGGCGACATCTTCCAGCCCGAGTTGCAGGTGGAAACCACTTCCACAACCGATGTACCGCGCTTGTCGATCGCGTTCTGGAACGCCTTGCGGATTGCGTTCTTGGTCTTGCGCACGGCGGCGGGTGTGTGTACGGCCTGACGGGTAACGTAGCATGTGCCGTCGAGCTGCGTAAGGAGGTTGGTGATTGTCAGGGGATAGCCGTTCAGTTCCACGCAGCGGCCATAGGGCGTCGTGGCTGTCTTCATGCCTAACAGCGTAGTAGGAGCCATCTGGCCGCCGGTCATGCCATATATAGCGTTGTTGATAAAGATTATGGCTATGTTCTCGCCACGGTTGCATGCGTGGATAGTTTCGGCAGTACCGATTGCGGCCAGGTCGCCGTCGCCCTGATATGTGAACACAAGCAGGTCCGGATTAAGGCGCGATGCGGCGGTAGCCACTGCAGGGGCACGGCCGTGTGCAGCCTCGATCCAGTCGATGTCGATATAGTTGTATGCGAACACAGCGCAGCCAACAGGTGCCACGCCTAACGATTTGTCGGCAACGCCCATTTCCTCGAGCACTTCGGCCACAAGCTTATGCACCACGCCGTGCGAGCAGCCGGGACAATAGTGCGTGTTGGCGTCGAGAAGGAGAGAAGGACGGCTGTAGACCTTGTTCTCCGGACGGATGATTTCTTCTTTTGTCATATAGCGTTCCTTCTTAGATGTTTATACCGAATTCTTTATTGAGCGCCTCAAGCACCTCATTGGGATTGGGCACAATGCCGCCCATACGGCCGAAGTGCCGCACAGGCACCGCTCCTTCAACTGCAAGGCGTACATCCTCTATCATCTGGCCGGCGTTAAGCTCTACCACAAGCATACCCTTCACCTTTGCCGACAGCTCGGCGATACGCTTGGTCGGGAACGGCCAAAGGGTGATGGGGCGTATAAGACCGATTTTGACGCCGGCCTCGCGGGCATCCTCGATGGCCTTTAGACAGATGCGAGCTATCGAACCGAAAGCCACTATCAGGTATTCCGCATCGTCGGTGAAGTATTCCTGGTAGCGCACCTCGTTTTCTTCGATGCGGCGGTATGTAGCCTGGAAACGCTCGTTGTTTACCTCCATCTTGGCCGAGTCAAGCTCGAGACTCGTAACCACATTACGGTGATCGCGTCCCGCTTTGCCGCATGCAGCCCAGGGGCACTGACGGCGCAGTTCTTCCTCGGTACGGCGCGGACGCTGCGGAGGCAACACAACCTTCTCCATCATCTGACCGACAACACCGTCGGCAAGAATCATGGAAGGAGTGCGGTATTTGAAAGCAAGGTCGAAACCGAGGGCAACAAAGTCGGTCATTTCCTGAACTGTGGCAGGCGCGAGGACAATCAGATGATAGTCGCCGTGGCCGCCGCCTTTGGTGGCCTGGAAATAGTCGGCCTGCGAAGGCTGGATGGTACCCAGACCGGGGCCGCCGCGCATACAGTTTACGATAAGTGCCGGTAGTTCGCTGGCTGCAAGGTAGGAAATACCTTCCATCATGAGGCTGACGCCGGGCGACGACGAAGACGTCATCACGGCTTTGCCCGTGGCGGCGCCGCCGTATACCATGTTTATGGACGCTACCTCGCTCTCGGCCTGGAGCACCACCATACCGGTTGTTTCCCAGGGCTTCTCCTCGGCAAGCGTCTCAAGAACCTCGCTCTGCGGGGTTATCGGGTATCCGAAATAGCCGTCGGCGCCATAGCGGATAGCAGCATGCGCCAAGGCCTCGTTGCCTTTCATTAATTTGATTTCTTCCATGATTTTTTGATAATTAAGAGGGGATAAGGTGCCGAATCACTCGCCGCGCACGACCACACGGTAAACTTCGATGCATGCATCCGGGCAAACAGCCGAACAAGCCATGCATCCTACGCATTTTTCAGGGTCGGCGGCATAGGCATAATGGTATCCGCGGTCGTTTACTTCCTTGGGCTGAAGAGACAGGACGTCCTGCGGACATGCCACCACGCAAAGGTCGCAGCCCTTGCAACGTGCCGAGTCGATTGTTACTGCACCATACACTTTTGCCATATCTGATAACGATTTAAAGGTTGGTAGCGCAAATGTAACAAAAAAATCCCCTCGCTGCAAACAATTTTGCAATAACATGTTCCATAACATATATCGCATTTACATACCGGACGGAGTATTCAGGGAACGAGGAATTTGCGGGTAGCCAGAATGTAGATACCGGGGACAAGGTCTATTGTAAGCGGAATTGCCCCCGCAATACGTAAGGTGCGGCAGACACCCCCGACACCGGTCAGCGACACCGTGCGGGCGTTTGCAGACAGTATTTCAACCTGTCCCGGCCGGACACTCACCGTGAGGCCTTCAGATGATTCGGGAAAGTACGCAGATGCCACCGGCTCCACCGGGCCGTTGAAATCGTATACGTAGTTGTTGCGGAATTCAAGGTCGGCTGTCTGCTCCATTCGGGCCGTATCGCCGTTGTTGAAAATTATATTGGTAGGTTCATACTTCGATTTCCAGCTTATCCGCCACGCAGGTGCGCCGCCGTATTCCGTGGCCGTCATGGCTGCGCCGGGCCAGTTGCCGAGAATCACCGCACCCATGCACCATGCGAAAGCGCACGGCTTCGGCCATGAATACCGCGCATCCTGGAAGATGACGCTATATGTCGCAGGACCGGTCTGCGGGGGTATGTAGGGGTCCGGAGAATTGTGGAGGAAAAAATCGAGGGCGCGGTCGACCCGTGCCGCCCAGTCGCGCTCGTTGTGAGTGGCGCCTTCATCCACATAGACGTACAAAGAGCCTCCGGCGGTGCTGTAACCCTTTTCCTGCGCAAGCGCAATGGCCTTGTCGTCCCATACGCCGTATGCGGCGTCGAGTCCTTCAGTGCCGCGGTCGAGGTAAAGACGGTGTGTTTCGGACGACGGCAGATTATCCCTCAGATAATCAAGCATGGCAGTCGGGAAGAGAGTGCTTGTATAATCGAAATTGCCTATCCAATGCGTCGACAGGCAGCCCGCTCCGCCGTAAACATCGGGATACTCGCAAATCGCATAGAGCGACGCCAGCGCGCCCATGCTCGAACCCATTATAAAAGTATGCTCGCGCTCAGGGTGCGTAGGAAACATTCCGTCCACAGCCGGTTTCAGCTCCGTCGCAACAAAGGCGGCATATTCGTCGCCATAATAACGGTTGCCTGTAACGTCGCCTATGCCGGATTCGGCGAGCTGTGCTGTCGTAAGATACTCTTTGAGCGGTTTTTCGGGGATATAATCGGCGGGGCGACGCGTGCCGCGGTTGTGTATGCCAACGATTATAGGCGTTTCTATCATTCCGGCATCAATAAGTTTGCCAAGGACCTTGTCGACCTCCCAAGCGGCGCCGCCGAAAGCTATTTTGGGGTCGAAAAGATTCTGGCCGTCCTGCATGTATACAACAGGGTAACGTGTATCGGACTCCGGCGCATAGCCGGCTGGAAACCATACGTCAACTGTAAAGTCTGCTCCCAGGCCTGCGCAGCGGGCTGTATACCGCATCAATTCGCCGGGCGCGCTCACCGGTAAATCACCGGATTCAACGGGTACCAGTGTGGTGGCCGCGCCGCAAGTGGCACTCACGGCCATCGCAGTCACCGCCATAAGTTTCCTTATCAGTTTCATAACAACGCAAATATAGCCCTAATTCACTAAACTGCCAAAAAAGAGTGCAACGCTTGCACAGATTGAGATTGTTCCTTACCTTTGTGCTCCGCATCTCACTATTAAACCAACTGATAAATAAACAATCTCCTGTTAAAATGAAAAAGATAATACGGCCTTTTTCAACCGCTTTTATGCTTGCGGCATTCCTCTTCATATCCGCTTGCGACGATTCCGGCGATGTGCCAGTTCAATGCGAACCCGCCGAATGGAGCGCTACTATTTCGGGTGCCGACGAGATAATCGGAGCATACCCCGATCTTTACAGCAATTATTGGGAATATACATGGAGTATAATGGACAACCCCGATGCTATTCTGTGTCTCAAAGGCACATTTCCCCACTGCCGATACTTCAGTTTCTCGCTCTACAACGACCTCACCGGCTCCGCAATCGGAGGCATAGACGATGTGAACATCATCCCCGACAATAATTCCGTGAATCCTTTCATGCATACCACCCACAGCAACGGCACTTTCACGGTATATATCGTGCCCGCTGGCGTCAGCGACGCTACCGTCGCCAAACTCGATTCTAAAAATATCTGCCGAATTGATGCCGGCGTAGAGAAAGCCGTGGTGATGATGCGACATTACCTCGGAACCGACGGCGAGGGAAATCCCGACGAATTCGGCGGTGTGGCAATGCCCGCCATAACGGCTCTCTCCGCCTCAGACCTATCGCCCGTGAACGCTCCGAAACACATCCTCTCTAACGTATACAACGCCACATCGCAGGTATACGTGCAGAAATCCGACGAATACCCCGAAATGCCTTTCTTCCTCGCACCTGTGAGCAAGTACTACCCAAACAACTCCACTGCATACCTGTACGCCCGCACACACATCCATACCGGCGAAGTGCTTACATTCAGCTTCATCCCCGCACTTGTTCCCACAGCGCCCGAAGAGAACCTTTCTTCACCGGCTCGTTATTGGTCGATATGCCTCGGAAGCGCTGCCGATACTCGATCCTACGTTTCTACATGCGACCGAGACGCAGTTTGGAAATCCGGCGAAAAATCGGAGTTCGTTGTTGTACTGGCCTCCAATCCCGACCTTGACAAAATCCGCGACAAAATAAAGGAGGAAAACCTCGCCGGAGAAAGAGTGAATCTTCTTGTTTGGGACAGCGGGAAAGTTAATATCGACGGAAAACCAATCGGCGAAACCATTGCTTTTATGTACCGTAACATCCTTCCGGACAAATCATGGCCTCATTCGATTGCCAATATGATTCCTACAGATTATATGGATGCCGCCGGAGAACCTATCGACCATGTAACCGACCCTTCCCGCCAGATTGCCGACATCGCACTTGGCGATTACGGCCCTCGCGGCATTAAAATATCAACCGACGAATTCCTCGCTCGCTAACGGGCGTTGAAGCGCCATCCGACGCCCAGCATAAGGTTGCCGGGGTTTTTGAACCGCACAAGGCGATAGCCGGTGCTCACATAAAGATTGCGCGTTACAAAGGTTTTGAGCGTGAACGTCTGGTACCAGCCGCGCATGTCGTCGCCGCCGGGCGCCCACAGACTGTGTCCGATGCCTGCGTTGACTGCAAAAATCGGCATCTGCAACTCGGCGCGCGCGCTCAGTCCAGCCATAGCGCGGTGGCTGAAAGGCTGACGATAGAATTTAGGGTCGTCAGGCGATGATGAGGTGGCAAAATACGGGCTGAGGTTGGCGCCGTCATCGTACTGGAAATCCAACGACGCACCGGCAGCGAACATCGGGTTGAAATGCCACAGCGGATTGATGTTGAAACCGCCGACGCCGAAATGCCCCGGTATAACTCTTATGGAGGGCTCGTTCATCGGGTCGGAGTAGTTGGCATCGAAGAGATTCTTGCGCCATGCGCCGTACGCCGTAATGTCATAGGTGATGTGTGGTTCATAGTCGCTCCAGTCGTAGCTCCGCAGCGCCGGAACCACACCAAGCCTCCATACAAGGCCCACGCGGCCCGACAACACGTTCACGCCAGGATTGGGATAGTCGGTATTGCCGTTGGAATAGTGGGAAATGTCCACACCTGCCGAGAGGCTCAGACGGTCGTTCAAGACATAGCAGAGCTTGAAGCCGAGGTCTATATAGGCATTGAAACGCGAGCCGAAGCCGTCGACATCAACAGGGTCGAGCGATTCGGGATTTGTTATTTTCCTCCATCCCGCCGACACTCCGAAGTTCCATTCATAGTCCAGCGACAGTCGCGGCGAGAACGACGCTATGCGCGAGCCTTGCAGCACATATACGTTCACCGGATTGCCCGTTACCTTTGAACTGCTGAAAATATTCATACCCACGCCCGCCCCCTGATAGGCATAGGGATAATATCGCCCGTAGCGCGAATCGGGTGCGAAAGAAAAAGAATACTCTGCCGCAAAGCCGAAAGCCGACCTCGTTACGGCATCGAAGCGGTTGTTACCCCTTACGATGCTGTTCGTAGGCATGACGTACGAACCGTTAATGTCGAAACCTATGCGGTGAGCCACGGCTGTGGAATCGGCGCCGAGGGCTGCAACGCCAGTCATCACCGCCGCAATAATCAATATTTCCCTTTTTATCATTTCTTCTCCACGGTAACGTTAAACTTCACGGGGACCCACATACGCAGGGTGCCGCGTATCACTTCCCGTGTGCCTGTGGTTTCGTTCAGCGCCGTTATGTGGCATTCCAGGGCAACGGCCTCGTAGTCGCACGACAGGGTAACGATCAGCGGCGTCCCGGGCGGAAGTTCCACGGGCGCGGGTACGGGCGGAACCACTTTGGTAATTGTCTGCGTGCTGACGCTCGACAACGCGGCAACATCTCCGGTCATAGTCCAGAAATCGCGTGTGGGCGACGTGTGGAACGTATATGACGGAATCGGCACCGTGATGCCACTGTTCAGAACCCTGTAGGCGAACAGATCGGCACCCACGAATGCCTCGAAGAAATATCTCACAGGCAAAGACTCTGGCGAAGGAAATTCAAACAGTGTGGCTTCCGGCACCCCCTCCGGATAGGCGTAAGTTATCACATTTTCCGTGAAATTCTCATCGGGATAGCCTCCCCATGAATCAAGTGTATACGTAATATCCTCAATCTTTACCGGAAATGTCTTTGTCGGAAGAACGGCAATACCTACGGATAAATACTCGTAGCCGTCAGTTACGGTAAACGACAGTGTACCCTGCCCGTTACCTGCATAATCTACAAGCTCTACCTCGACATAATCGCTCCCCGTTCGCATACTCAGGTCGGTGAAGGCCGTCAGAATGCGTAGCCTCCCGTTTTCGTCCACGCCGCCATAATTGATGTACTCCTCGCTGTTGTAGAAATTTATGTCTTTCACAATCCAGTTCTTTCCAGACACGCCTATGCGGGCTACGGAATGTTCCGCCGACACCTCGGCCTGCTGGACAGATACCGTCAGCTTTGTTATAAACACATCTCCGTTGCAACCGGGCAGAAAGACAGCAAGCACGGCCAGCAGGAGCGAGCAGAACAGACTGCGGCCAAGTATGGAGAGCGATTTTTTGCACTGTTTCATAGCAGGCGCAAAATTAATGAAAAAATCCCGTCTGGAAACCGGCAGATACAAAAAAATCAGCAGTGGCTGGCTGCTGATTTAAACGGCAGGGGCTTCACAGCAGCTGCCGGTCCTTGATGAGTGTTACTTTTGTTGCTTTGTGTCTTTCTGTTCTCTTTTTACTCTTTTTCAATTAAACCATTTATCTCATTATCTATTAAACTGTCTTTTTGCCTTATTGTACCCTGGGATGGATTCTCTTAGAATGGGCGTCTCCCACCCATCGGAGGCCTGCCGTGTCCGCCCGGCGGCGGTCCCATCTGCCGCCGGTCCGGACCGCCGGG
>CABPYL010000015.1 GCA_902461565.1 uncultured Porphyromonadaceae bacterium
CAGTCTTAGCGACTATGGTGTTACTTCACAACTACTTTATCTGTGCGTGTACCGTTACGGCGGATGTATACATTGCCGGGAACGAGGTCGGTGGCGTTCACGCGGTTGCCGAGCAGGTTGAACCATTCGGTTTCGGCGTTGCCGTCGACGCTGATTTCGTCAAGGCCGGTGGTAACGAAAAAGTCTTTCCATGTCTCTGCTTCCATGTATGCCTGCACGGCTTCTTCGGGAACGTTGAGGCGGCAGTTGGCCTGGTCAACGCCGAAGAATACGTCGCGCCAGCCGAGTTCGGGAGGTGTCATAGCGTTCACGGTTAGGCTGTTGAGCGAGGGGCAGAATTTGAAAGCCTCGTTGTTTATTGCTTTCACGCTTGCCGGAAGTGTTACGTTCTGCAAGTAGCCGTTAGCCTCGAAGCATGCTTCCTCAACGGTCTCGACACCGTCGGCAACAATAACTGCATTCATGCGTCCCGCGGGACAGGCGATAACGTTTAGCCCATCTTTGCTATACAGGAGTCCGTCGATGGCCTTATAATAGGCGTTGTCGTCGGCCACGGTATATTCGGTCATGCTCGCGCAGTTGTTGAATGCGCGGCGACCTATATATTCCGTAGAGGCCGGGATGGTCTGGTTGCATAAGGACGCATCGTTACCGAAGGCTTCGATGCCGATGGAGTTTACTTTTTCACCGAGCTTGAAATTCTTGAGCGACAGGCAGTTCTGGAAAGCGTAGCTGCCAATGCTTTCAACACCTTCGGCGCCGGTAACGGTTTCCATATAGGCGCAGTCCTTGAAAGCGCCTGAGCCGATTTTGGTAACGGTTTCGGGGATGTCGAATTCGGTGATGCAGGTCTGCGACATCATGCCCTCGGGAATCGATGTGAGCTGGCACTGGATGTCGATGTCGGCGAGGTTGGCGCAACCCCAGAATGCATAGCTGCCGAGCGATGTTACTGCCGCGGGCAGTTTCACCGATGTGATGCCGCTGCCGCCGAAGGCTTCGGTTTCGATGGAGGTAACGGTTTCAGGAATTACGATGCTTGTCAGGGCGCCGCAGCTGTATAGGGCCTGGGTGCCGATGACGGTGATGTTCTTGGGCAGGTCGATGTGCTCGATGCTTGTGCGGCGGAAGAACAGCGGCGGGAATACATTGTCTGTTGTGGTGCAGTCGACATAGTCCCATACGTCCATGCTGTAATAGCTGCAGTAGGGGCTGCCGCCTGCGACTATGGTGGCGTCGGCGAGGTTGATGTCTTTCACCCAGCCGTTGGTTTCCTGGTCATAGCCCTTCACACCGGCCATCTGACGGATGATGTTTACGTCGTCGCTGTTGATGGGACCGGCCACACGCAGCGACATTGCATCCCACATCTGTGTTTCGGTGATGAGTTTGGAGAGTGTGCCCGGTTCTGTCAGGGTTACGTCTATGTCGTATACCTTTGGCTCGGCGTAGGAGCCGTCGTAGAACATGCGCAGTGCTTTAACACCCACCTCTGTGCCGGAAGGAGCTTCGCAGAAGAAGGTGGTGAAGCTGTTTTCGGATGCAGCCACGGCAACGCCGTTGATGCTTGCGGGAACAGCAACGGTGGCGCCCCAGATGCTGTCAAAAGCCGCGCTTATGCGGCGTGCTTCTATGCCGGTGTTGCTGTAGTCGGGCTGTTTGTTATATACAAGCACGAAATCGCCGTCTTTCTGCATTACGGATGCCAGCTTGCAGTCTAACTGTGCGGAATCTATCAGTTTGCTGGCAGCCATTGTGCCGTCGGCGTTGTAGCTTGCAGCATAAAGTCCAGAAGGAGTGCCCCAACCCTGCTTTGCGTTGGTAAAGGCGCAGATGTCTCCGGCGGCAGTTACTGCGAAACGGCTCGCGCTTACCATGTACCCATCGACGGGCGCGAGCGATGCCATCCATTTGCTATCGGCGGTGCCGTCGGCGTTCACTTTGGCCACGGGGTAGCAGGTCTGATATGTTTCCTTGTCGGTGAATTCGTAAGGAACGATTGCGCCGTTGCGGCCGTCGGCGTATGCAGCTGGTACACCCCAGATGGCGGTACCTTCGGCCACGGTAACGGTCTCGCTCCATTGCGCTGCCTTGTCGTAGCTGTATTTCTGCGCATACAGATTGTTGCTGTTGAGGCTGACGATTATGAATCCTCCGTCGCAGGGAACCATTGTAGCGGAGCCGTCGATAATCAGAGGCTCGTCCCATAAAGAGGCGCAATCGGCCTCGTTGATTCGGTAGATGCGTGTGGCGTTGTCGTATGTGCCGGGTTTGTTTCCTTCGAAGGAGGCGAATATGTTTCCGCCGAGTTTATACATGGCGAAGTTGCGGCCGCGGTCGGTGTCGGATACAAGAGCGACACCATCTGCAGATGTCAGCAGATTGCCGTCGGCGTCTACTTTATAGAGATATGGCATTGTTTTGCCTGTGCCGTCGTCGTTGCGTGGGTCGGCGAACATGAAAATGGTAGATCCGTCATCAAGGACAACCATGCCGGGCATTGCAACGGAGTAGGATACACCGTCGTGCGCGTTTATTCGTTTGCCGAAATCGCCGAGGGTAGTATTGCCTTCGGTGTCGAGAATCTGGACATAGAGGTCGGCGGAAGTGCGCTCGTCGTTCTGTCGTACCCATGATACGATGGTTTTGCCGTCGGGCAGAGGAGCCGCCTGCAGCTGGTCCTCGCGAAGTTCACTGATTGGTGCGACGGTGAAAGGAGTGCTGTCCGTGTTCCACTGTGCGCTTGCGCTTGCCGGGATGATAAGGGCGGCGGCTAAAACTGCGTGGTAGAATTTGTACATATAAATTAGAGATTAAGAACCGATATTTGAATTTCGGATAATGTTTGAATGCACAAATATATGCAGTTTGTCAGTGAAAAGCGCCGAAACGTCGGTACGGACAGGTGCTTTTCTGTAAATTTTATTGAAAAGCACCTGTTTTGGTGTCATTTTAGCTGTTTTCTCGTTTGTTTTGCGACATTTTGCGGAATTCGGAAGGCGACAGACCTGTAGCGCGTTTGAACAGCGATGAGAAGTTGCTGCGGGAACGTATGCCTACGCTTTCGGCAATAGCTTCGATGGTGAGGGAATCATATTCCGGCGATGACAAGCGGCGGCATGCCTCAAAAATACGTGCTTCGCACAGCAGGGTGTTGAAGTGTTTGCCGAAGCGGGTGTTCAACGCTTTGGAAACGTAAGATGTGTTGGAGGCTGTCAGTGAAGCAAGTTCGGAAAGGGAGAAGTTGGTATTGCAGATATATTCAGGGGTGGAGAAAATCTTTTCTATGCGGTCGGCCAGGTCGCTGTGCTGTTCTGGGTCATCGTTTCTGTCTGATTCCGGTTCTTTGTCGGATTTTATTTTTTTATCCAGCAGAGCCATGTTCTTTTCGTACAGCTTTTGTATGAAACGGCGTTTGTTGCGCTGAGTATTGACATAAAATGCCATGAAAGCTAAAATGATAACAAAAAGAACAATCACACCCCATAGCGTTATGGCGAGATCGCGTTTGTTGCGGTTCTCTTTCTCCACCTGCACTTTTACCTTGCGCAGTTCGCCCAGAAAAGAGATGTTGTTAAGGCGCGTAAGGCTTCCGCGCGCTGCCTCGGCTTCTCTGGCCCGGTAATATTTGAGCAAATATTTGTCTTTGTCGCCAATGGAAGTACTGTCTTCCGAGAGAATGCGGTAGAGCCAAGTGCGCGATTCCGGGCTGCCGTCGGTCTCTATCCGCTGTTCGAGGTCGCGCATCATGTCCTTGTAGCCCTGCTTGTCGCCGGCTTTGTCGCGGGCAATGGCGGCGAAATAGATAGAGGTATATCGCATTTCCTCGGTATTCACTTCGGCGCCGAATTCGGTGGATATTAGGTTCCGCAAGGTGTCCACACACCCGGTATAGTCGCCTTCTGTGTACATAGCCACAGCGTCCGAGAGCTCGCATACGTATTTTACCAAAGGAGTGTCGCCGGACAGCGGATTTGTCTGCAGGTGGTTGTTGACATCGCGCAGAAGGACTATATCGTTGTTTTCCAGACAAAGATTCACTATGTCGATATATGCAAAAGCAGCCGGACGGTGCTGGCCGTGTTTGATAGCCTCGTCGAAGCCGCGGCGGATTAAGGAAAGATAGTCGCCGCGGCTTGTGCTTCCAACGGCGGATATTGCCTCGAGCTTACCCATAGCCACTCCGATATTCAGATAGGCATAGGGCAGATAATGGTCGAACCCGCGGGTCTGGGCAAGTTCAAGACCTTGCGAAAGGTAGTCGTAGGCCTTGTGATAGTCGTTACGGTAGCTGTGTTCTATAAATCCCAGGTTTATATTGGCACGGATGTTGCGGTCTACATTCAGCGAATCGTCGGCGCCTTCGGTGCGGTCGGCGACAATTACGAAGCACATCATGGCACTGTCCACGGTCTCCGGGCTGCGGAGGTATCTGTTACCGCACGCAAGCAGTGAATCCGGATTCTCGCTGACGAGCGTATTGGTGCTGTCGCCGACGTCGCTGCCGGAACGGGTACATCCGGCAGCGATGGCGGCAAACAGAAGAAGTATTATTATATGATTGATGTGAGGGTGCAAGTGAGAAGTTTATCGGTTCCCGGCCATGAAATCCTCTATGTCGGCGGGATGGTAGGGGATGCGGTCCTTTCCGAGGAAACGGCAGCCGTCGTCGGTGATGAGCACGTCGTCCTCTATGCGGATGCCGCCGAAGTCCTTGTATTTCTCAAGCAGGTCGAAGTTGAGGAACTCGGCGCAGTGGCCGGTGGCGCGCCAGCTGTCGATGAGTGCGGGAATGAAATATATGCCCGGCTCGTCGGTAACGACAAAGCCTTTTTCGAGCTTGCGGCCCATGCGCAGGCAGTTTGTTCCGAACTGCTCCAGAATTGGACGCGTCTCGCTGTCGAACCCCACATAAATCTGGCCGAGGCTCTCCATATCGTGAACGTCAAGGCCCATCATGTGGCCGAGGCCGTGAGGCAGGAACATGGCGTGGGCGCCGGCGCGTACGGCTTCTTCGGTATCACCTCGCATCAGCCCGAGTTCCTTGAGACGATCGGTCATAAGACGGCAGATATCGAAATGGACGTCCATATATCTTATGCCTGGGCGAGCAATGTCGAGCACACGGTCGTGGCATTCCTCGACAATGCGGTATATATCAAGCTGACGCTGGGAGAAGCGGCCGCTTACAGGGAACGTGCGGGTGTTGTCGCTGCAATAGCAATTCATGTTCTCGGCGCCAGCGTCGCACAGGGCGAGGCGTCCCTCCTGCAGCAATGCCATCGACGGATTGCCGTGCATTATCTCGCCGTGCTGCGAGAATATCGTGGGGAAGCTCACTTCCAGTCCGTAGCTGTGGGCGATGCCGTCCACCTGGCCGCCTATGAATTTCTCGGTAACACCGGGGCGTGTGAGGCGCATGGCCGTGGTGTGCATGCGATAGCCTACAGCGCAGGCGTCCTCTATCTCGGCAATCTCCAGTTCGCTTTTTGTGGAACGCATCTTCACTACGGCGTGGATAAGATCAAGCGAAGCGGCGTCTTTCTGCTGCGAGGGGTGTATGCCGGTAAGATCCATAATCTGAATCTTGGTGTCGAAGCGGTATGGCGGCAGAAAATGGATTTTGCGGCCCTTGGCCTGTGCCTCGTCGACAAGTGTTTTTAGCTTGGCCATAGGTGCGCTGTTTGCCACGCCGACCTGTGCGGCCATGTCGGCCACGCTGTCCACAGAACCGTACCATACGATGTCGTCTATGTCGATATCATCGCCGAACAGATATTCGCGGTCGTTGTCGAGGTCGATTACGCCTACAAGGCCGTCGCGGCTCTGTCCGAAATAATATAAAAACGATGAATCCTGGCGGAACGGGTAGTAGGAATTGTTAGGACCGTTATTAGGTGCCTCGTTGTTACCGAAAAACACAGCCACACCGCCATTCATCAGCTTTTTCAGCTCGTTGCGGCGGCTTACATATACATCTTTGTTGAACATAAGTTACAAGTTTTAAAGCCCCGGCACCGCGGAGGTGCCTGTTTTATGCCGTAAAATTACGGAAAACATTTCAAAAACGCTATTCCCGCGGTCGAGAAAGTACATATATAAAAAGAGAATGTAGCGGTTGCGATGGCCGGAGGCCATAAATATACGTAACCCCCGACGCATGTGTCGGGGGGGGGGAGATCAATAGATATATAGCCCCGGAGGGCGCTGAACCGGCAATCTATCCATGTGCAACCCACCGGGGTTGATGTGGTGATTCCGGTCATTTTCACGGGCGGCAAACGCCCGCGGTTACATTCAATTACAAGTAGTATATACAAGAGGACATTGCATATCAGGAGACAACCACCCGATATGCTCCTTGCCGTTTATAAGCATTTTTACTTTTAACCATTTCTTGTATACATCTACAACACGAAGAGCTTCAATACTATATGTTGTATCCGAAACAAATGAACTGTTTAAACTGTGATCGGCATATAATCTAATGGGATTTTTTTCGGGATTATTTTCCTTTGTATAAATGCAAATTGGTGCATTAGAGTGAATCTTTCCTGTCCCAATGTAGGATTCATCAAGAGAATTCCATGCAATTACTTCAAAACTATTATCTACTTTCTTAATCAAAGAAAATAGTATATAATTCTCCTCCAGATCGTTGTTCTGAAGCCGGATTGTTTTATTGCCATCTACTAATTGAACAATTCCATAATAATCTAAATCTAAAAAAACAGTAGGATAATCGTCATAGTTATGCGTCCGCATGCGGTCAGAACTTGAATTACCAATTCTCATGGTCTTACAAGAGACCGCCAACATAAAAACCGTGATTATGAATATCAAATTTTTCATATTAATCCAATATTTTATAAGAATCATAATCCAAGCCCTTGTCAGCATAATCATCTTTTATCAAAAGCTCTGATAAAGGCTTCAACTCCAACGATCTGTCCTCGGTGGACATCCCTTCGGGTCTATAACATTTCCATATACCCACTCCTGCACCATCTTTCATACAATCACTATAAAATATACACCAACCTTCCGATATTATTTTACCCTCTCGATTATAGTTGATTACATAGCCTTGTAAAGTCGATTCCGGATTACGGTAGGCCTTTTCTGCTTCTTCCATAAATTCATGATTCTCTGAAATTTCGGTTATTACAGTTGAAATCATGCCATTAGCATGATAATACTGCCATTGTTGTGCGGGTCTGTCATGCTCGAAACAGCCAAATGCGCTAAGAAAATACTGATTTTTACCATATCGTGCGTAACGTTGAGCAAGACCATTCTTTTCTCCATTTTCATAGAAACAGACCCAGATATCATTCTCGTGGGTTTCACACCAATATCCGGATTTTGCGCCTGACGAATCGGTTTTGTTAATATAGCGTGTATCTATCTTCATAGGTGTAGATAGAGTTATATTCACCACAAAAAGCATAAAATAAAAAATCCAGTTTGTAACATTAGATATCCAGAACGTGGCGTTGAATTTCTTTGATATAGAAACTATCGTTATCCCCAAAAGACATATCAATACTGCGCCCCAAAGATTTTCATCGGGATATTTGAATAAATATAATATTTCCGGATGATAATGATATTGATATAAAAGATTGAGTGGTGATATTGCCAATATGCAATACACGCATATCAGCAATATTTTAATAATTGTTCGTTTAGATACTGCCATTGAAGTCAAATTAAATTTTACCCTGATTCGCAAATCTCATCTCTAATCAGTGCCAAACGGATACTCAATCTTTTTAATTTTACCCAACCTTTTATATAATTGAAATAAATAGAGATTGGAATCATTTTTGTGGAAGAACTGAGATTTTCTGAAGAAAGAATCCTCCCCGACATTCTCTCTAAATCTATCTTTATATACACTTCCGGCTAACCCCCCGGACCACTTTAGATATGTCATATAATCTCTTCTATTAAGGCGCATAGCCAACTTCTTATCTTCGAAATTGACAGTAATAAATTTGGTTATAGGATACATTCTCAGGGCTTTATCCGTGCTGTCTCTATATCCTATCATAGCCCTTGCATCAAACACATGTTCTCTATTTTCAAGAGCCGGATCTTTTGTGAAATTCTCTTCAATGCAAATAAAGGCAACAAAAAGATTCCCTTTATCATCATATATTATTGTATCTACTTCAACATTAACTTGGGTATCGGTCGGATATGGAGAGGCTACATATTTACCATTTTTTGTCTTACGGTAGGCATACGGCTCATAAAAACCCGCACAATCATAATAAACGTTATCGTTATAATGCACCCTGCAGTATTCGATATTTTTGATATAGGTGTCGCAAATATGTTGTTTGTCTTTCTGATAAGTCTCATTATCCACCGGCATTTCTTTAGGAACTGCATTCATGCTACACGAAGCAAGAATAATCGTCATTAATAAATTAAGTGTCAAGTGTTTCATATCAATGAAAAATTTCAATAATTTTTTTAAGAATGGTAATGTATATATTACAGGGCTCCTCCCATTTTCTTTTCGAACCGCCTTTAGAGGGATCGGCTTTATATTTGGATAAGTATTTTTCTACCTCTACATTAAAAGAGGATATGGAATGTTCTTTGGTTGGATGGAAACTGAACCTGGAAAAACCTGTTCGGATATTCTCAGCATTAAACATAAATGAGGGTCCAGCTATATGATCATTCCAATGAGAAATAGTTGTAGTATGTACAAATGGGTTTGCAATTTGTACAAAATGTTGGAATGGAGCCAAGTCCAATTCCATATCAATTCTTGATTCCTTGCCTCTTAAACAAGCATGGAACTGCAATCCCAAAACGAACCCTTTAGCGTAGGCGCCTCCCATACTATGGGAGACAATCTTTATGGACTCTTCTCCTGCAAGATTGTCATATATTTCCTCTGCTTGCGATATACCCATCTTAAAACCATAGTACATGCGAACATAGGGATTAATATTTTTGTTAATTGTAGTAACACCACCAAAAGAACCGTCATAATAACGGGCGCTCTCGTCTTTCAGATTTTCCATTATGGTTTTATCTACACCTTCCCAGTATTCGCTCGTGCCGCCGCTAGTACAATGCATACCATTAATAAATATCACTACATTACCATCCATATCAACTGCATTCACCGGGTTGGCCTTGCAGTGGGCATATGGGGAGGTATCGAAATACTTGTAGGCAAAGGGGTCGGGGTTGTGGAAGCGGCTGAGGATGGGATCATGGAGGCGGGCGGTGTTGTCGTACAGACTAAGGCCGGAGTGGCCGATATACGTGTTGCCTATATGGAGGCGATCTGTTACAGGTGTCATGGACGGCATGGTGAATGCAATGCCTTTTGCATCTGCATCCAAAATACCGGTGGGAACTGCAAGTCGTGGGGTCTCCGGCGTGAGCCCTCCTATGCCGGAGGAAATCCTTACCGGCCTGTCGCAAGGGAGGATAAAAGGAAGCCCGGTGGCATAGTAGCCGTTGCGCTGCACCACTCCGGCAGTATCGATTACGGCAACTGTGCTGCCGAGGCGGTCGGTGAGATACCAGTAATACTTGCCCGTGGTGAGGTCGTAATGCCCTGACGGAGTACGGAATATGCGTGAGCGCGTGGGCCCGGCGACGGTCTCGAAGCTGCCTCGGCGGGTCATGGTGCTGATTATATCATCGCGCAGATAGCGTATTACAGTGTCGCCTGCGGCAGTTACGCGTGTAACAGCGCGCGTACGGTAGGTCCTCAGCCGGCGCGACCGCAGAGTGCCGTCGGCCAGATATGTGCTGATTACCTCGTCGCCGTTGGTCATGGTTATGTTCCCGGGCAGGTTGCCGTAAGGGTGGTAGCTTATCCGGGAGATGCCCCGCGTGCCGTCGCTTATCAGCCGTCCGGCCCGGTCATAGGCAAGCTCGTAGCTCCCGGCCTTGAACTGCCCGACCGCGTCGGTATAATACGGCGTGGACACGTCGTTGACGCCTACCGCCTTGGGGCCGTCGAACTGTATCACCGCGTCCTGGACAAGGGAATTTTTATATTTGCGCTGTATGCCCGTAACATTTGCGTCAAGGTCTACATCAAAAATCTCGGAATTTCCCTGGAGAGATGTCGCGGAAAGAAGCCGGCCCAGCTTGTCATAACAATACTTGGTGGTTATGGAATACTGTGAGGGAAGTTGCCAGTTTTCCGTGGAGGAGTTTATAAATGTGTAACTATCGCCTTCGGAGCGGGAGTCGTTGAAGCGGTTCTGCTGGCTATAGTAGGGAGATGATATAGAAAGAAGATTTTCCCACATATCGTAGGTGTATTCTATGTCGGTGCCTCGTTTTTCGGAAGAAAGACGGCCTATGGAATCATAGCCATACTCATTGACGGGAAGCCACGGACTGTCGTTCACTTTGAGTTTGCGATCCGTCAGACGCCCCATGTAATCGTAATGCATGCTCATGGTGGCTGTGTCGGCGGAAACGACATTTCCTTCTTCAAAAATCTCAAGTATTTCCCGTACCGTCAGCGGGTCGCCGGTGAATGAGTAATCCGTTTCAACAGTATGCCTGTCTGCCCGCTTGAAAATATCCCACTGGGATATACGGGTTACGTTGCGATGGCCGTCGTACCGGATGGCACGATACCATACGTTGCCGTGTGTATCGTTGAACGCCATGCCCGTGCATTGCCCGCAGGCGCTGTAAACGCCGTCGGGAGTTCTCTCAAAAAGAGGTTTGGCAGAGGGATCGGTAGCGTCGATATAGGTATAATCGTCATAAAACCAAGACATCAGGGCTGTAAAATTTTTAAGTGTCTTGTGCGTTGAGTATCCTAAACCGCTTTCCGAAGAACTGTTGTCTCTTTCACAGCAAAGGGTTGAGTCTGCATAAAGGTCTTCGAGTGTATTGCGGTCGGCCCTGAGCTTGACGGTACCGGTGACAGCCTTGCGCATGTGGCTGTCGTAGAGCGTGGCTGTCCACTCGCCATTTGTCCTTTGAACCTTATCCGAGTGGAAAATTTCATTTCCGAACTTATCATAGACGTATTCTATGGCATCCGAACCCGGCAGGCGATAAGTGGCCACACGATGGAGCCAATCGTAGGTATAGGCCTGGGCATAGTCACGCAATATTTCTTCAGGAACTTTTCCGGAGGAAGGAAGCCTGATGCTGCCCTCGGGCGAGATTACATACAGAAGGTCGCCCGCGCAGTCATAGACATAATGCGTGTCGGCAGTAATACCCTGACCGATCCGCCGTTCCATCACCGGCTTGCCGGCTCTGTTCTCGAATACAAGAGAGGTCGCTCCGTCCTCATCCAGAGAGGCCCTGACAGCCAGCGTTCCGGGCTCATATGCTCCGCTGACCGTCACATTATCGTCCGCACCGACGATAAGTCTGGTGCATCGGTAATCCGACGAGCTGTCGACGGAGCACACCGCTTTCCACTGTTTTAAAGGTTTTCTTTCAAAGACACTCCCCGGACGATAGGACCATACAGAAGATCCGTTTGCGATATCAGAATAATCGGTATAAGAAAACGGCCTGGTGTCGGAGTACAGATTTTCTGCGGAATTCTGGTATTTGGCCGGAGAAATGAATGTTCCCGAAATTCCAATCGGAAGCCACCGGCGAGAGATGTTTCCCGCCTCATCATAGTCCTGACGCAATGCAATGGAAGCCACCGAATTATTCGAAACACCGCGCACCGTCAGCCTTTCGCGTCCCATGCCGTCGTAATAGACAGTACTGACCTGTGCATTCACAGTATCTCCCGCCGCAAGATAAACCTTCTCCCGGATATAATTATCGTCAAGCCCTATGCCGGCATGACACAGCAGGTTTCCTCCTGACAGCGTCAGAAAGGACAACATTATCGATGACAGCGCTACGTAATTCATAACAGCTCTTTAATTCGTTGTAAATTTATAAGTTACAGGCCTACTTGGCGACTGAAGCGCCAACATATATACTCCCATAGGCAAATCGCTCAGCCTGATACTCGTCTGCTCTTGCAATGTCAAATCGTATACTCCGAATACACAACCTTTTATGTCGCATAATAACGCGTCGGTGAAATGATTATCTTCAAAAGTATTTGAAATAATCAAAGATTTACGGTCCTCTCCCCATCGGACGCATCCGGGCATAGTACCGGCATTGTCATCGCGTCTTTTATATGATGGATAATCGAACCAGTTCTCCGATTTTTTCGAATTATTACATAATTGTCGGATTTCCTCGTTAAGAAAATCATTTAATTCGTTTTGGCTATCCGGATTGCACCAAAAGCTTTGCTTGCTTGAAATTACATATCCTTCTTCATTCAAAATATTTTCTTCTTCCTCAATAAGCAGAGGATATCGGTAGCCCGGTGCATACCATTCTCTTATGCAGGCGCCGGTTTGGAAAACCGAATCCGGAGCAGTCTTTATCATACCCGAGTCTCTGTATTCAACGCATTCGACGTTATTGATGCTATCCCCATCAGCTGTTACAATCAAAAGATCGGGATATTTTGCGATGCAGTATTGGCTTTCTGTGGAATATGATCCAATATTATCAAAAACGCCATATGAAGAAACATATCCCTTGCTGTTTTCAGGATGTCCCACCCCATAAGGCATACAATCGGAATAATATCTGGACATTCCCGGTTTATGACAATATGTAATATATAATCTATTGCAATCCTCTTTGATTTCAAATGCTCCGTCTCCAAACGTGGTAAAGTAAGTATTCAGAGAATCCTCCGGTTCCGGGCTCAACACTGCCATTTCCAGAATACCGTCTGATGATACTTTTTTGACAACAGGATTAAGTGCCATAGTATCAGAATCCTGAAAAATAAGCTCGGCGCGATTATATTGTACATTATCCCCGATGCGTGGATTATTCAGCATCGGTGATACTGCGGACAAAGACGTGCAAAACGTCAAAGACAGAACAATCAGAGACAAGCTACTGAGTAACTTTCGCATAATGGTATTCATACTTTTTAATTAAGTGTCCGTTGAAATCAGAGTGTCCCGTAAGCCTCCCTCTGGCATCATAGCTGTAGAAGGTAGAGAGACCTGAAGCATCCTTGTACTCCATCAGACCCAAAAGCCAGTGATAGGCCATCGATGCAATTTCATTTGAAGGAAATGCAGCTCTCAGACGTTCTGCAAAGGCATTGATCTCATTCTGTGTCTGTAACCTGGAGCCGTTCAGTTTGTCATAGCCCACAATTGTTGCTGCGTGATCTATCAAGTCCGCATGACTTATGTTTTTCGCCTCGATAATGGGGTACAGACCGTTATAGCCCCAGATATACGATACGAGAGGCCTCCCTTTGTATGATATTTCGACAATATTTCCCATTGCGTCATATTTGTAAGCATAAGTCTCTCTTGCTATAGCATTCTTTATTTCCGATGGAGCCTCTTTTGCATTACCTTTTAACTTGGCTAAAGATATTGACGCATTTCGATTCAATTCAAATTTCTTTTCCGGCAAACCGGTCTCACGGTTATATTGAACTCTTTCGGCTGAAATTAATCTGTCGCCGCAATATCGGACTATAATCTCGGCATTGGGATTCATCCATTTATTACGTTTGCAATAAAAATAACGGGTAATGATATCCCTCCCTTCAGAATCCAGAATTGAATCTGCCTTTACCAGATTGAAGTCCAACTCTTCTGTATAACTGTCATAGAAATACGCATAACGTTTCAATGACATCAATCCATGAGAATCTTCCGATTTCTCCCATGCGATTGTCTTATTGTACGGGATGATGTTATAGATACCGATACTATAATCAAAACCCGCGGAAGGAACTATGCCGAGTGCCCTGGTAAAATCACATACAGGGAAAGCGTCGGTCGTCAAGGTGTCAAGATTTTCCGCTTCAAAAATGTTGTAGCCGTAGGACTTGTCGACATAACTGCCTCCATACCCGATTGCCGCGGTCTGACTCCCGATTCTTTTTCGCAAAAGATTACCCCTCATATGCGCTTTGCTGGTAAACATTCTTCCTCCAACCGGTTGGGAAGAGAGAAAGGCGGTTCGGTTGTAATCCCGCCCATAACAATCTTCTGACGTGTCATAAATGTAATGCTCCTGTAGCTCACGGAGCCAGGTTGGATGTTGTTCATCCGACTGGCTCAGGTAAGTCCTTACATAGGGATATTCAATATTATTATAGGTACCGACGGGAGTATTCGGGAATGACGCTGAACCAATACACACTATTTCCGAACTGTTGTATCCGGGAACTTTAAGATCAGGGAAACGACAATAATAGTTGTATTGAAATTCGGGGTAATTCTGCACGACTCCATCTTCTGCCTGTGGGTTCATGTCAATGGAATAGTGAAAATTCTTGTATATCAGTGAATCTCCTTTCAGGCCGCTGTCAGAAATAATTCTTTTGATACGAAGTCCCGGCCAAAGATGGTTTTGTGTGTCTGCGACACTTTCCGCGTATCTTGCGTATTCAATGTTAATCCTCCCTGCCGGACTATCCCCGTAGCGCATATTGGCTTCAAGAAAGTCATACGAATTTTGAACTGAAAAAGGATATCTCAATTCAAACGTATAATAGCCCTTGCCAAAATTCACCACACACCCCGACGGGTTGTCTTCAATTGTTTTTTTGTCCAGCCATATGACTTTTACAGGGCGTTTATCAGAACTTATATCATCGCCTTTGGAAATCAGTATATGAGGATAATTATGGGGGGTGTGGATACTGTATTTGGAAATATCATTTTCATGCTCGTGCTCATAATCTGTTCCGCATAAATTTGCCGGATTCATAAGGAAGTATTTGCTGAGATCCAACGAGAAAAAATTCCCGTCTTCCAAAATCCAATCTTCTATCTTGAGATTCTGATAATCTTCATCAAGACAGGCACGCAGTTGTCGAGTCTCTCTGATTACTACAGGGTTCTCACTGCTGTAACCGTGCTCAAACGGGAAACTCCCTATTTTTTTGAAACGATTGGATTCCCATTCGAATGTTGTAGACCCTCCGGTAGGGTATGTGATGGATTTCAAAGTTCCATTGAGTGCGGATTCTTCATCCACATGTCTTTCTCCACCACATCCGATAGTTCCTACACTCGGTATCAGTCCTTCAATGGATGCATTATTGCGATAGCCTCCAAAGTCCTGACATAGTGTATATTCAAGTTCGGATGAATCTATGTTATAATCAAAATCCAATAATATTTGCCCGGCTTCCTTAACTGACTTTAAAAAATAATAAGTCTTATTCTCGTATTCAAATGATAATTCTTTTACAGACCCGTCCGGTGCCTTTACTCTTATCTTTTGTATAATAGGCACCAATTTTGCGTCTAAAGACTCCGCCATGTATTCTATATCTATTTGAACTCCATTTCCCTCGATTTTAACAGGAACTACAGAATGATGTTTTACAGTAGAGCCTCCGCTACAACGATCCGGCATTATGTAACTTAACTCTGGATTAATAAATTTTCTATAGACGACAGACCCGCAAGTTTCCTGAAATTCCGATTTACGTTTGGAATACGTGAAAGCGACCCGATTACCCGAAAGATCCGAGATTGTATCCAGATGCCAGCAAGAAGCATAATATAGACTATCCTTGGTCTGCTCCAGAAAATGCGACCCATAGGAATATTCAAAACTGGCACGGTCCTGTGTTTGGAATTTATAAGTAAGACCTCGCAGATCCTTTACGACATAGGATCTATGATCACAACCATCATAGTCATAGGCCATGTAGCAGTCCGTGCTTTCCTTTATTTCTATCGGGCTCTCGGAAGAAACCACAAACTTATTTTGAGCCGGAGAAGCGAAAGTTGCGGATAGTCCAAGGCCATACAAATTATACAGATCGTTAGCTAAATCTCTTTTCCCCTCGGAATACTCCTCGCCTAAGTAAACTTGCCAATTTCTGTAAGCATTATAACCTACAGCATCGGTCGGATCATATGAATCATCTTTCAATATAAGTTTGTCTCGAAATAGCCTGTCATTATCAGTAAGATGCCATAATCCTAACATCTTTTGTCGTGCGTCATCCGGCGCGCCATATACTGTATGGCCTATCTGAGCACTAAACATCAGAGACCATCCTAAACCGGCATTACCCTCTTTTTGCTGTGCTCTTATACCTCCGCCTTTATAAACAAGGTTAATCGGCACCTCGATCGCGCCACATTTTAATGTATAGAGTGTATAACTGATTTGCGGGATACCATGAAAATAGTCAATGGGAAAGTCCTTAAAATCCAGGAACTGCGATACCGTCGGCGCAGGCGTGGCTATGGAGTAATCCCGGGGAGCATAGATACGATTATCCTCTCCTTGAATTTCTGCATAGACATGGAAATTGATTAGTATCGGAATGAGAAATAAAAGGTATCGCATTTCAAATGATTTTAGATTTTGCAACAAATTTAAACATGGCCTAACAATATGCCAAATATATTAATATGTTTTAAAGCATAATTTGTGCCTGTGAAGAAAGTATTATTTGAATAGTGCTATGCGCGCAAAACAAGTAGGTGTATCAAATAAATAAGCGGTAATAAAAAGGCTTGCCGGGGGGCAAGCCTTCTATAATAACCAAGTGCTATTTTTGCTACACACTCTTGGGTTTGTGGCGCGGAATTATCAGCGGATGGCGATTGCCACGCCGCCGCCGGGAGCCATGTGCAGGGGAATGATGTCGTCTTTCTTCACTTCCTGAGTAGTGATTACATATGCTTCGGGATTGGTGCGGTAGTCGGCGTCGGGCGCGTCGGCGTAGATTGTGGCGGTGTAGGTGCGGTCAGGGTCAAGGAAATCGAGTTTGAGGTCGTAGTCCCTGGCGTTCTCGTCGGTTATGCCACCTACCCACCAGCTGTCGCCGCCTTTTGCCTTGCGTGCGGCAATGATGAAGTCGGCGGGCTCGGCGTCGATATAGATACTCTTGCTCCAGTCTACGGGCACATCCTTGATGAACTGGAATGCGTCCATCTTCTTGGCATAGTTCTCGGGCATGTCTGCGGCCATCTGCAGCGGGGAGTACATGGTAACGTACAGAGCCAGCTGGTTTGCGACGGTGGCGTTCTTGTGCTCCTTACTTCCGGGAACGAATTCACCCATGTTCATGGTGAAGATACCTGGGGTGAAGTCCATCGGGCCGCCTTTCAGACGGGTGAAAGGCAGAATGGCTTCGTGGCCGGGCGACATGTTGCGGTATTCGGTGCCCATAGCGCTTTCGTTGCCAACCATGTTGGGGTATGTGCGGGCAAGACCCGTGGGGCGTACAGCCTCGTGGGCATTTACCATAATCTTTTTCTCTGCGGCCTTTTTGATTGCGTTCAGGTAGTGGTTGTTTGCCCACTGGCTGTAGTGGGTCTCGCCTTTGGGGAGGAAGGAGCCCACATAGCCGCTTTTTACGGCGTCGTAGCCGTACTGGTTCATAAGGTCGTAGGCAGCATCCATATGCTTTTCGTAGTTGGGAACGCTGCCGGAGGTCTCGTGATGCATCATCAGTTTGATGCCCTTGGAGTGTGCATAGTCGTTGAGTTCCTTGATGTCGAAATCGGGGTACGGGGTTACGAAATCAAACACATAATCTTTCTGTTTGCCGAACCAGTCTTCCCAGCCTACATTCCAGCCCTCGATAAGCAGCTGATCAAAGCCGTTCTCGGCGGCGAAATCGATGTAGCGCTTCACGTTTTCGGTATTGGCGCCGTGCTGTCCGTGTGGCTTGGCTTTGGAATAATCGAATGTGGCAAGGTCGAAATCGTGAGCATTGGTGTAGGACCACTGCGATTTGCCGGTAATCATTTCCCACCAGACGCCCATATATTTTGTGGGGTGAATCCAGGAAACGTCTTCGAGGGCGTTGGGTTCGTTAAGGTTGTAGATGATGTCGGTAGCGAGTATGCCAGTGGCCTTTTCGGAAGCCATAATTACGCGCCAGGGTGTTTTGAAGGGTGTTGTAATAGTGGCTTTTGCCTCGTCGCGGCCGGGAGTGAGCCACGAAGTGAACACCATTGTGGTGTCGTTGAGGTTCAGGTGCATTGCGGGAAAATCTACCAGAGCGGCCTCGTGGAGGTTGAGGTATTTGCCGGAGGGAGTCTTGAGCATAAGCGAAGTCTGCACGCCTGTTGGCGAGAAACCTGTCTGCGATACGTTTTCTACCTTGGCCGAGTCAGAGTAGCTGCGAATTTCGCTCAGCAGCGATTTGTTGTATTCATATTCCTGGGTATCGTAGTCGCCGGGAATCCACCACGCGGTGTAGTCGCCGCCCATAGCCATCTGGCTGAGTTCTTCCTTGATGCGTATTGTTTTTGTTTCCTGTTCGGGGAAGATGTAGCGGAAAGCGGCGCCGTCGTCGAACACGCGGAACTCGATATCCATCTTGATACCCTGTTTGTCCGTCATGGAAACGATCATGTCGTTGTAATTGTCGCGGATACTGTCGTTCTCGCCCCAGACGGGTTTCCAGTATGTGTCGGAGGAGGAGCGGGTAACTTTGTCCACTTTGAAGTTGTCGGCTATTTTGCCGCCGTCGAGCAGCTCGAACCCAAGTGTCGAGGGCTTGATTATTTCTTCGCCGTCGAAAACGACCGAGTATCGGGGCTGTCCTGTTTCGGTGAGGTCGAACGATACCTCGATGTTACCGGAAGGCGAGGAAATGTCTTGCTTAGAGCCGGTGCAGGCGCACAGCAGCGGGATGAAAACCGCTCCGGTGGCCGAGAGAAGCAATTTGTTCATGATATGTGTTTTTAAGTATGATAAATTTCTGTTTTCGAGTGCAAAGATAAGATTAATATGGAAATATCATCCTATCCGACAGGCAAAAAATCCAAATATGCCGCCTATTAAATGAGATATGTATTGTAAAAGTTTTGTCTATAAACTAAACTTTTCATATATTTGCGGAAAGTTTAGTTTATGGAAGAAACTTCTGATATTGTCATAAGGTCATATTATCTGGACCGCATCCGCCCGTATATAGGCAAAGGTCTCATCAAGATACTCGTAGGCCAGCGCCGCGTTGGTAAAAGCTATATCCTGAGGTCGGTTGCCGAGGAGGTGCGTCGCTCTCAGCCAGAGGCTAATTTCATCAGTATCAATTTAGAGGATTTTGCCTTTTCTCATATTTCAAATGCGGAGGAGCTTCACAGGGAAATATCATCGCGCCTTGTGGACGGCAAAAAGAACTACATATTCCTTGATGAGATACAGGAAGTGGCCGGATTCGACAGAGTTGTGCGCTCGTTGATTCTGAAATCCGATATCGACATATATATCACGGGCAGCAATTCAATGATGCTTTCGTCGGAGATGGCTTCCCGTCTTGCCGGACGTAGTGTTGAGATACATGTGCATCCGCTGACGTATCGTGAATTTCTGGAATTTCATTCGTGCGATGATTCCGATGAAGCCTTGGAAAAATATCTGCGGTTCGGAGGTCTCCCTTATCTGAGAAATCTTCCCGACCAAGCCACATGGGGGGAATATCTCTCCGGAATAACTGATGCTGTGGTTTATCGCGATGTCGTCAGTCGTCATTCATTGCGTAATACGGATTTTCTGCAGCGTCTACTTCTTTATCTTTCCGATAATATTGGCAAAATTTTTACTGCTAAGAAAATAGCTGATTATCTGAAATCACAGCGTGTTGCCACAAGTATCACCGGAGTACAGTCGTATATTGGTTACGTGGAGGAGGCATTCATCATAAATCGTGCCCGCAGATGGGATATGGAGGGAAAGCGTTTTTTTGAGATAGGGGAAAAAATATTTTTTGAAGATCTCGGTATCAGGAATGCTATTATCGGCTATCGTCCCAATGATATCGCAGGGCTGATGGAGAATGTCGTTTATAATCATCTCAAAAGCAGTGGCTATGATGTAAAAATTGGTGTTCTTTCGCAAGGACGCGAGATTGATTTTATTGCCGAAAAGGATAAGGAATACCGCTATGTACAGGTTGCTTGTTCTGTTCTTGATGATACAACTGCTGACCGTGAGTTCGGGAATCTGACAAAAATACCCGATAATTATGAAAAAACGGTAGTTACCCTGCATGAGAGTGCTCCGAATACATTCAAGGGTATCCGTCAGATGACCCTACGTGATTTTTTGCTGGAATAAGATAATATACAAGGCATATAATTTATTACAAACTCAGCGGCGCTCGGGGTTCGGGCGCCGCTGAGTTTATATAGCTGAGATTTATTTTGCCTGGAGACGGAGGACGCGCGAGGCGTAGGCATTGCGGTCGTTCCACTCGGTGGTATGTGTCAGCGGCATTTCGAGGCCGTTGGACATCAGGAATTTGCCGGTGAAACTCTTGCCCTCGAAGGGCAGTGGTGCTGTATCGGTGCGGTTAAGTTCTGTTACGGTGTATGTCTTGTCGGGGTCGAGACCGGCCAACGTTACACGCGGAAGCTGCTGGTTGGCGAAAGTCTCGGTTTTCCACCAGAAGAAAGCAGCGTCGTTTTTGTCGGGAGCGACGTACATCAGCGATGCGGCGCCTTTGCCGTCGTAGGGCGACAGAAGGCGATACAGGTCACCCTGCTGAACCACGGGACGGATGAGTTTGTAATCGGCAATAGCATGGCGAGTCTGTTCTTTTTCCTTGTCGGTCATGTTTTTGGGCTGGATTTCCATGCCGAGGCGACCGCTCATGGCAACGTCGGTGCGGTATTTCAGAGGCACGAGACGGTTGGTCTGATGGTTGGGCGAAGCGGAGATATGCGAGCCCATAGCCACAGCGGGGAAGAAGTAGCTTGTGCCCCATTGCATGTATATGCGCTGGAGGGCGTCGGTGTTGTCGGAGGTCCAGAATTCATCGAAGTAGGGCAGATAGCCCCAGTTCACACGACCGCCTCCGCTGGCGCAGTCCTGGATTGTTACGTCGGGATATTTTGCACGGATGCGTTTGAGTGTGCTTTCGAGTCCCTTGTGATAGTCGATATAGAGATGGCTCTGGTTGTCGGCGGTGAGATACTGCGAGCCGTGGTTCATTATGGGCGCGTTGGCATCCCATTTGATGTAGTCGATTTCGGGATAGTTTGTTAACAGGGTGTCGACGATGTTGAAAACGAGATCCTGCACCTTGGGATTGGAGAGGTCGAGTACGAGCTGTGTTCCGCCGCGGCCGAGGACGGGTTCGCGTCTGGGGGCTTTGACGATGTATTCGGGATGTTTCTCGTAGAGTTCCGAAACGCTGTTGGTCATTTCGGGCTCCAGCCAGATGCCGAAACGGATTCCGCGGTCTTTTGCAGCCTTGAGCAGCCCGTCGATGCCGGCGGGGAGCTTGCGGGTGTCTACGGTCCAGTCGCCGAGGCTGGAATTGTCGGTGTTGCGCTGATATTTGCCACCGAACCAGCCGTCGTCCATCACGAACAGCTCTCCGCCCATGCCGGCGATGTCGGTCATCATCTGCTGCATGCCTTCCTCGTTGATATCGAAATACACTCCTTCCCAGCTGTTCAGCAGAATTTTGCGCAGGCCGGTGCCGTGAGCCAGCCGGTGGTTGCGTCCCCAGCGGTGGAAGTTGCGGCTAACGCCGCCAATCCCGTTTTCGCTGTAGCTCAACGCCAATGGCGGAGTAACGAAAGTCTCGCCTTTGCGGAGGTTGTAGGCCGAGTGGTCGTCGTAGATTCCGGCGAAGAAGTGGTGATAGTCGGAATCGTCGGTGTCGAACCACAGTTTGTAGTTGCCGGTGTAGCAGATGGCTGCGCCGATTGTGCGTCCGGCGTTCTCGTCAGCCTCGCCGTCGAGCGATATCATCACTTCGCCGTGCGCGGTGTGGGAGTTTCGTGTGCCGTCGGTGTTCTTTATCATTTTAATGCCGTGGGGCAGTGGAGCCTCCTCCACACGTGCCTCGTTGGCCCACGAGCCGTACAGCTGCGACACATGTACGTCGGAGCGGCGGATAGGCAGATAGCCGGACATGAAACGCGTGAGCTTTACGGTGCCTTTCTCGTTGCTGGTTATCTCAGTCCATGTCTCTATAACATCCTCTCCGGTGTATGTACGGTATTTAACGTCGATGTTGAAGGGATAAACCTCGTCGGTCATGCTCACGGTGGTGATTTTTGCGCCGTCGGTGTCAGTTTTTTCCGATACGCCGGTAACGTTCATCACAGTGGTCATATTGCCGTCGGCGTGGATTGCCGCGAAGGCTTTTTCCTTGTCTGGGTTGTTGCCGTACACGGGGTATGCGTCGAAGCCCGGAGTGCCTGCGGCGCCGAGATTCGCGATGTCGGCATCCGAAAGGGCGTTGCCGTAGTACAGGAATTTGAGCGGCTTGCCCTGTGTTGCGTCCAGCACAAGCGAACTGCCGGGGGTGCCGATGTGGATATTTTCGGCACATAGCGGCATTGTAGCAAGCATGGCGGTGGCGGCTACAAAAAGATTAAGGTGTTTGTGGTACATTATATTGGATTGTGAAATGGTTTATTTTTTAGGGAGAAAGGACAATAAAATGCCGTGGTGCAAAGTTAGACATTATACAGAGGCAAATGTTCGACGATTTTGTTAAATACTTGACTTCTGTTGCGCCTTTTGGCAAAAAATAGTTATCTTTACGGCAGAATCCCTTCCGGACGCCTGTAAATCCAAAACCTGTCCATACCATGACCAAAAACGCTCCTGAAGTAATTACGGAAATCACGCCCTTGTCCGACAAGGACTGCTTCTATATTGTAGACCGCTACAAGGACAAATTCAACTATCCCATACACCGGCACGACGAATACGAGCTTAACTTTGTGGCCGGCAGCAACGGGGCTGCCCGAATAGTGGGCGATTCGGTGAAGACAATCGGCGATTACGACCTTGTGCTTGTCGGCGGCGGAATAGAGCATGCCTGGGAGCAGCACAACTGTACTTCCGGGCAGATACGCGAGATTACCATACAGTTTTCCAACAAGCTCTTCGGCGATACGTTCATGAGCAAGAACCAGATGCGTGCCATCCGGGAGATGCTCGAAAAATCCACCCTTGGCATCGCGTTCTCGCAGCACGCGATAATGCACGTGTTCCACCGTCTGGAAAAGCTTGTAACCATGCAGGGTGATTTCTATCGTTTTATAGAACTTATGACGATTCTGTACGAACTCGCCACTGTAGAGCCATACACTACCCTGGCGACATCTACCTACGCGAACCTGGCGCACGGGTCGGACTCGCGTCGCGTTACAAAGGTGCAGAAATTCATAACCGACAACTATCAGAAGGAAATAACGCTCGCGCAGCTTGCAAGTCTTGCCGGCATGACGCCGACGGCGTTCAGCCGGTTCTTTAAATTGCGTACAGGCCGTATGGTGTCGGATTATATCATAGACGTGCGCCTCGGGTTTGCTACCCGTGCCCTTGTGGACAGTACAAGTTCGGTATCGGAAATATGCTACTCCTGCGGCTTTAACAACGTTAGCTATTTCAACCGCATATTTAAGAAAAAGAAGGGCTGTTCGCCTAAGGAATTCCGCGAATACTACAAGCACCACCGTGTGCTGATATAATGCCGCTGTCCGAAAAAAGAATTCTGCAGAACTTTATTTTAGTGTCTGTCTTGCACTATCTTGACAGAGTGTTGAAAAATTATTGCGTGGTTCGCTTAATTCGGAATTCTGTGATTATATTTGCGGCTGAAAAACAAACACCTTACTCATGACCACATTTAAAATCCTTGCAACATCGGCGGCTATGCTCTCTTTCGCAGCAGTAAACGCTGCCGTTACAATGCCAAAATATTTTTCCGACAATATGGTTCTTCAGGCCGATACCACGGCTATGCTTCGCGGCCATGCCACACCCGGCGCCATTGTACAGGCTGCCGGTTCGTGGGGTGGAAAAGCCGAAGCCACAGCCGATAAAAAAGGCGCATGGCAAATGTACCTGCCCACGCCTAAGGCTTCCTTCGAACCTCTTTCGCTAACCGTTACCGATACTAAGGACGGCCAGAGCGTTAGTTTCGGCAACGTACTTGCCGGCGAAGTGTGGATTGCGTCGGGCCAGAGCAACATGGAAATGCCGCTGCGCGGCTTCACCAACCAGCCTATCGAGGGCGGCGGCGAAGAGATTGCTTTCAGCCGCAAGCTCGGCAAAGGCATACGCTTTCTCTCCATTCCCAAAACTCCGGTATACGAGCCTCAGTACGATGTGAACGCCACGTGGAAGGTGAGTGAGCCTGCCAACGCGGGTGAATTCTCGGCTGCTGCGTGGTTCTTTGCCAAGGCGCTCCGCGATATCCTCGATACTCCCGTTGGCATTATCTGCAACGCGTACGGCGGCGCCAAGGTAGAGGGTTATGAACCTGCCGAATTAATCGCCAGATATCCCGACCGCAACATGAAGGCCGAGCAGGCCGACAAGAATATGCCAGACCATGAGCGTGTAGGCGTTATGTACTACGGCATGATGCTTCCCATTGCCGGTTACACTGCCCGCGGTTTCATCTGGAACCAGGGTGAGTCGAATGTCGGCGGCCATGATTATTATGGCGACCGCCAGGCCGATATGCTGAACCACTGGCGAAAACTGTGGGGCAACGACGACATGAAATTCTATTTTGTGGAACTCCCGGGCTGGGATTACGGCGATGTGAACGGCACCAACGCGGCACTGTTCCGCGAGGCTCAGAACAAAGCCGCCGCGACGACCCCGGGCGCATATATCGTATGCACTTCCGACCTCGTCTATCCTGATGAACCCAACGATATCCATGCTCGCAACAAGCGTTCCATCGGCAACCGTCTGGCACAGGCCGCCGCTACCCACACTTACGGCATTCAGGGAATTCCGCACACATATCCCACTTTCCGCGAGATGGATGTGAAAGGCAACGAGGCATATCTGAAATTCGACAACGCCTGGACAGGCTTCTCGCCCAACGATGCTCCCGAGGGCTTCGAGGTTGCCGGTGCCGACAAGGTATTCCATCCGGCAGACGCCCGTATCCTCCCCGGTGAAGTGATTGTTGTGAGCAGTCCTGATGTGCGCGAGATAAAATCCGTGCGCTACTGCTTCCGCAATTTCGCAATCGGCAAGCTGCACGACAATTACGGGATGCCATTGGTACCTTTCCGCACCGACGACTGGGAAAAATAAATTATGATAACACGAAACAAGATGATAAAAAAAGTCAAGACCGCGATAATTCTGTCTGTGGCTGCCTCCATAGCCGGCGGCTGCACCTCTAAGAAGGCCAATGAGGGCGAGACAGCTGACAACGGTTTCGTAACCGTTGAAAACGGCGAGTTCATGCTTCACGGCAAGCCTTACCGCTATGTGGGCACCAACCTGTGGTATGCCGGGATTCTCGGTTCTGAGGGTGTGGGCGGCAACCGCGCACGCCTCGAGGCGGAACTGGATTCCCTGCAGGCGCTTGGAGTTGACAATCTGCGCATCCTTGCCGGTGGCGACGGTAACCGTCATATCGACAGTCATATAGAACCTACATTGCAGACTGCTCCGGGCGAATACAACCAGGATTTGCTTGTCGGTCTGGACTATGTGCTCGACGCCCTGGAAAAACGCGACATGCGCGCGGTTATATATCTTAACAACGCCTGGGAATGGAGCGGCGGCTACGGCACATACCTCGAGTGGGCTGGTCGCGGCGAGGCTCCTGTGCCCCTGGAGACGAGTTATCCCGCATATATGGAGTTCGTCTCGGCATTTGTAACAGATTCTGTGGCAAAGTCGCTGTACGCCAATCATGTGCGTAATATCGTGGGCCGTACAAACTCCATCACCGGCAAGCCGTACAGCGAGTCGCCGGCAATCATGTCGTGGCAGATAGCCAACGAGCCGCGTTGCTTCAATCCCGACAACAAACAGGCTTTTGAGGATTGGCTCACGGATACCGGGCGCCTTATAAAGAGCATCGATGTCAACCACCTTGTAAGTACCGGCAGCGAAGGCTCGTGGGGTTGCGAGGGTGATATCGAGCTTTGGGCGCGCATCCATAATTCCGATGCCATCGACTACGCCAACATCCATATATGGCCCTACAACTGGAGCTGGGCCAAGCCCGATTCGCTTACAGAAACGTTGCCCGTGGCCAAGCAGAATACCCTCGACTATATTCGCGAACACCGCGCCCGTACCGCCAAACCCATCGTACTCGAGGAATTCGGATTCCCCCGCGACGGCATGGCAAATGCTCCCGGCAGCCCTACAACGGCGCGCGACGAATACTATAACTTTGTTTTCGACCTTATGACGGCCGACAACAGCATAAACGGCGCCAACTTCTGGGGCTGGGGCGGCATGGCTGTTCCCGCTCACGAGAACTGGCAGCCCGGCGACGACTACACCGGCGATCCGGCTCAGGAGGCACAGGGGCTCAACTCGGTGTTCTCTGTAGACCGTTCAACACTCGATGTTATCCGCAAAGCAAACGAGAAAATACACAAAACAACAATAGATTGATTGGTTTAGAAAACCTATAAGTTAAAATATCCCGGAACATAGAAGCAAAGGTTAGATACCGGGATATATGTCATAGGTAAATCAGGTTAGGTTGAAGGCTCGGCTGTGAAAGTCGGGCCTTTGTTCTGGACAGGGATGTCGGCATCTTTCCTCCCGTGGTTATAGCCTGTGCGCGTGCCATAACACGACAAAAAACAGCCCCGGAGGCGGTGCACTCCGGAGCTTGTGTATCGGGAAGGATTAAGGAATCACTTCATGGCTTTCACGGTAGTGACGGAGCCGTCGGCATGGTGGCGGCGCTGGATGCTGAAGCCGTTTTCGGGCTTGCTGATGCGGCGGCCGGAAAGATCGAAGTACTCCGTGCTGACAACGGGCGATGTAGTGGCGATGTTGTCAACGCCGGTGATGGTACCGTTTGCAAAGTTCAGCTGTACAATTTCGCTGCGGTATTCCTTGCCGTCGCAGATATTGATAAGCTGAAGTCCGATAGTCTCCAGGCCCCATACCTTTACGCCTATTTCATGTGCGCCGTCGATGCGGTCGCGTACAATCATGTTCTTGTTGTAGTCGAAGGGAATGTTGGTGAAGTAGTCGACTGAGCCGAATTCCTCGGGGTTGATTTCAACCACTTCGCCGTCATAGAACAGGTTGTAGAACAGGTTCTCGTTCAGCATCAGGTTGCCGTCAACGTCCACGTTCGGCAGATAGAAGTCGAGGGTGTTGAAGCTGGTGCCTTCGGCCCAAACGAGTTCGTACGGGTCGCGGGGAACGCCTGCATAGGAGGTCTGACGCCAGAAGCCGTTGTCGGAAATCTTACAGAGGAACATGATGTTCTCGTTACCGGCGTTGATAAGAAGGTTGAGGCCGGGAGTGCCGTTGTAGATTTTGCCTGTCTCGGGGTCGTAGTCGAAAGTGTACTCGGCATCGGCGGGAGCCGGTTTCATGTACGGATATTCTTCGATAGGCTCGGCCAGGAAGGTGTAGATGTCGTATGCGCCCATGTATGAGCCCATGAACTGCAGGTTGGCGATGTGAATCTTGCCGTCCTCCTTGATTGTGCCTTTGAACCACAGGTCGGGAACGTCGGTGGAAACGTTGGTGAAGTAAACGTCGTTGCCGTCGAAGCCTACCTGTACGGTATGACCGTAGTTGTCGTTCATCTTGTAGCTGTAGGTGAGGGTTTCTATGTCGGCGGGGGGAGTTACGATTTCACGGGTATCTGGGGTGAAAACTATATTGCTCTCGCAGATACCGAGGTACATCGGGCCGTCCACCACAACGCCGAGAGCGCAGTTTTCGGGCAGCGGGTCGAGGGTTATCACGCCGTCCTCGCCGATGGTATAGGTAATCGTGCCGGGTTCCTGGATATTTGCGACGGGCATACCCGTTTCGGGGTCCATATCCTCGGTCGGCTCGAGCAGGGTGTAGTTGTATGCTCCTTCTTCCTCGGATTCATAGATGCACTGCGGGTAGGCTACGGTAATCTTGCTGCCGTCCTGAGTACCTTTGAGGTATGTGCCTGTGGGGAGGAGTGAGAGCGGGTCGGCGAAGTAAACGGTGTTGTCGGCGCCGAATACGATGGTGGCCGCCGAGCTCTGGTCCTCCATTACGAAGCCCATGTAGTTCACAGTGAAAATCTTGTTGTAACTTTTTGCCTCGCCGTCCGCTTCGAAGATGATGTCAGAGGCAGCGGCCTTGGCCGGAGCCAACTTGCCGGGGCCGTTTTTGATGATTTCAGCCGGTTTGAACTGCAGGGCAGTCAAATCCTGCGCCCCTGCCGATGTGGTGAGCAGGCACGCTGTGGCGATAAGGGTAAATGCTTTTTTCATAAAAAACGATTGGAATTAAAAATATAAGATAATATAATGCAAATTCAGAGTTGTTTTACCATTACTTTGGCTGTGCGCACGGTGCCGTCGCTCATCCGGTCGCGGCGGATGTATGCTCCGGCGCCGGGCTGCTGCACTTCCATGCCCTGGAGGTTGAAGAAAGTGGAGGATTCCACGGTGGCGCCTGAGGAAATCTTACCTATGCCCGCGGGCGAATCGGAATAGTTCAGCGATGCCGAGCGGCAGCTGTTCACGGCATGGCCGGTTTTGGTGTCGAGCAGTGCCACTACGCCGTGCAGAGTGGCGTCGGCGTTGAGGAAGTTCTCACCGGAGAGGTTGCGGATGTCGTTGACGTCCACGGTATAGGAATATGTGTAAGTCTTGTTGCATTCGGCCTTTGCGGGAACGGAGCCTTCAATGCCGGGAATGTCCTTGTAATATACCACTACATCGTTGAATGTCAGGCCTGGGACAATCGAACCGCCTTTCAGGAATATATCCCACAGCGGCGTGTCGATAACGTCGCCTTTTTTCTGACCGGCGTAGTTGTTTTCCTGCATCCACATGATATTGTGTAGGTTGTCGCCCACCAGGGCGAATGTCAGGCGGTAGTCCGTGGCCTCTACGTCCTCCATGAACGTCAGTTCCGATGTCAGCTCGATTTTCTCGCAAGTCTCGTCGGCCCAGCGTATTCCCAGGCTGATGTCGGCGTTGCATATCTCAGCGGCGTATGCCTCGCGTTCGGCCGGGAGGTTCAGCGGGTCGGTGATAAGTTCGCGGTTGATGTCGCCGGAGGGGTAGCCCGGCACGGCGATGGGGAAGTCGTACGTGTTCACTGTCGCCATAGCCGTCTCGAAGGCGCTACTGTGGAACGCGAGAGCCACGAAATCCTCGCCGAGCTGTTCCTTCATATATTCCATAGCCACATACCCGCGGGGGCAGAAGCCGCAGTTCAGACCGGTGAATTCCTCGACTAACGGGCGTGTTACGGGAATCTTAGGCCATACGTTCACCATTCCCTGCGTGGTGCGGTTGGGGTCGTTATTCGGTTCGCCGTTGTTGGTGTCCACGGTCAGCCGGAGGTCATATTTGCCGAGTTCTGGTGCGGCTTTCACTGGCAGCTCCACGGTGCCGGTCTTGCCGTTTGTGCCCACAGGCACGTCAAGATGATATGTTCCCGAACCGCTCACTGTACCGAAAGAGTAGGAATAGCCTATTTCCTGTACCGGCGCTATGCCGTGGTTTATTATAGTGGCGGGCACGGTTCCCTCGTTGCCGCGCACCAGATATATCTCGCCAGATACGGCCACGGCCACGTCGGTGTCGCCGAATTCGGTCTGCAAGTGTACAATCATCGGGCTTACGGCCTTCTGCACGGTGCCGAGGTCAGCCCATTTCAGGCGTGTGCGCGAGGTGTGCATCCACAGGCCTTTGTCGCGGTTCTGAGTGGAGCTGACAACAGCCACGGGATTGCCGGGAAAACCGTATTCGGTATCGAGGCTTGTGATTGTGAAAGAGTATCCGGCCCATATGCCGGCTTCGGAAATCTTCACGGGAGTGTCGAATGTGGCGCTAAGAGTGTAATTCTCTAATTTTGCCTCTTTTACGGCGAGATTGGGCGCGTTTTTCTTGTCCACGAGTTTCAGCTCCGACGAAAGCCAGCCCGATAAGTCGGTAACCCCTCCAGCGTTGACTGGCATGTATACCGACAAGCCGGTAACTTTGGTGCCGATAACAGTGGGGTCGGTAATATGTATTGCTACGTCGTATGTCTCGGTTTTGCGGAAACCGAAGCCGTCGGGGGTTGCTCCTGCGGTATTGTATGTGAAATCAATGTCGGAAGCCGGTGATATAAACGATACGGCGGCGACTTCTATCCCATGCTCGCCCGCAACAACGGCGGCTATACTTACCTCTTTGTAAGCCGCGACAGCGACGGTGAAGTGTTCGAGGATAAGAACGAGATGCTGGCACACATCAAGAAATACATCATCGGCAAAGGTTCCGACTGCAACGGCAACGTAGGCACCGACCAGGACGCCGCCAACAACATCTATCTGATGCGTCTGGCCGACGTTTACCTGACCTACACCGAGGCTGTGATGGGTACCGCCAACAGCACCTCCGACGAGAAGGCCATGAAGTACTACAACATGGTGCGTCAGCGTGCCGGCGTGAGCGAGGCAAGCTCGGTTACGTACGATGAACTGATGCGCGAGCGTCGTCGCGAGCTGGCTTTCGAGAGCCAGACATGGTTCGATACCCAGCGTTACCGCTACCGCAACGGCGACCAGGCCGCCCTCGATATGATCAACAACGGCTACGGCACCGGCTACAACCGCTGCGCGCAGTACGTGGGCAAATCGGGCCTTACCATCGACACCAGCAACGAGAACAACCGCGACAGCTATGTTGTGGTGCAGAGCAAGGCGGAGTACGCCCAGTACGATCCTATCCTCCTTACAAAGGATTCTTTCGTGGCTCCCGTGCCCGCTGCCGTAAGCAGCTCGTCGCCTTCCATGCTTATCGACCCCGTTGAATACGACTTCGGCGGAGCAGAGTAACAATCATTACCGTAAAAACTGCATAAAATGAAAAAAATGACAAAATATATAGTTCTCGCGGCTTTCGCAGCAGCCATCGGCGCATCGATGACCTCTTGCTCCGAAACCGATGCCGAGAAAGACAAAGACGCAACGCCCGTTATCAAGTACGCGCGTCCGGTCGACTTCGACAAGAGCGACTCGCTGCTTGTGGCAGCTCCCCTGGGAGCCCGCGTAGTATTCGTGGGTGAAGGTCTCGGCGACATACAGCAGGTTTGGTTCAACGATCAGAAAGCACGTCTGAACCCCACTATGGTAACAAGCCATACCGTTATTGTTGATATCCCCAACCTTATCCCAGGCGAGGTAACCAACATCGCCAGGTTCATCACCTCCGGCGGCACGACTCTGGAATATCCCTTTAACGTTCTCGTTCCCGCACCGCGTGTAACAGCCATGAGCTGCGAATACGCCAAAGCCGGTGATGTTGTTACCATCGACGGCGCATACTTCGCCGATGACCCCAACGTGCCCCTGACTGTATCGTTCGGTAATGTGCCTGCCACAATACGCAGCATCAGCCAGAGCCAGCTTGAGGTAGAAGTGCCCGCAGGCGCTACCGAGGCTCCCATCGTCGTAACCTCTATTTATGGCAGCGGCGAAAGCTCGTTCCACTATCTCGACACCACCGGCATGATGTTCGACTTCGACGGCGCTACCGGTCTGGGCAACAGCGGCTGGCACGCACGCCCCATCGAGAACGACGGCAGCGGTATCAGCGGCAACTACATGGTTCTCGGTGACGGTTCCACCACCATGAGCGCCGCGGGCGACTGGAACGACGGCGTATTCTCCTTCGAGTACTGGGCCGGCAGCTGGAATACTCCTACCGACTATCCCGCAGGCGGTCAGCGTCTGTTCGACCTCGTAGACTTCAAGAATTTCAGCGACATGAGCCTCAAGTTCGAAATCTGCATCCCCTCCACCAACGCATGGCAGGCCGGTGCAATGCAGCTCATCTTCGCCGGTACCGACAAGGTATCTATGGGTAACGCCGGCACCGACATCTACGGCAACACTGTGGCCGGCTGCAACAACACCTTCATCCAGGAAGGCGGTCTCGCACGCGGTCTGTGGATTCCCTGGACCGACGCCGAGGCATACCACACCGACGGCCAGTGGGTTACAGTAAGCCTCCCCATCTCCGACTTCGTCTACGACAAGGATGGCAAGGGCGCAACAGTATTCCTTGCTTCCGAGGCCGATTTCGCTTCCTTACAGATGTTTATCTGGTCCGGCGGCACGACAGGTGTGGAATGTACTCCTCTTATCAAGATTGACAATATCCGTGCAGTGAAAAACTAAGCAAGCACCATGAAAAAGATTTTCAAACTATCAGGCATAGTCGCACTTGTCCTGGCAATGGCCGGCACGGTTTTCACCGCATGCGACAATAATGACTTCGACACCGAGCAGTTTGTCGGAGGCATCAACCTCAACAGCTTCGGTCCCAGCCCCGTGGCCCGTGGCGGCGAACTCCGCTTCATTGGCAGCGGCATGAACCAGATTACAAAAGTGGTTATTCCCGGCTGCGACGAAATCACCGACATACAGGTGGTTAGCAATGAGGAAATCCGTGTAACCGTTCCCCAGACCGCCGAACCCGGCAAGGTGCAGCTGCACTACGCCAACGGCATCATCGAGACCAAGACCCCGCTTACCTACTCCGAGCCTATCTCCATCGAGGAAATAAGCCCGCTCAGGGTTAAACCCGGCAGCAAGCTCACAATCAAGGGCGAATACCTCAACCTTATCAAAGAGGTTTGCTTCACCTTTGCCGAGGACAGCGTGAACGTGTTCCAGGATGCTTTCACCGCTCACGACCGCAAGACTATCGAGCTTACCGTGCCTGCCGAGGCCGTAACAGGCAACATCATCATTTCCGATGCCAAGGCAATGCCGAACACAATCAAATCGGAACAGGTGGTGGATATTGTGCTTCCTTCAGTTGCCGCTCCTCTCGACCTTACTAACGCCAAAGGCGGCGATGTTGTAACCATCACCGGCAACGACCTCGACCTCGTCCGCAGCATCATTATGCCCGACGACAGCGAACTCAAGTTCACTTACGCCGACGGTAAGATTACCTTCTCCCTCCCCGACAATGCCACCGATGGTGCCGTTGTGGCTGTTACAGCCTCGGGTGTGCGTGTTGCCGTTGCCAACATCGGCATGGTGGTTCCCACAGAACTCCGCGCAACTCCCGCCGACGGTATCCGCGCAGGTAACGAAATCACTATCAGCGGTCTGAACATGGACCAGGTTGTAAGCGTAAGTTTCCCCAACGTTGAGGAGGCCGTAGAACCCGCCGAGGTTACTGCAACAGCCGTCAAGGTTGTGTTCCCCGAAATGGCACAGAGCGGCAACGCTGTGCTCAACCTCAAGAGCGGCAAGAGCGTTGAAATCGCTCTCGCCACCGCCAAGCCCGAAGTAACAGGGTTTGAATCGAACGTAGTGGCCGCCGCCGGTATCGTTAAGCTTTTCGGTCGTAATCTCGACCTGGTGGTATCCGTTGCATTTGCCGGCACCGAAGCCGAGGAAGCGAATGCCACTTCCTCCACCGAGCTTATACTCCCGGTTCCGGCCACCGCACAGACCGGCGTCATCACCCTCGGCATGGCCAACGGCGAGACCGTGGCTACTCCGGAACTTACAGTCAACGCTCCCGAATGCGCTTTCATCATTGAGCAGCCCACAGGCGAGCTGACAGCCTATGGCCTCTTCATCGTAGGCCTGCAGAACGCCGACAAACTCACCGGGGTGAAGGTTAACGGCGCTACCGTAAGCCACATCATCAACGACAACCATCTGTACATCACTCTGCCCGGTTCCTGCGGCAAGAATACCGAAATCACCCTGGTATCCAGCAACGGCGAAATCAGCTACATTTATGATGTAATACCGGCTACCCATCAGGAACGCGTGCTACTCAGTTCGCCCATCACCATCGGCTCATGGGACGAACCTCGTATCTACATTACACACGCTCAGCTCGACGGTGTGCCAGCAGGCGCTAAATTGGTGTTCTACACCGAGCCTACGAACGACACCCAGTTGCAACTCAACGACGCAAAATGGGGTCAGTACATCATCCTCGAACCCGCAGCTGGCTCCACTAAGATTGAATTTACCCTCACAGCCGAGGCGCTCGAATTCTTTTCGAAGAGCGACGATCACGACAGAGCCATCATAATCCAGGGTAAGAATTGCACCGTAGGCAAGATTACCATTGAATGGGAAATCTCGCTCGAGACCACCATCTGGAGCGGCTCATGGGACAGCGGCAGCTGGGGCGGCAATCAGGATCTTGCGTGGGGAGGCTACGACTGGAGCAGCGTGAAGCCCGGTCAGATAATGCGCCTGTATCTCAATCAGACCGATCTTTCCGACGCGTGGTTCTGTCTCTCGCTTCGTCATGGTCAGGACTGGGGTAATATCGGCGGACCGATCCCCGCACAGTACGATACTCCCGCAAGCCCGCTTGAAGTAGTGCTCGACGAATATGTTGTAAACGATCTCGTAAGCAACGGCGGTCTTATAATCACCGGTGCGAACTACACACTGACCAAAGTAACAATCGAATAATGCAACAGCGCGTGGGCTGCGGACGCAGCTGTCCCGCAGCCCACGTTCTTTTCTCTATAGGATTCCAAAAGAAACTACAATCTACAAGGTAAATTCCCTCAAGATAAATCAAAATGAAGATATACAGCAAAATACTGTCGTTAGCAGCATGCGCGGCACTTTGCATGAACATAACATCCTGCAGCGATAAAAGCGAGGACGAACCGACAGCTAAAACTGAAATCAGCAGTGTATCTGTCGCAGAAGGCGCCGAAATCGATCCGGAGACCAAAGCAATTACGGTAACATATACCACCGACATAATTCTGAATCATAGTGCCGCCATCACCCTTAACGGCTCCAGTGTGAGCGCCACGGTGAAGGACGGAAACACCATAGACATTGCGGTATCGCTCCGCAAATCCACCGAGTATGAGCTTGCAATTCCTGCCGATGCTGTTTTTGGTCGTGGAACCTCGTCTTATGCTCCGGCTCTGAATCTTAAATTCAAAACTTCCGAAGGTAGCGAACCCGTTAATCCCGACCCTGTTACTCCTGATTTCCTGCCCCTGCTGAACGAAAAAGCCACCAAGGAGGCTCAGAACGTCTATAAGTTCCTTGTTGAGCAGCACGGCAAGAAGATTCTTTCCGGTGCAATGGCAAACGTGAACAACAACAACGATTTCGCCGGCTGGATAAAGAAAGTTACAGGCAAGGACGTGGCCATAACCGGCTACGACTTTATCCACCTGCCCGAAAGCGGCCAAAACTGGATTGACTATTCTGATATCAACCCCGCTAAGGAGCAGTGGGCCGCTAACGGTCTGGTGAGCTATATGTGGCACTGGCGTGTCCCAACAGACAAGGAGGCATACGACAGCAAGAAATACGACCGCTACGATTCCAGCATCAAACCTGCAAACGGTGGCTCTGGTACGAACTTCGATATCCGCGAGGCATTGAAAGAAGGCACATGGCAGCACGAGTGCATTCTGGCCGACATCGACAAGGTGGCCGGTTATCTGAAACTACTCCAGGATGCAGGCATTCCCGTTCTGTGGCGCCCGCTTCACGAAGCCGCTGGCAGCTATAAATACAACGGCGCATGGTTCTGGTGGGGCCGCTACGGCGACGAACCCACAAAAGAACTCTGGAAACTTATGTACGATCGCCTTGTGAATCACCACGGCCTCAACAACCTTATCTGGGTATGGACGGCACAGTGCGAGGAAGGCTACTACGACCGCATGGCCGCCTCCTATCCCGGCAACGACTGGTGCGACGTGGTTGGCGTGGATATCTATGCCGACAACGACAGTTCGCAGAAGACCGCTTACGACGCCCTCGTTAATATGACGGGCGGCAAGCGCCTGGTTACTCTCAGCGAGACCGGCCGCATACAGAATCCCGATAAATGCTTCGCCGACGGCGCTCACTGGTCGTGGTTCAATCTGTGGTATACCTACGACCAGCACAAAGGCAATGCCACCACCGACGGTTTCGGCAATACTGTTGAATCGCTCAAGGCCGTACTCGGAAGTTCCTACGTTATCAACCGCGGCGACATGCCCAGTCTGAAATAATAAACGATGAAAAAAATCGCTATCATAGCCCTTGCAGCGGCATCGCTCGTATCCTGTGCCCGCAAAGAAGTGAAGACAACCACTCCCGCCGACGATCTGCGCCAGCGCCTGGAAAGTGCAGTAGCCGAAAAGAATGTGCTGTTCGGCCACCACGACGACCCCGTCTACGGCCACGACTGGCGTCTGGACGAAGGACGGTCCGACGTGCTTGCAGTTACCGGTGAATATCCCGCCGTAATGAGCTGGGATCTCGGTGCCCTCGAATCGGATTCGGTGAACAACCTCGACGGCGTGCCTTTCGAGCGTATGCGCGCCGAAGTGAAAGCACAGGACGCCCGCGGCGGCATAAATACCTTCAGCTGGCATCTGTGGGACCCTCTGACGCACAAGGACAGTTGGACAACTGCAGATTCGCTGATTGTGAACCGCATGGTGGCCACTCCCGAAGGAATCGCAGCCTACAATGCGCAGTTGGACAGGCTCGCCAAGTTCTTCCTGTCGCTCACGCGAGACAACGGCGACCGCATCGGCGTAATCTTCCGCCCCTGGCACGAGCATACCGGCTCGTGGTTCTGGTGGGGACGAGACCTGTGCAGCACCGACGATTACAAAAGACTCTGGACCATTATGCGCGAGAATTTCGACCGCAACGGCGTGGACAACGTTCTGTGGGCCTATTCCCCCGACCGCTGCGACAGTGCGGAAAAATACATGGAACGTTATCCCGGCGATGAATATGTAGATATTCTCGGTGCCGATGTCTACCACTTCGGCGGCGAGAACGGCACGGAAACTTACACCAACGATGCCAATGCCACGCTTACTGTAGCCGCTGCCGAAGCCGCTGCCCGCGGCAAGATTGCCGCATTCACCGAAACGGGCTGCGAGTCTGTCGTAATCCCCAACTGGTATACCCGCGTTCTTCTTCCGGTTATCCAGAATCATCCCGTGGCTTATGTTACCGTATGGCGCAATGCCAGCGACAAGCCCGAACATTTTTATGCCCCTTATCCGGGTCATGCAGCAGAGAGCGATTTTAAAGAATTCCACAACAACCCCACCACTGTCTTTGTAAAATGAGCACTAACGATATTTTTGAAAAACGCAAGGCTTTTGTCCTTGACGAATACGAGAAAGTTATTACCCGTAAGAACGAACCGATTGAAGGCAACGGTATTTTCGAACGTTACAGATATCCCATAATAACCGCCGAAAGCGTTCCTCCTTTCTGGAAATACGACTTCAACCCCGAAACCAATCCCTATTTCATGGAGCGTATAGGCGTTAATGCCACGCTTAACTCCGGAGCAATGAAATGGAAGGGAAAATACATCGTTATGGTGCGTGTGGAAGGTTACGACCGCAAGTCGTTCTTTGCCGTGGCCGAAAGTCCCAACGGTGTAGACAACTTCCGCTTCTGGGACCATCCCGTAACCATGCCTGAGGATGTTATCCCCGCCACCAATATCTACGACATGCGCCTTACTGCACATGAGGACGGATATATCTACGGTCTGTTCTGTGCCGAGCGCCACGACGACAGCTGCCCCGGCAACCTCTCGGCTGCAACGGCAAGTTGCGGCATCGCACGCACAAAAGACCTTGTGAACTGGGAGCGTCTGCCCGATCTGCAATGCAAGAGCCAGCAGCGTAACGTTGTGCTTCATCCCGAGTTCGTGAACGGTAAATATGCCCTCTACACCCGCCCGCAGGATGGTTTTATCGACACAGGCAACGGTGGCGGCATAGGCTGGGCGCTTGTGGACGATATCACCAACGCTGTTGTGGACAAGGAGATTATTATAGATGCCCGTTACTACCACACCATCAAGGAAGTGAAGAACGGAGAGGGGCCCCATCCCATCAAGACACCCAAAGGATGGCTCCATCTGGCCCACGGCGTACGGGCCTGCGCTTCGGGCCTGCGCTATGTGCTGTATATGTACATGACAGCCCTCGACGAGCCCTGGCGCAAGATTGCATCGCCCGGCGGATACTTTATGGCGCCTGTGGGCGACGAGTATATCGGCGACGTTATGAACGTTCTTTTCTCCAACGGCTGGATTGCCGACGAGGACGGCAAGGTATTCATTTACTACGCTTCGTCGGATACACGCATGCACGTGGCTACCAGTACTATCGACCGCCTTGTGGACTACTGCATGAATACACCTCAGGACGGCCTCACAACAGGAGAATCAGTTATAACCCTCAACAAGCTTATCGACGCCAACCTGGCGCTCGGTGTCGACTGAGCATTGCATACAACCCGTCTTATCACCTTGAATTTATGGCATCGTTAAAACGAAAAATAGGATATGGCTTCGGCGACATGGCCTCGTCGATGTTCTGGAAGATTTTCAGCTACTATCTGCCGTTCTTCTACTCCAATGTGTTTGGCCTCAGTCTGCTCGACGCCGGTGTGCTTGTAATGATAACGCGCATCTGGGATGCTGTCTCTGATCCCATGATGGGTGTGATAGCCGACCGCACAGATACGCGCATGGGCAAATACCGTCCATATCTGCTGTGGTTCAGCATACCTTTCGCCGTATGTGGAGTCCTGCTGTTCACCACTCCGGATTTTGCGTATGCCGGCAAACTTGTATGGGCTTATATTACATATATCCTTATGATGACCGTATATACGGGTATCAACGTTCCTTACGGTGCCATGCTCGGCGTGATAACCGCCGATTCCAAGGAAAAGACGGTGTTCTCGTCGTACCGCATGTTCTTTGCCTATGGCGGCTCGTTCATCGCTTTGGCCGCATGGGAGCCTCTGTGCGATCTTTTCGGCAAGGACTTCGGCATGACCGCCACAACAAGCTGGCAGGTTTCCATGTGCGTTATCGCCGGTGCCTGCCTGCTGCTGTTCCTGCTGTGCTTTGCCATGACGCGCGAGGTGGTTCACTCCAAGAGCGTCGTGAGCATCGGCAGCGATTTCAAGGCTCTGCTTAAAAATAGCCCCTGGTGGCTACTTATAGGCGCGGCACTCTGCTTTAATCTGTTCAATACCGTGCGCGGCGCCACTGTGGCATATTTCTTCGCCGACGTAATCGGTGCCGACGCAAGCATGTGGCTTTTTGGCCTGTCGGTACTGTTCTATTCGGGCCTGTTCCTGAGTATCGGCGAGGTGGCCAACATGGTGGGCGTGGCTCTTACGGTACCCATCGCCTCGCGCCTTGGCAAAAAGACAACCTTCATACTCGTGAACCTTCTTCTTGTGGTTCTGAGCATAGGTTTCTTCTTCCTGCCCGTAAGCTCGGTAGGCTTCTTCATGATGCTTGTGTTCCAGATCTGCATATCCATCCTCACCGGCGTGATGTCGCCGCTGATATGGTCTATGTATGCAGATGTGGCCGACTATAGCGAGGAACGTTTCCACACGGCATCCACCGGTCTGATTTTCTCGTCGTCGTCGATGGCGCAGAAGTTCGGAGGTGCCATAGGCGGCGCGGCAGTGCTGTGGTTGCTGAGTGCATGCGGCTATGTGGCCGGCAGTGATACCGCCGTGCAGCAGACGCCCGAAGCTATCAGCTGTCTGTGGGCGTTGATGACTTTCATTCCCGCCTGTGTGGCAGCCCTGGCCGTATTCGTGGTATGCTACTATCCGCTCACTACTGCCCGTGTGAACGAGATTGCAGAATCTCTGAAAAAGCGCCGTGCCGCCGTGGACGCATCCACCGAGGAGGCAAAGGATGTGGCAGAGAATTTTGATAATATAAACAACTGATACTGTTGACAACAATGAGAAGAGAAGAACGTCTGGCCTTCGCGGATTCGCTCATCGGAAATCTCACTCAGAATATACTTCCGTATTGGATCGACAAGATGGACGACCCTGCCGGCGGTTATTACGGCCGACGCGACGGCAATGATGTGCTTGATGCCGGTGCCGACCGCGGAGCTATCCTTAACGCCCGCATTCTGTGGACTTTCGCTGCAGCGGCACGTGCTACTGGTGATAAAACATACGAAATTGCCGCAGATTGCCAGGCAAAATATATTCTGAAATATTTCATCGACCCCGATTTCGGGGGCGTGTACTGGTCTGTCAAGGCCGACGGCACACCTGCCGACACCAAGAAGCAGTTCTATGCCATAGCCTTCACAATCTACGGCCTTAGCGAATATGTGCGCCTTACCGGAGATCGTCAGGCGCTCGACACTGCCGTGGAGCTGTTCCGCTGTATAGAGGAGCATAGCCGCGACAGGGAGCGCCGAGGCTACTTCGAGGCAGCTCAGCGCGACTGGCAACCCATAGCTGACATGCGTCTGAGCGACAAAGACCTCAATTCGTCCAAGACGATGAACACGCATCTGCATATTCTGGAGGCATATACCAATCTTCTGCGCGTATGGCCCACGGAGGAGTGCCGCGAGGCGACAGCGTCGTTGCTTGCTCTGTTCAACGACGTAATCGTAGACCCGAAAACGTATCATTTAGGACTGTTTTTTGATGACGATTTTCGGCGTGTGGACGGCGACATTTCCTACGGCCACGATATAGAGGCATCCTGGCTTATGCTGGAAGCCGCGCAGGTGATAGGCGATGCCTGCTTGCTCGCCCGGACTACCGAAGTAACCCGAAAAGTGGCTCTGGCGGCCCTACAGGGGCGATGCTACGACGGTTCGATGTTATACGAGCGCCACGCAAACGGCCATTACGACGACGAAAAGCACTGGTGGGTACAGGCCGAGAACGTTATCGGTCAGATTTATCTCGCCCGCTTTCACGGCATGGAAAACCAATGGTACAAGGCGCAGGAAAGCTGGAGCTATATCGACGCCAATATCGTTGACCACGAGAACGGCGAATGGTACTGGAGCCGCCTTCCCGACGGCACCGTTAACCGCCGCGACGACAAGGCCGGTTTCTGGAAATGCCCTTATCACAACGCTCGCATGTGCCTCGAAGCCGCCGCGCGTCTAAGGGATTGAGAATAATCAAACGATTGTAAACGGGAGGCTGCATATTATGCGGTTTCCCGTTTTTTATTGTGTCATATAGTTTACAAATGGTTGACAATTGATTGAGATTTGCGATTTTTTTTGGAAACTTAAAGTGAAAAAGCTAATTTTGCTGCAAAACATTTGCGAAAATTGCGCTAAAGAGGTCCGGCGCTTTCATTCGCCGGATAAAAATTGGACCTTTCAAAACAATCATTTAAAACATGGTTAGAAATTTACTACTTTTAATGGCGGCCACTCTTATGGCTGCCTCGTCGCTGTTTGCACAGTCCCCACAACCTTTACGCAAGGTGTGCAAGGCAGTTCCTGCTCCTGATCTGGATTCTGAAATTGTCTTTGAGATTCCTGCCGGAGAGAAAAAATTCTTTAGCCGCAATAGCGAATCGTTCAAGCACGATTATTATGAAGGCGTGTCCAAAAGTGATATCAAAGGCTCTGTCGTAGAGAAGGTTTATGTAGCGGAAGACGGAAATGTATGGCTCTCCAATCCTATGTCCGATTTTACATTGCTGAGCTATGTCAAGGCTTCCTATGATGCGGAAGGTTCTATAGTTATAGAAGGTCCGCAGTTCATATATGACGAATATGATGATTGGGAGGACGATTGGGTGAGGATCTACCTCATCCCTATGGTTATGATAACAGACGAGGCTGGTTCAACATACGTTGCTGCCGACGACATGAAATATGTGCTGAAAAAGACAGAGAAAGGCTACGAAGCAGAGAATCCTAAACTGCTCCTTGGTCTTGCCACGTACGGTGAACTTGCCGACATTGATGGAAATCCGACCGGAGAGGTAGGCTACGCATGGCTTGGCTATGGCGAAAGGAATATTGTATTGGAGGAACGTGAGCCTGTAAACGGTGTATTTCCTCCCAAGGATGCTCCAGTGGAGAGATGGGCTTATACCGACCCGTACGAAAACGCGCTTATTAATGTTGTGCTTGATGGCGACGATATGTATATCCAGGGTATTGACCGAGGCATTCAGAACGGATGGGTGAAAGCCAAGATTTCCGACGGCAAAGTGACGATACCTTCCGGTACTTATCTGGGTTATAATGAGTCCATATTATATTTCTCGTATATCTGGGGATCTACAGTAGAGTACGACCCCGCGGAAGATACACTTCGCGGCAATCCCACAGAAGAAGTCGTTTTCAACTACGATTCCACTGCCAAGGCGCTTACCCTGCAGGACGGTTATGCCATCTGCTCTATGCCGGACGATTATTATCTTCTGACATTGTACGAAGAAGTGTGGATCAATAAACAGAACCGCGACATCAACACGCCTCCAGCCGAGCCCTACTCGTTTACGGTAACTCCGTTCGACGATTATTTTGAAGTGGGTATGATGGATTTCAACATTCCCGACTATGACGAGGACGGCAATCTGCTGGAGAAGGATAAACTGTCCTATTCAGTATATATCGATAACAAGATCTTTACCTTTACCCCCGAGGAATATCCTTATCTCGGTCTGACTGAGAGCACAGTCAATATTCCCTATGAACTGTACGACAACAATATGATTTTTGTTTACAAAAACTATCATACGGTTTACTTTAACTTCGAGTTGCCCGAGAACGGCTGCGGCGTGCAGACTGTTTATATCAACGAAGAAGGCAAGGAACTGCGCAGCCCGATAGTTTACTACGGTAACGTGGGTGTGAACAAGGTAGGAACTGAAAAAGAAATTGTTTCCCGTGCGTACTACAATATGCAGGGCCTCAGTGTTCCTGAATCATATAACGGTATGGTTATTTGCAAAACGTTGTACGACGACGGCACGGTAGAAGTTTCCAAATCGTTACGTGTAAGAAAATAAAGAATCCATTACGAAATAAATCCCGTCGGCATCAGTCGGCGGGATTTTATTATGCTGATTACTTCGACCTTAACCTTTCTTGTTGCGGGGATGGTGGAGGAGGATTTCTTCGCGGAGGCGGGAGCTGTCGAGGTGGAGGTATATCTCGGTTGTGGCGATGGATTCGTGGCCCAACATCTGCTGTATGGCGCGAAGATTGGCACCTCCTTCCAGAAGATGCGTGGCAAAGGAGTGTCGTAATGTATGTGGTGAGATGGTCTTTTTTATTCCTGCGGCTTCGGCGGCGTCGCGCACGATGTAGAATACCATAACGCGCGAAAGATGGCGCCCCCGGTTGTTAAGGAACAGAAAGTCGGCCTCTCCTGGCGCCGGGTCGCGCTGAAGACGTTCGCGTTCGGCAAGATATAGCGTTATCTGTTCCACTGCGTCCTGGCTCATGGGCACCATGCGCTCCTTGCTGCCTTTTCCGGTTACGGAGAGGTAGCTTTCGTCGAGATTCACACGGCGCCGTTCCAGATTGCAGAGCTCGCTCACGCGCAGGCCTGAGCCGTAGAGCAGTTCGAGCATGGCGCGGTTGCGCAGGCCCAAAAGGTCGCCAGTGTCGGCGCAGAAAATGAGAGCGTTGACTTCGTCTATTGTAAGTACCTCCGGAAGGTGGCGTCCGGGCGAGGGCGTATCGATAAGCTGCATAGGATTGTCCTGTCGCAGGTCCTCGTAGTTGAGCCATCGGAAGAACGAGCGTAGGCCCGAAATTATGCGAACCTGCGAGCGTAGAGCTATGCCGGTGTCGTGGAGATCGCGCAGGAAACTGTGAATCTGGTCCACTGTCGCGTCGGCCGCATTAAGGTCGGGACCGAGCCACTGCTCGAAACGTTCCAGATCGGATATGTAGGCCAGGCGCGAGTTTTCGGATAGGCCTTTTTCGAGCAGGAGATACGACTGGTAGAGCGGATACATCAGCGCGTCAGATTGTTCCTTGTTCCACGCAGCGGGCTATACGCTCCAGCAGCGCGTCGTTTTTGTCTTTTTCGGGTTTGTAGGAACTTTTCAGGCTCACACCGAAGAGTTTGCCAAAGCCCTGCCAGAAGGTGGCGCGGAATGTGCCCATAAATGCCTTGACAATGTCGTAGCTGCTTTGGTGTGTTTCGCGCTGGATCAGTTTTATAAGGACCTTTGCCTGGCGCTTGGAGAAACGCTTCAGCACAGGTTTGTACTGATTGAATATGGACGATTCCATTTTCTTTAGATAGTCCTCGCGCTCTTTCTGCGTGGCGAAGGTTTCGATATACTCGTAAGTCTCTACAATGGTTTCGGCAATCAGTTTGGCGTATGGCAGAGTGAGCTTTACATCTCGCACAGTACGCCAGTAGAATTCCTCCTGCTTCTTGTTCTTGAATTTCATTGGCGGAAATACGGTAACATCGCGCAGAAACACCACAAGAACTGTATCGCCATCCTCGTCTACGCGCCAGGAATAGCCTCGATAGGGGTTCCGCTGGATAGTAGGCGTGGATTCGGCTTCGGCGCGCATCGCTTCGGGCGATACGGCGCGGGCCGAGGATGCCAGTACGAGTAAAAATAATATGGAGAGGATACGTTGCATTATATATCTAACGAATACCAATGCGCTATATTGCAGAAACAAAGGTTAAAACAAGAGGTGGTGTCAGTTTGTACGGAATATGGATTCCGGATATTCCACGTTCCACAGGAAGAGCGCGCCTGCGGGCATGGATGTGCCTGCCGCGCAACGGTTCTTGTGTGCAAGGATGTCCATAATGGCCTCCGGTGCCATTTTGCCGCGGCCTACGTCTGCCAGGGTACCGACAACGGCGCGCACCATGTTGCGCAGAAAACGGTCGGCTGTGATTTCGAAATACCACGAATCGGTATCGATACGGTGCCACGCGGCTTTGCGAAGGTCGCATATATTTGTGCGGGCGTCAGAATGCAGTTTGGCGAAGGATGTGAAGTCGCGTTTGCCGATCAGCATCGCCGCTGCCCGGTTCATTGCCTCGAAATCGAGAGTTGCGGGCGCTTTCCATGCGAGTTCGCGGGCGAAAGGATTCTTTGACGTGGTAACAAAATAGCGGTATGTGCGAGCGGTGGCGTCGAAACGCGCGTGGGCGTTGTCGGCAACGCGGCGTATATCGTAAATGGCAATGTCGTGGCCGCACAGGCTGTTGAGCGCGCGCAGCATGTTTGCATCGGGCACGCATGGCCAGTCGAAGTGCGCCGTCATGCGGTGTGCGTTCACTCCGGCGTCGGTTCGGCCGGCGCCGGTGAGTGCCACTGGCTTGCGAGCGAGCGTAGACAGGGCTTTTTCAATCACTTCCTGCACGCTCACGTCGCCGGGTTGTATCTGCCAACCGTGGAAAGCCTCGCCGCGGTAGGCCAGTGTCATGAAAAAGCGCATGGCTGTGTGCGGTTACTCCAGATATGTGTAGCCGAACAGGCCCGAACGATAAGTACTGATGAAGTCGCGGCCTTCTTCGGGGGTTATTGTCCCGGCTTTCATGGAGGCTGTTACCCATGTCTCGAGGTTGCGCACCAATTTCTTGGGGTTGTACTGAACATAGTCCAGCACCTCGTCGACGGATTCGCCTTCTATAATCTGGTCGATCTCGTAATGGTCCTTGTAAACGCTTATGTGCACGGCATTTGTGTCGCCGAACAAGTTGTGCATGTCGCCGAGTATTTCCTGATATGCGCCCACGAGGAACACGCCGATGTAATAGCTTTCGCCTTGGCGCAGCGCATGCACGGGCAGCGACGATGCGGTGCCGGCTGGTGAAATAAAGTTGGCTATTTTGCCGTCGGAGTCGCATGTGATGTCCTGTATTGTGCACATCTTCGTGGGCTTCTCGTCAAGGCGCGAGATAGGCACTATAGGAAACAGTTGGTCGATGGCCCATGAGTCGGGCAGGCTTTGGAACAGGGAGAAGTTGCAGAAGTATTTGTCGGGCAGCATCTTGGCAATCTTGCGCAGGTCTTCGGGAGTGTGCTTCATGGAGGAGGCAATCTCACCCACCTCGCGAGCGATGCTCCAGAACAGTTTTTCGATCTGTGCGCGTGTCTTCAGGTCGAGCATCCCAAGGCTGAAAAGATCCAGAGCTTCCTCGCGTATCTGCAGTGCGTCGTGCCAGCTCTCGAACAGGCGCGCGCTGTCGAGACGGTCCCATATATCGTATAGTTCGCGTGCCAGTTCGTGTGCTTCGGTATCAATTTCTTCGCTGTCCTTCCATATTGGCAACTGTGTTGTCTCGAGCACTTCGAAAATCAGCACAGAATGATGGGCTGTGAGCGAACGGCCGCTTTCGGTGATTATATTAGGCTGGCGCAGACCGTTTTTGGTGCATACGTCCACCACTGCCGATACGGCATCGTTGGCATATTCGCGGATGGAGTAGTTCATGGAGCTTTCGCTGGATGAACTGCGGGTGCCGTCATAATCTACTCCGAGGCCGCCGCCTATGTCGATGAAATCGATGTCGAAACCGAGTTTGGACAGCTGCACGAAGAACTGTGTGGCCTCGCGCAGCGCATTCTTGATAACGCGTATCTTGTTAATCTGGCTACCTATGTGGAAATGTATCAGTTTGAGGCAGTCTTTCATGTCGCGGCGATCGAGGAAATCGATTGCTTCGAGGAGTTCAGAGGAGTTAAGGCCGAATTTGCTTTGGTCGCCGCCGCTCTCGCTCCATTTTCCGCTGCCCGTCTGCGATAGTTTTATGCGTATACCCACGTTGGGACGCACCTTAAGACGTTTGGCAATATCGGCAATCATGCGAAGCTCGTTCAGCTTCTCTACCACCAGATATATTCGGCGACCCATCTTCTGTGCCAACAGTGCCAGTTCGATGTAGTTCACATCCTTGTAACCGTTGCAGATAATCAGGGCGTTCTCGTCTATATTAGTGGCGAGCACGGCATGAAGCTCGGGTTTGGAGCCGGCTTCCAGACCGATATTGAATTTTTTGCCGTAGCTGACGATTTCCTCTACCACCTGGCGCATCTGATTTACCTTGATGGGGTATATCATATAGTTCTGCGCCTGGTAGTTATATTGCTTCGATGCTTCCTTGAAACAGTTGGAAATCTTTTCGATACGGTTGTCGAGGATGTCGGGAAAACGTAGAAGAACGGGAGCGGAAACGTCGCGTATCTGCAGTTCGTCCATCACATCTTTGAGGTCGACTGCGGCACAATCCTGTCGCGGCGTCACAATTACATGTCCTTTCTCGTTAACGGAGAAATAGTTACGGCCCCATCCGGGGATGTTGTACAGCTCCTCGCTGTCCTCAATGCGCCATTTTCTCATTTTATGGTATACGCGTTTTAAATTAGCTTTTGCAAAATTAGGGAAAAACCGCGACATTTTGCCACCACAGATGCTAAAAAACGGATTTATTTAAGGAAAATCGTTACCTTTGCATAGGAAAATACCGTGAGTTATTAAATATTGTCAAGAATAACTGAAAGGAGACCCGAGAATGAACAAACTGTTCAAAATGAAATTACCCGTTCAATTGTTGAATTATGAGCTGGATTAGTGTTTTGGCGGTTTTTATCGGCAGCGGACTGGGCGGTGCCTGCCGCTTTCTTTGCAGCCGCTGGATTCAGTCGCTGGTTCCGCAGGCATTGTTTCCCTGGGGCACATTTGCGGTGAATGTGGCTGGGTGCTTTATCATCGGACTGCTGTACGGAATTTTCGACCGCGGCGCGTTGCTGAATCCCGAACTGCGGATGCTGCTTACAGTAGGTTTCTGCGGCGGGTTTACAACGTTCTCTACGTTCATTAACGAGAACTACCTTCTTTTTACTCACTCTGCAACGCATGCCCTGATGGCTTTCGGCTACCTGCTGGCGAGTGTCGCCGCCGGATTTGTGATGCTGTATGCCGGCCACAGGCTTGCATCATGATGCCAATCGGTATTATTGGCTGTAAAATCCGCATTTCGTCCAACACTTTTTCGACGGTACGTTGTTAATTTTGTTGCAGAGAAAAACTAACATAACAGGAAAAAAAGATGAAAACAGTTACATTGAGCAACGGCGTTGTTATGCCGCAGATAGGATATGGCGTGTATCAGGTAGAACCCGCCGAGTGTGAACGGTGTGTAAGCGATGCCCTTAAAGTGGGTTACCGTATGATAGACACTGCGCAGGCTTACCATAACGAAGAAGGCGTAGGCGCTGCCGTGGCAAAGAGCGGTATTGCGCGCGACGAGCTGTTCCTCGTATCCAAAATATGGATTTCCAACTATGGCTACGAAAAGGCAAAGGCTTCGATTGACGAGAGTCTCCGCAAGCTCGGGACGGACTATATCGACCTTATGCTGCTGCACCAGCCCTTCTGCGACCGCTATGGCGCCTACCGTGCTCTCGAGGCCGCATATAAGGAAGGCAAACTCCGCGCTATCGGCGTGAGCAACTTCTACCCCGACCACTTTATCGACCTTGCGAGCAACGTTGAGATTGCGCCGATGGTGAATCAGGTTGAGACGCATGTTTTCGACCAGGAAATCATGCCGCAGAAGTATATGAAGGAGTTCGGCACGCACATGATGGCATGGGCGCCTCTCGCCGAAGGCCGCAACAACTTCTTCTCCAATCCCGTGCTTGAGGCTATCGGTAAAAAATATGGTAAATCCGTCGCCCAGGTTGCGCTCCGCTGGCTGCTGCAGCGCGATGTTATTATCATTCCCAAATCCACCCATATAGAGCGTATGGAGCAGAATATCAATATTCTGGACTTCGAGTTGTCTGCCGATGATATGGACGAAATAGCAAAGCTCGATATCGGCAAGAGTCTGTTCTTCGACCATCACGATCCCGAGGTGGTGAAGATGTTTATGGGATGGCGCTGACTGATAAATTTAAACCGGATATCCGGCACGAGGCTCCGGCACAGATAATTGTGCGCGGGGCTCGTGTGCATAATCTCAGGAATGTTGACGTAGACGTTCCTTTGAACTGCATTACGGCCATTGCGGGAGTATCTGGCTCGGGCAAATCGTCGCTCGCCCTTGGTGTGCTGTATGCCGAGGGCTCGCGACGCTATCTGGAATCGCTGTCGACTTTTATCCGCTATAAGATTGCAATGTCGCAGACGGCGCAGGTCGACGAGGTGCTGTATGTTCCTGCTGCAATTGCCTTGCACCAGCGCCCGGCCGTCCCCGGTATACGCTCTACCTTTGGTACCGGTACCGAACTGTTGAACAGTCTGCGCCTTATGTTCTCTCGTCTGGCGGAACACTGTTGTCCCAAATGCGGACATTATCATAAGCCTACGATAGACGTCGCCGCCGAGAAAGAACTTGTCTGCGAGGCCTGCGGGAATCATTTCTATGCGCCATCGGCCGAGAACCTCTCGTTTAACAGTTCCGGTGCCTGCAAGAAATGCGGAGGTACAGGCACTGTGATGAACGTTGACTTCGCGACGCTTGTGCCCGACGAGAATCTGAGTATCGTGCAAGGTGCCGTGGCACCGTGGAATTCGCTGATGTGGTCGCTTATGAGCGATGTTGTCGGTACAATGGGCGTGCGCACCGATGTGCCCTTCAAGGACCTTACCGCCAAAGAACGCGACATCGTGTTCAACAGTCCGATGGAGAAGCACCATATACTATACAAACCCAAGAACGGAGGTATGGCGGTACCTCTCGACTTTACATATTACAGCCCGGAAAATTCCGTTCTGAATGCTCTATCGAAGGTGAAGGACGACAAGGGTATGAAGCGCGTGGAAAAATTCCTGCATGCTGATGTGTGCCCCGCCTGCCACGGCACGCGCCTTTCGGAAGCTGCACGTGCTCCGCGCATCGGCGGGAAGAGCCTCGACCAAGTTTGTGAGATGACTCTCGGTGAATGCCTGCAGTGGGTGGATTCTGTGCCCGACAAACTTCCGGAGGATATGCGGTCTATGGCGGTGGCTATTGTGGAATCTTTCGATGTGGCGGCCCGGAGGCTGATGGATCTGGGACTGTCGTACTTAACGCTGGACCGTACTGCCTCCACGCTTTCCACGGGAGAGCGCCAACGCATGCAGCTTGCCCGCGTGGTGCGCAATCGTACAACCGGAGTGCTGTATGTGCTCGACGAGCCTTCGATAGGTCTGCATCCAGCGAATATCGAAGGCCTTAAGGGTGTTATGCACGACCTTGTGCGCGACGGAAATTCCGTTGTTCTTGTCGACCACGACGTTGAAATACTTCGCGATGCCGACTGGGTGATAGAAATGGGGCCGGGCGCCGGAAGCAGCGGCGGCAATGTGATTGCCATGGGCACCATATCCGATATTGAGGATAATCCGAAGTCGCTGATAGGACTGTTTTTGGCCGGTAAGGCCGAGAACCGCATACTACCCGACGTGCCGTTTGATGAGATTTTTGCCGGGGGTGCCATACGGATGCAGACGAATGCCGTCCACACCGTTAAGCCTCTCGATGTGGCTATTCCGAAAGGGCGCATGACGGTTATTACCGGTGTCTCTGGTTCGGGAAAGACAACGATGGTGCTGGAGAGTCTTGTGGCAGGTCTGCAGGCACTGACAAACGGACGGTGTCTGCCGCCGACGGTGCGGAGCATCGATGCCGACGGAATCGCCAACGTGAAACTTATAGATTCAACCCCGATAGGCGCCAACGTGCGCTCCACCGTAGCCACTTATGCAAATATCCACGACGATCTGCGCAAGATTTACGCAAAAACCACAGCCGCCAAGGATGCTGGTTACAAGGCCGGAGATTTCTCCTATAATACCGGCAGCCTGCGTTGCCCCGTGTGCGACGGCACAGGTACCGTTAATCTTGATGTGCAGTTTTTGCCGGATGTGGACATTCCGTGCCCGGAGTGCCGCGGGTCGCGTTATGCCAGAGAGGCATATTCCGTGCGGCTCACCAACAAAGCCGGGGAAAGTTTCGCGCTGCCGCGTCTTATGGAAAAAAATATATCCGATGCCATAGGACTTATGGCCGACCACCGCAGCGTGAGTGCCCGTCTGAGCACACTCGAGCATCTTGGGCTGGGCTATCTCACCTTGGGTGAGGCCACGCCAAGGCTGTCCGGCGGCGAGGCGCAACGTCTGAAACTGGCCTCCGAGATGGGGCGCATGCAGCACGACTCGCTTTTCGTGTTCGACGAACCGTCAATAGGTCTGCATCCGCTTGACGTGCGCACGCTTTTGCGTGTGTTCAGGCACCTTATAGACCAGGGAGCCACAATCGTTATCATCGAGCATGACCTTGATATTATCCGTAATGCCGACTGGGTGATAGACATGGGCCCCGGCGGCGGCGAGGCCGGAGGCACAATCGTAGCCACCGGCACCCCGGCCCAAATTGCCGCCAACCCCGCAAGCCTCACCGGTCGGTACATTTATAAGTAGCGTATAGGTAGCGGCTGCCTTTAAAATCGCGAAAAATACTTATAATACCTTGCAGGGCTTTGTGAATGGATTTTTTTGTGTGACTCTTTCGCTCCGTTTTTTTACTGACATCTGCAATGTTTTTTCTCGTAGAGTGGAAAAATTTAAAATTTATTCGTATGTTTGCAGATAAATAATTGTTGAAAGTTTTTAAATCTGCCTTTAATACCATTGAATCCTAAGTCCTTGAAGCGCTTTTCTGTTCTGCTGATTTTCCTGGGAATGCTCGCGACGGCTGTCTGCGCCACGTCGTCCGACGATAATATTTTTATCGCCGAACGCACCGTGACATGTCGGCTGAACGCGCGCGACGGCCGTGTCTCCGGTGCAAAAGTATCGCAGGATTATACCATGACGGCGCGCCGTGTCCACGATATGGGGCTGCTTGTGACTTTCTACGGCTGCAACTCCACGGTTGACAATGCAAGCGCTACCGGAGGCAAGCCTCAGTACCGCGCATGGGAAGACGGTGACATCTTCTACTCCGGAACACGCGCATGTCTGCTTCCGGTCGAGGTGAAGCCTGGAAAAAATTCGCAGGCCCGCTTTCAGGTTTCGTACGCGAGTCCCGAATTTATTGACGACATAATGCTGACATCGTCGCTCTATGACATCGCCCGCGAGCAGGTGTCCGTGCATATTCCCGCCGAAGTCGCCGAAAGGGTGACCGTTGACATCCTCAACGCCACAGGACGCGAAAAGACTACACGCGAAGTCGACGCCAAAGGCAATGTTACTGTCATTGTGACCGTCGACAGCGTGGAGGCCTTCAGTCGCGAACCGATGATGCCCGAAGCCGCCGTCTGCATCCCGATGGTGCGGATCAATGCCGCGTTTGCCGACCTCAGCGAACTCTACGCCTATCTGCGCGTCAAACTCGAGCCGCTCGACACGCCGGACACCGAAATCGCGGCGCTGGCCGCGCGTCTTGCCGCCGAAGCGGGACCAGACACTTTGGCCCGTATCGATGCGGTCGCCCGCTGGGTGCGCGAGAACATACGCTATGTAGCCATCGAGTATGGAGAACTGGCCCACAAACCATCGCCCGCTTCCGAAGTATTCGCCAAGCGATACGGCGACTGCAAGGGTTCAGCCAATCTCATCTGCGCGCTTCTTCGCGCTGTCGGCATCGACGGTCGGCGTGTTTGGGTCGGAACAAAAGGCGCTGTTCCGGAGCCATTCAGCGCACGGCCGGGTCTGGGCACCGCCAACCATATGATTGCCGCGGCTGTCGTGGGCGACAGCATTGTTTACATTGACGGCACTACCTCGTTTGCTCCGCGTGGATTTGTGCCGCCGTCTATCGCCGGTCAGGAGTGCATGATTGAGAACGGCGACACGTTTATCCTCGCCAAAGTCTGCGCCCCCTGTCCCGCCCAAAGCGTTCTCCGACAGACCGGCAGCATGGAAATCGACGGTACGGCGCTACGCGGCCCCATGCGCTACGACATGAGCGGCGTATGGCGGTGTATGATCGAGTCGATCATGTCTGGAAGCAACGCCACGCGACGCTCCCAGGTTCTCGCGGCTTTTCTGGCCAAGGGACGCAAGAGCGTCACCATCGACAATGCCGAACTTTTACCCTCTCCGGCCTACGACGCCGACACCTCGTCAATTGCGGCCTCAATCTGCGACAACGAAGCCGTGAGGGCTGTCTCGGCCCGCTCACGGCTTTATGTCATGCCACGCCCCCTGCGTATGGCTCAGATCGCCACTGTCGACGCCCGCAAGCGCAGACTACCCGTCGATTGCAGCGATTTCCTGCCGGTCGAATCCGACATTCTCATTGAAATTCCCCAAGGCTATGTAGCCGACGGACTCCCACGCACCGCCACAGTCGACAATCCTTGGTTTGAAGGCCATGTGACATACAGCGCCGGACACGGCAATACCGTCCGTTGCACGGCCGCTCTATATCAGCGGCGCGAAAATGCCGCACCCGACGAAGCCGCCGCATGGAACGAGGCCGTGAAAGATGTGGAGAAAGCATCGAACACGGCACTCGTACTGCTCCGCAAACCTTCCGAATGACGAATACTTTCCTCTCTCGACATAATCGACAATTTTGCAATATGATATGACAATGAACGGAAAAACTATCTTGCGCGCACTCGCCGTCGGCGCGCTGTTTCTTACAATCTCATCCGTCCCCGCTGTCGCCGGCATCAACAACGGTTTCTTCAAAAAAGCCGCCGAGAAAGTCTGGTCGCTCGGCAACGACAGTGTTTTCAATCCGGCGACCCCTGTCTCCGACAGCATAGCCCGCAGACAGTCGGCAGTGATTATTGCCCGTCAGGACCATTTCGAAACTAAACGCGAAGAACAGAACACCATATACGACGCCACCGGCCGTACTAACCGCACCATCGTGCGCCACATCCGCCGGAGCATGGTGCGTCTGCTCGACCAGAGTGCCGTCGACTATTATTCGGACTTTGAATTCGGAGGCACCACAGTGCGCCGCGACTATGGTATCGTGCTCGACGTCATGGTCGAGAACGCATTCGGAGTCCGCATCCATAAGTCTGACGGCAGAATTGTAACAATCGACCCGTCCACCGCCCTCGAAGTCAGTGACGGCAAGAAGGGCGGCAAAAACAAATCGTTCAAAATTGCCATTCCGTCTCTCGAGACCGGCGACGTCATCGAATATTTCTACTACACCGAATACATGAAAGAACGTGGCGGCGTCTGCGGACTCAACATCGAGTTGAGCGACCGCTATCCCGTCTTGACCCGCCTGGTCACAGGCAGACTTGACCGCGATCTCACTGCCGAGTTCTACAGTTACAACGGCGCGCCCAAAGTTTTTGGAACAGTCGAGAAGGATTGCATCAACGCCTGGATGCGCTGCGACAACGTTCCCGCCGTCTCATTCGGCAAATTTCTATTTCCCGAACGCCAGTTGCCCTTTGTACGCCTCAACGTGCTCAACAACTATGTCCTGCCCGACGAGCAGACTTTCCAGGCAACCACGACCCGCCGCGGAGGCATCTACAACAGCATATCCTCCGGCCCAATTATCAACGAGGCCAAGGAGTATATCGCCCATCTGGACGCCCTGTTGTGGAAATCTACCCGTCAGATCAGTCCGCTCCCTTCGCGAGCCCTGAAGATGGCCAGAAACTTCGTGAAGTCACACCCCTCCGCCACACCCCGCGAAATTGCCGACGCTGCTTATCTGGCATTGCGCTACTGCAACCACACGGCCGACGATGACGATAAGATCGGCTCTTCGTTCCTGCTGTCCATGTTCCTAAAGGACGTGCTGGAACGCCTTGAGATTTTCCCGCTTGAGGCTACAGGTATCGGATTGGTCAACTCGCGCGAGGAGGTTCCGACTGACGAACTTTCGGGATGGGACCAGAGCAACTTCGTCGCTTGTGCAGGCGACAGCGTCTATCTCATGTTCCCCGGCTTCAACATCGCCCCCGGCGAATTGCCAGGCGAGTTTCAGGGCGAGCAGGGCCATTGGTTCAATGGCCGTCTGCGCGAAATGACCAAAGTCTCCCCAGTGAACAATTTCACCGTTCCAGACCGTAAATACGCCGGAAACTATGTAAAGGCCGAACTCACGGTCTCGCTCGCCGACGACGATCCCGCCGCGCTGCATGTGTTACGCGACGTGCGTCTCAGCGGCAGCGGCAAACGCTTTGGAGAAGACCTCGTCGACCGCGCCGAATGGATTGCCGGCGTTGAAAAATACTTAGGTATTGACAACAAACCCTATCGTATCAAAGGCTACGACGCCAAAGAACGCGACGACGAATTGCGTGAGGCCCTGATGGCTGAATGTGCCGACGTGACAGGCGTCAGACCCGACAGCGTGATGGAATATGAAATCCTCGAACGCGGATTCCTGCCCGGACGCGACGAGATGCACTACACCACCACAGCCCGTTTCAGCGGCCTTGTCGACAACCTCGGCGACGATATCTCCGTCACCCTCGGACGTCTTGCCGGATATGTCGAGAAACTCGAAGGCAGCGAACGCGAGCGTCTTCTCGACGCCATGCTTCCCACGGCATTTCAGAACATCCATCTGATCACATTCAAAGTTCCGCAGGGCTATAAGGTCGACACCACTTCGCTCAACGAGTTCAACCGCATCGCTTCAAATTCTCTCGGCATCTTCATGGCCAACGCCAAAGTCGACGACAATGGCGACGTCGTGATTCAATGCGTGCTGCGTGTAAAGATGGCCGACGTTCCACTGAACGCATGGCCCCTTATGCGCGACCTCTACGATGCCGGCTCCCGTTTTGCAGACGCCGCCATAGTCTTCGTAAAAGCCTAACCTCCCCACTCCTGTAGCAACGCCCTCAACATGGAACGGAGGCGTCTCGACCTCGTGTATCGTCCACATCCTCGCACTACTATACACCAATCCTGTTCCTCCTCCGAAAAATCGGCAAGCGATGTTACCGTTCTGTCCTGAGGCTGCAAGGAAAATAAAGATGATCGCCCCTTCGCTTACTGCTGCACGATGATGAAGTCTGCACAGTCCAAACACTATATGAAGTTAGAAGATAAAATTTCCAGATCTGGATTTTTTGCGTACATTTGTGTCTTGATTTAAACAAATAAACCATCAAAATGAAAAAGCATCTTATTACATTCGGACTTGCACTGAGCGCCGTGGTATTTTCGTATGCCGCGAAGACCGAGCCGGTCGGTGAGCTTGTTCCCACGTTTTCGGAGAATTTCAACGCTCTGGTGAACGGTACTGAAAATGAACCTGCTGCTGAGGAGCTGAGCGCTTCCGGCAAAATCGACGATACACTAACCGGCGGCAAACAATGGGGCGGCCGCGGATTGCATGAGGCTGGCGGTGCCTTAGCCGTAATGACATTCGAGCAGAGCGACTGGTTCGGAACAGAAACAGTACAGGGATATATCCGCACCCCGTATGCCGACGTTCGCATGGACGGTGGCAATTTCACCGCCCGTTTCCGCGCCCGTAAACTCACGCAGGACGAAGAGCTCACAAAAATACATGTGGAGCTGTACGACGCCTATACCACCAATGCCATCGGCAGCGGTGTCCTGGAAATAACCGGCGAATGGAATACCTATGAAGTGGATCTTTGCCATCCCGGCTATGGCAATCATCTCGCATTCCTCGAAATGGCATCCGAGGGCGGTGAATGGCTTATCGACGATTTCGAGATTGTGCAGGACTATTATGCACTGCCCGCACCTATCGTACACTTTCCCCGTAACGTAAGCTATGAGCAGTTCACGGCCCGCTGGAACGCCGTCCCCCTGGCCGAGAGCTACCTCGTGTCGGTTTACTCGCGCGACGATGCCGACAACCGTACATATCTTGTAAAAGACGTGCCTACCCAGGAATGTACCCTCACTGTGGAGGGCACTGTAAAAGGCACCGATTATTACTACCGTGTGCGCAGTGTAAACGCAAAATATACTTCCGAAGAATCCGAGGAACGCAAGGTGCATGTGCCTCTTTCCGAACTTGAGCAGCCTGTCGCTCTCGCTGCCGAGAATGTAAGCATCGACGGTTTCACTGCCCGCTGGGAACCCACTTTCCGCGCTATGGGCTATATCATCGGCCTGTCTAAAGAATATGTTGCCAAAGAGGATGTCGTTGTTCCTTTGGTGCACGAGGACTTTGACAAAATCACTTCCGGTGATCTGGACTGGCCCTATCCGTTCTATGACGAAATGGACAACGTAACCAATCTTCCCGGCTGGCAAAGTAACTATTTTAACGTGCGTGTTGTGGCTGGTATGTTCGGTCTGGACAATTCCTATAAGAAATACGGCGAGGAGATTTATCTTGCTTCTCCGGCACTCGACCTCTCTGCTGATGGCGGCAAATTTACCGTGCGTCTCAATGTTTACGGCGAAAAGGATGATGTTGTAAGCGTTACCAGCGGCGACAAGACGCTGACGCACACGCTTGCCGAGCAGGGCTACCAGAACTTCAGCCTCGAGTTCGACAACGGTACGGCGGCCTCCACAGTACGTATCGAATTTGACGGCGACGGAGCTTCCAAACTGCTTTTCTTCGACGATATCTATATTGAGCAGACCATCCATGCCGGTGGTACTGTAAAGACCAATATCGGTACATACAAGACCGACACTCCTGTTACTTCATACGAATTCACCGGTCTTGACGCATCTGAAGGCGACACATTCGTATATACTGTAACGGCATGGTCGTACTCCCTCGACGAGGACGGCGTATGGGGGCCCGACGTGTTCAGCACACCGTCCGAACCTGTTAGCGTACTTGTCGGTACCACCGGTGTCACCGATGTAACAGCCGCCCAACCGCAGATATCCGTTGCAGGCGGCGTAGTAACCGTTACGGTGGCAGAAGCTTCGGTAGCCGAGGTGTATAATGTCGCGGGCACGCTGATAGGCCGCTACGACCTTGTGCCTGGCGCCAACACTCTCGGTATTTCCGCTAACGGTGTTGTGATTGTGCGCGTGAACACCACCGCTACCCGCATTCTTCTTCACTGATTATATTCCGATATAAAGAGGCTGTGCCGCGTGGTACAGCCTCTTTTACAATTTATAATATTACTGACCATGAAAACAAAGTTTATTGTCATTCTGATGTTTGCCCTGTCGTTTGCCGTTCGCGGACAGATTTGTTATAAAGAAGTACATGATACTAAATACGACTGGAGCGATCTTGCACAGCAGATAGCCGGAGACAAGACTTCCAAGTACGACCAGGCATACGCAATATACCGTTGGCTCTGCGACAACATATCGTACGACACAACCCATACAATCTACGACGCCGACACTGCACTTGATAATAGGCGCGGTGTGTGTCAGGGATATTGCGAGCTGTTCTATCGTCTCGGCGAGCCTCTTGGACTGCGGACGCAGATAATTTTCGGGAAATCGAAAGACATTCATGGCAAAATCGACGAAAGCGGCCATGCGTGGCTGTTTGTCTTAACCGACGACAACAGCGGTATCTTCGTTGACCCTACATGGGGCGCCGGGAGTGTGGACAATGGCAGATTCACAAGAAGCGATGACGACGATAGCTGGTTTCATGTGGACCCGGCCTGGCTTATCTTTACCCATTTTCCCGAAGACAGCGCCAATCAACTGCTTGATACTCCGATAGATTACGATACATTCCTGCGTATGAAACCGTTGTATCCCGAACTGAAATATTTTGGCTTCGATGGTGGCCAACTATTGAAAACGTCTTTGACAGGCAGCGACCCCGAACTTCCGAAATGCTATAAGACTAAGGGAATAGACGTTCTGAGCATTCCTCTTGAACCGATGCTCAGAGTAGGCAAGAACTATGTCTTTGCATTGTCTACCTCGAAAGATTATGAATTCTGCGCTATAAACGAAAAAGATTATGGCGAGGTAAGCAATTCCGCCGGCTCGCGGCATGATTTCAGTATCGTGCCTTCCACTGGTGGCAAACTATCCCTTGGCTATCGCAAGAAAGGCACGAACGGGAACTGGAAAACGCTCGTGCAGTATAAAGTTGCCGAACCTACCGCGGCCGATATGGAGGCTTTGGGCGAGGCAGCTCCGGAGAAAGTTCTGCGCATTATGAATCTTGGAAACTATTACCCGAATATATTGAAGGACAGGAAAGTGGATTTCGCACAGCTTTTGCGTGAAGTGAAAAAAGACAACATCCATATATTGCCGAATATATCGTCGGACGGCAATTTCGCAATCGAATCCATGCCGATGAACGGTGAACTGAAATCCGGGCAAACCTATACTTTCAAGTTTTTGCCTTACGAGAAAGGCGACTGGGTGATTATCAACGGTGAAGAGTGGCTCCGCGACTGGAAGAAGGACCGCGAAACCCACGCATGGGTAATGACTGTCAAAGCCGCCGACAAAGGCGAACTGCAGCTTGGCTTCAAAGCCAAATCCGACCGCGGCAGAACATATTCCGTCTTTATTGAATACAAAATCAAATAAATTGCAGCAAAGTAGATGTTGCGAAACTCTTCGGAATGGCCGGAGGCCAGAAATTTAACTAACCGGTGGCACTTGTGCCTCCGGAAAGCCATCAATCCGAGGCACAATCCCGGCGGGATTATACGCAGATAGACTACGGGTGCAGCCACCTCCGGGGCTGTATATTAGTGCTTTGCCTTCCCAGGACAGCGAGTGTCCGGGGTTTCCTAAATTTATGGCCTCCGGCCATTACAACTGATACATAAAATATTGCTTAATTTCGGTTGTCCTGCAACGCTCTCAATTTCAGACAGCTATTGGCGCCGTTTGTTGAAAAGTGCTTATTGGTTGCTTATTGAAAATAATCAACCCTCTAAAACTCAATGAGTTAAAGAGGGTTTGTTGTACACCCGTAGGGAATCGAACCCTAATCTGAGGAACCGGAATCCTCCATTCTATCCATTGAACTACGGATGCGTTTAACGATGCAAAAGTAATATTTTTTTTGTAGTTTTGCAAATGATTACAGCATACTATGAACGTACGAATTGAACAGACATGGAAAGATGCGCTTGCCGCTGAATGGGACAAGCCCTATTTTCAAGAACTTACACGCTTTGTAAAGGCAAGTTACGCCACCACGCAGGTGTTCCCGGCACCGTCGCGCATTTTTGCGGCGTTCGATGCCTGTCCCTTCAGTGAAACTAAGGTGGTAATTCTTGGCCAGGATCCGTATCATGGTCCGGGGCAGGCACATGGTTTGTGTTTCTCTGTTCCCACGGGTGTGGATGCTCCGCCGTCGTTGCTGAATATTTTCAAGGAAATGTCGTCGGACCTCGGCGTCGCTCTGCCGCCGTCGCCTGTTACGGATCTGTCTTATCTCGCGTGTCAGGGCGTACTCCTGCTCAACTCCACACTCACAGTGGAGGCGCACCGCGCCGGATCGCACCAGGGGCACGGCTGGGAGACGTTTACCGACGCCGCCATCGCCGCCCTTAACAACGGCCGCGATAATCTTGTTTTCATCCTTTGGGGCTCCTATGCCATCCGCAAGGGCGCTTTCATCGACCGTTCGCGCCACCTGGTGCTTACTTCGGCGCATCCGTCGCCACTGTCGGCATACCGGGGGTTCTTCGGCTGCCGTCATTTCAGTCAGGCCAATCAGTACCTTGCCGAGCATGGCAAAGAACCTATAAAATGGCTATGAGGAAAACTTTTGTACTGATTGTCTCTCTTTTGTCCCTTGTGCTCCACGCACAGCGTGTGGATACCATGACTGGTATCTTCGACGAGAACCTGCGCACGCTGCAGGTAGGACTCGACGGCAACAATATGGCCGACGCCATCGCTGTGCTCGATACTCCGGACAGAATTCTGATATCCTTCGACCGTCTTGCCGAGGACCGCGAATATCTCCGCTACTCGCTGGTACACTGCAATGCAAACTGGCAGCCTTCAGGACTTGTGGACAGTGAGTTTCTGGACGGTTTCAATGAGGGCACAATCGACAACTACGATTTCTCGCAGGCAACGACAGTGCATTATGTCCACTACTGGCTCACTATACCAAACGAACAGGTCGCGCCTAAAATCTCCGGAAACTATCTGCTCAAAATCTATTCCGAGGACGACCCGGACGCCACGCTGGCGCAGGTGCGCTTCATGATTTCCGAGGAAACGGCCCTGACTATCGCGCAGGCCTCGCCGCAGACCGACATAGACTACAACGACAGCCACCAGCAGATGGCAATCAGCGTTGATATCGACCGCGCGCATGTGGAAGATCCTTTCAACGACCTCGTTGTGGTAGTGGGACAGAACGGCCGTCTGGACAGTCAGAAGGCATTCAGCCATCCACTGCGCATGAGCGGTTCCACGTTGTACTACGAGCACCAGATGCCGCTGATTTTCGATGCTGGTAACGAGTACCGCCGTTTCGAGACCGTGAGCACCTACTATCCCGGCATGGGAGTGGAGAACATTGAGTTCTTCGATCCTTACTATCACTTCCGGCTGTTCACCGACGAACGGCGCGACGACGAGACATACGTCTACGACCAGACGCAGCACGGCCGATATCTTGTGCGCGAAAGCAATTCCGACGACAGCAATACCGGCGCTGACTACGCCGTGGTGCATTTCACGCTCGACTATCCCGATTCGCCGGGAGCCATGATTTTTCTGGATGGCGACTTTACCCTGCGGCGTTTCGACGATAACGCCCGCATGTTTTTCAATCCAGCGACAGGGCTGTACGAACGTGCGATGCTGCTGAAGCAGGGATCGTATAACTACCAGTATCTTATAGTCCCTCCGGGCGAAAAACGCGGCTTCACCGGACCGATAGAGGGCGACAAGTACCAGACAATGAATGAATACAACGTGCGTGTGTACCACCGACGCCGTGGCGAGCGCTACGACCGGCTGATAGGCACTGCATCGTGCCGCACATCTTTATAAAAGCATATAACAGCAATGATTGAGATACAGAACACACTTGTGAGCCTGGACCTTGTGGAACGGTTTTTCCTTTGCGACCTGGATGCCTGCAAGGGTCAGTGCTGCCTCGATGGCGATGCCGGTGCACCTCTTGCTCCCGGCGAGGCCGACAAAATTCGTGAGATACTCCCCGTTATATGGGATGATCTTCTGCCGGCAGGAAGAAAGGCCATCGAGGAGGGCGGAGTAAGCTATATCGACATCGAGGGTGACGAAGTTACACAGCTTATAGAGGGTGGCCTATGCGCCTTTGCCACTACCGCCCCGGATGGTTCCTGGCGCTGTGCTATCGAGAATGCCTGCCGCGAGGGCCGGTGTTCGTTCCTCAAACCCGTATCCTGCCATCTGTACCCCGTTCGGCTTAAAGAATACGAGGGCTTTACGGCAGTGAATTTTCATCGCTGGAAAATATGCAAGGCAGCCGAGATTTTAGGCCGTGCCAAGGGTGTAAGGGCATATAAGTTCCTGGAGGGGCCGCTGCGCCGTCGCTTCGGCGACGCATGGTACGACGAACTCGACCTTACCTGCACCGAGTACCTCAAACAATATCCGCAGAAATAATTTTATTCGGACGGCACCGGCTCGTTGAGGAAGTCGCGCTGCCTGGGCACGTGGCGCTTTTTGGGCGGCGTGCTGTCGTGCCGCGTTTTCCTCACTTTTTTCCCTGCTGAGAGTGCGCTGTCCTCGGCGGCAATCTGCACTGCCGTGGGGTGGGGGACTGTTTCCGGCTCGGAAGGACGCATCAATGCGCCCCACACCGCGGCAAGAGCCACAAGCACTGCAACAGCCGCCACAGCGGCTATCTTGCCGCCCGTCTTTTTATTCATTGCGCGTTCAGATAAGGTTATATACGAATATCAGGACAATCAGTAGCGGCGCCGCATAGCGGATAATATATAGCGAGGCTATGCCAAGGGGTGTTTTTAGCATGCCGTTGTTGGTTATCTCGCTGCGCAGGAAGCCTTTGGGGGCGAACCATCCCACATATATGCACAGGCCGAGCGACACGAGCAACAGCAATATGTTGGTGCAGAAATTGTCGAGGAAATCGAAAATCGTGAGGCCGAATATCTTCACGCTTTCAAGACTGCCGAACGATAGCGAGGGGAGGGCACTGAGGATAAACAGGGGCAGCATGGCGGTGAACACAGCCTTGATGCGCGACATGCCGAAGCGTTTCTGCAGCGTCGCTATAGCCACCTCAGCCATCGATACGGTTGATGTGAGGGAGGCTACGGCAAGCAGCAGGAAGAAAAGCGACGACCACAGGCGCGGCAGCGGCAGTCGGGCGAATATCTCCGGGAGCGTGATAAAGACAAGAGTAGCGCCCTGCAGAGGTTCATTGTCGAGCCCGAAACTTTTTACCGCCGGAAATATCACAAGGCCAGTCATTATGGCCACCAACAGGCTCAGGAGAGCCACGATGACAGATGTGCGCGGCAGCTTGGTATCGGCAGGATAGTACGAGGCGTATGTTATAAGAATTCCCATACCCAGGCTGAGGCTGAAGAATGCCTGCCCCAGGGCGCTGACAACGACGCCGGGTGTTATGAGCGAGAAATCGGGACGGAGAAAGTATTTGACGCCTTCGGCTGAATCCGGCAGTGTGAGACTCACTACCATCAGCACGGCCAGAATTACGAACAGCAGTGGCATCAGGACGTTGGAAATGCGCTCTATGCCTTTCTGCACGCCGCCGATAAGCACGAGGATGTTGACGACAATCGCCAATGCCACGAACACAAGGGGTTGCAGATCGCTTTCTATGTATTCCGTCATACGCTCCCCGAACAGCTGGCGCATCTGTGCTGATTCAAGATTGTCGAAACCGTCGAACAGTCCTCCCGTTAGGCTGTGGTACAGATATTCGAAAGTCCAGCCTTCCACAACCATGTAGTAGCACAGGATGAGGTATGGTGCCATCACGGCCAGCGCACCCACAATCCACCAGGGCTCGCGTGGATGAAATGTGCGAAATGCGCCGATTGCGTCGCTGTGCGTACCACGGCCAAGCGAGAACTCGGCAAGCATGACAGGAATACCGAGCACAAGCACGCATACGATGTATAAAAGGAGGAAAGCTGCGCCGCCGCATTGCTGTACTTCGGCCGGGAAGCGCCAGATATTGCCTAAACCGACAGCAGAACCTACGGTGGCTGCGACAAGGCCTATTTTGGATGCAAATTGTGTCTTTGATTCCATAACGGAAATCTTTTTCTTTAAAATCGCCACAAAATTAGCCTATTTGTTTGATAAATGCAACCAAACTATACTTTTTAATTTAAAATGTACTAATTTTGCGGTTGCAAAAACGTTTTACGCCCTCGTTTGTTGGGATTTTTAGAATAATATACGTACTATGGCAGACAAATGGCAACCCGATATCCTCGCAGGCTTTGAGATGAAATATGTGAAGCAGCCGGACGACAGCAACGGCCCGGTCCGCTGCACGGTTGTTCGCAAGCTGTGCAAGGGCAGCAAACGAGCCGCGGTGTATATCCACGGTTTCAGCGACTATTTTTTCCAGGCTGATCTGGGCAGGGCGTTTGTGGAACATGGTTTCGGTTTCTATGCCGTCGACCTGCGGCGCTACGGGCGCTCGATAATGCCCGGGCAACGCCGCTTTGTGGTTCGCGACATGAGCGAGTATTTTCCCGACATTCAGGCCGGAATAGACGCCGCTAAGGCCGACAGCGCCGACGAGATTGTGCTTGTGGGCCATTCCACCGGCGGCCTCAGCACAACGCTTTATATGCAGATTACGCCCGATCCGGCGGTGAAAGCGTTGATTCTCAACAGTCCTTTCCTGGCGTGGAATGTGCGTTCGCGTCTGAAAAGTATGTTCATCCCCGTGATAGGAGCCATTGGCCGGAAATTCCCGAATATAGTGGTTCACAGCGGCGGCACAATCGACTATCACCGCTCGCTTGCCAGAAACATGAACGGCGAATGGGAATTCGATACCCAGTGGAAGCAGGACATAATGCCGGATGTGGATGCCGGTTGGGTAGGTGCCATCGACCGCGGTCAACGCCGTGCTGCCTGGGGCACCGTGAAAGTGCCGGTTCTGCTTATGCACTCCGACAAAAGCGCCTGGCACGGCGATTCCGACAAGGCCTACAGCACGTCTGACGGCGTGCTGGACGTGCGCAAGATATCGCGTGCAGGTCAACTGATTGGTAATAATGTTCAGGACGTTACGATAACCGATGGTCTTCACGACCTTGTTCTGTCGCGTCCCGATGTTCGCCGCAAAGTGTACGAAACAATCTTCTCGTGGCTCAGGCAAGTTATGTCGGTCTTCAAATAATCTGCTATCGTGCATATACCGGTCACGGCTCTTTCATTTAAGACAAAAATAGAGACATATTTCCCCTTACCCGGTTCA
>CABPYL010000016.1 GCA_902461565.1 uncultured Porphyromonadaceae bacterium
AACTTGACCATCTCAAACAGCTCTTCCAATCCTTCAGGAAGGCACATCCATATTGTATCTGCGGTTTTCATCCTGCAAATTTAACACTTTTCCCAAAATCCATGCACCGGAATTTCGGCTTGAGCCATTTTTGGCGCGCTCTCTGTGTTAAAGACGGAGAGTTGCGCCATTATGAAAAAGGCGAACTGTTTGCCGAACAAGAACTGGTGGCACGTTACATAGGGTATATCAAATCGGGTACTCTGAAATATGTGGCATACGCGTCCGATGGTTCGGAGTGCGTTGTCGGGTTAGAGTTTGCCGGTGAGTTCGTCGCCGATTTCCCCTTCTCTCTTTATGGCAGAAAATCCCGCATTTCAATAGTTGCCGTTACTCCTTGCGAGATTTATTGCATATCGACGAGGGAAATAGGTATGCGTATGAAATTCGACGAGCAACTGTATAGAATCATTGCCGAAACCAATATAGCCTTATTTGACACAACATATAACCGATACATCAACCTACACACTAAATCAGCACAAGAGCGATACGCCGAACTTATCGCCAAATATGATAATATCTTCTCTCTGTTTTCGCTCAAAGATATCGCTTCGTTTCTCAATATCACTCCCACACATTTAAGCAGGTTAAGAAAATCTTAATATTTTCAGTCGGCCTCAACATTTGTTAAGAGCAAAGTTATTATTTATATCTAATTTTGCGCTCAAAACAATATGATATCTATATGGGAAATCGATTGAGTGTATTATGGCTTTCTCTACTGCTTGCAAGTGGTGCTATGGCGCAATCTACCGAACCGGATTCAATCAAAATTCAGGAATTTAACGAAATAGTCGTAGAGGCGCAACTTCAATCGACTTCGGCTACGGTATCAACCTATATTCCCACTTCTAAACAAAAGAACTCCTCACAGACAGCCACCGATCTCCTGAACCGCATGGCAATACCGCAGCTATCGCCCGGCATGGGTAATTCGGTTAAAACAACATCGGGCAAGAATGTCGATATTTTCATTGACTATCTGCCTGCGTCTGAACAGGATATGACTGGTATGCGGATGGCGGATGTCAAAAAGGCGGAATACTACGACTATCCCAAAGACCCGCGTTTCCAAGGCTGTGCCCACGTCATAAATTTCATAATGCAGAAATATGAATATGGCGGTTATCTCAAGGCTTACGCCAATGAATTTTTCATCGCTAATTCCGGTCAGCTTAACCTGTATTCCAAAATGCAGTACAAAAAAATGACCTATGATCTCGGTGTCGGCGGATATTATCGCAACGGTAGCCACGATTTCAACAATTCTGTTGAAACCTATCGGTTGCCGCAGGCAGACGGTGCTATCAAGCAATTCGAGCGATTATCCATTACAAACGACGCCGAAACAAAAAGACGATATTTCTGGCCAACGTTCAAGGCGCTATATCGCACCGACAGGATTTCAATCAGCAACTCCATCGGTGCCACATTCGATAATTACCCGAAAGAGAATACCTCGGGCCATGTCTGTTTTTCACCCGCTGATTTCAAACAATCCGATTTCGTAAACGAAGCAAATCATCGCCAGAACTATGTAACCTACAACGGCTATTGGAATTTTATACTTCCACACGACAATACCATAAATTTTGCTCCTTACTATTCCTACTCGCACTCCAGACAAAACAGCAGATACGCAGAGGGGCAATCTTCCGAATATATCAACAATGCCATAGACAACACTCATAAGGCAAGCGGAAACCTGCGCTATCAACACGATTTCGGAAAGTGGGGCGACATCTCTATTTCCACACAAGGTTTTTACTACAACAGCAAAACCCGATATTCTGGTACCTCAACCTCTAATAACATGCTTACGGTTCTACGTCTCGGTCCCGGAGTCGCATACAACTTTACTAACGATAAATTCTATGGATCTGTAGGCGTGGGCTTTAGTTACGACCGCACCAAGACAGACGATGTTACAGAGGAAAGTACTTATCCCTGGACAGACCTTTCGGCCCAATATTCGTTCAATAACAAGAACTCCATTAACGCGGAGTTCCACTATAGCAGCCAAATCCCTGCTCTTTCAGTACGTAGCTCGGCAGTGATACAGTCAAATCCTTTGATGAGTTATACAGGTAATCCGAATCTCACACCTTATAAATGTTATGATTTCGGCGTCAGTTACCAGTGGCTTCCAGACAATCGATTCAATTTTTCTGCCTTCGCGACAGGTTTCATCGCAACCAACCGTTTCGCCTACGTTTATGAGGCATCGTCAGACGGCATACTCCGAACAGTGCAACAACCTATGGGAAAGTTTATTGAAGGTCGGTACGGTATAAACGGTACCGTCCGCCTGCTTGAAAACAACCTCCAGATCAATGGTCAGCTGACGCACTATATAGCCAAAAACGAAGAACCTTTCAACTGGACGAAATCACACCTCAACTGGTATCTGCAAGCGTTTTACTATCTCGATCAGTGGCATTTCGGCCTACAGTATCAATCCAATATGTCATCTGCCGGCAATTTTACGAATGGCGTATGGGAGAATAGCAAAAACGCTTATTCAGCTATTGCCGGCTGGGGTAATTCATCGTGGAGTTTTCAGGCGCAGATCGCCAATCCTTTCCGTTGGAACTGGCGCAGCGGTACAGCAGTACTGAAAAGTAAAAACTACGACTTCGTACAGACAGCATATAATCCCAACAATCATTGCTTCATCTATGTGTCTGCAACATATACTTTTGGCTTCGGAAAGAAAATCAAAGTCGGAAACGAGGCCTCGCAGATGTCTGGAGCAGGTAATGCAATCCTGAAATAACAGAACAGCAAATCATACAATTATGAAACCCCGGCAGTGATGTCGGGGTTTCATCTGGTATGCAGTGATGTTCGGATCAGTTGAAGAAACGTGAGACGCGGGTAGGGGAGAGCATCTGCCAGAGAGAGGCAACTGTCCAGCCGGGGGCGAATATATCGTTGTAGAAGCCTTTGCCGTTACGGCCGTAGTCCCATGTAGTATGCTGTACAACCTCGGGGTAATAACCAGTCTTGGCGATGTCGAACATGCTGTCCTGCGTGGGCATGAGCTGTAGCATGGATGTCTTGATAACACCGGCAAAGTCGGAGAAGCTGCTGATGCCATACTCGGCTGCAAGCTTTTCGAGTATAGTGGCGAATTCGAAGATATATACGTCTATGTGGTTGTTCTCGACCGATACATTACCCCAGCCGCGGGATTTGAAGCCAACGTCGCCAAGCATCTGGCTGTCGGCAAAAGGTACATCCCACATATAGTACCACGAAAGACTGAAATAGGCGGCCTGGCGGCAGAGGTCCATGTAGTGCTTGCGTTCCGCGCCCTTGGTAACGTTTGTAAGGTAATACAAGGCAGTGGTGGCATATAGAGCGGCTTCCTTGTCCTCGCAGTTGGCGTCGAGGGTAGAGGAGAAGTAATCGGCCTTGTCTATGATTTCTTTCTCAAGGTAATCGGCAGTGGCCTTGGCGGCATTCAGATATCGCTTGTCCTTATAGTATTTATAAGCCATCGCCAGGGGCACTGTTGCACACGGCGTACTACCGCAGGAGGCATCCACAACAGAGAGGTCGCCGTTGAACTTGCGGGGGAAGGAGCCGTCGGCACTCTGCAGTTTCAGGAAGTTATCGAGGACATTGCGGATTTTAGCGTCCCATTCGGGATGCTTGCGTCCTTGTCTGCGCTCGCTGTCGAGCCAGAACAGCATAGCGAACACGCCTTCGCTCTGGCGGCGGATACTATGCCATCTTTCCGGTTTTTTGGAGCCCAGGCGTATCGATTCAATAAAGAACCCGTCGGGCGAGAAACCGTTTGCAAGGGTGCTTTCGAATATGGCGGCAGCATCGTCGCTCAGGTCCTTACGGCCGTTCTGCTCACCGTATTCGAATGCGTTGAATGCGTTCAAAAGCACGCGGCCTACAAAACCGACCTGATATTCGTCGGTATTGGCGCAGTCGGCGGTTTTCATACCGGCGCAGCTGTAATACTTAAGAGGATATTGGGATACGTAGCTGTTCTTGAAATATTCGGCGAGATATTTCTTTGCGTCGTCGGTAGAGAGAACACCGTCGACAGCCCTGGGTGCGAGGACATCGTAGGCATACTGCCATGTTGATGCAACGAAATCGCTATAATCGACAGCATGGGTGCGGCGTACCTGCCAGGACAGTTTCAGCGTCTGGCCTTTGTCGATGCGCTGGAATGTGCGTACGGGATCGATGAGGGTGAGTTTACGGATATAGCGTCTGGGCGATTCAATATAGGGAAAAGCGACTGTAAGATACGGTTTGCCGTCTACATTGCAGAAGCCGGTGGATCCGATGCTGGTTTTTCCGGGAAGGATAACGTCGCCGGAGAGATTCTGCAGTATGCAGTCTGTCCCATTTTCCTTGTTTATGCGCATCACAGAAGTGGCATTGCCCGTGGCGGGGTCGAAAACGCCTGTCAGCGGTGAGCTGAGTCGGTCTTCCCGTACGCTCCAGCTGTCGGATGTGCGGAACGACGGTGCCTGTTCGGGCGACCGCATGTTGTGATGATACCAGAAGCCGGGCATATAGAACTCGCACGAAGCATGTGCGGCGTCGGCAGCGGGAATAGTCTCGGATATGTTGAACCAACAGGTATCGTCGGCCTTAAGCGTAAGTGTTACTGTGGATACGTCGCCCTCGGTAGTTTCCGTACGGTTTACCGCGACGGGCAGTTTGCTGCCGTCGTCGGCACGGAGCACACCCGAAGCAGCGGCGGATTCGAGATTATATACTTTCGTCGCTCCGCCGGGAGTTTTCAGCGCAAGCTGTGTGGCGGCGGGGACAGAAACTGCGCCTAACATAAGCGCAGCAATGACAGCAAGATATTTCATCGGTATTATCTGATTGGTTTTATGATAGTTGCAGGATCGGCTGTGATAGTATAGGGCTGACCTTTAGTTTTGTCCACATTAAGCGTGATTATGCGTGTGCGCCGCGGCGAAACCACAGAATCGTTGTGGTGCACATGATATACATAGCGCAGATTTCCTTCTTTGTCGGTGAATACATCTCCGTGGCCGGAACCTTTCTCGCCCACAATATTCCTGTGTATAACGGGGTTAGCCGTGCTCTTTGTCCAAGGACCGAGAGGCGAGGACGCAGTGGCGTATCCTACGGCATAGTCGTCGCTCATAAAGTGGTTTGCGGAGTAGAACAGATAATACGTACCGTCCATCTCGATAACTGTAGGACCTTCCATAATCGGGTCGCTGGGATAGGCATCCGTGGCCTCCCAGGGCTGGTCGTTGACGAAGCACCGAGTGAGTGTCGCCGGGTTTATCTTGCCCTTTACGGGGTCGTATTCGGCCACCCAGAGAAAATTACCGTGGTCGAAGCGCACATGATACATATAATATTTCCCGTCTTTATCCTTAAATATGAAAGGATCTATGTTTTTCTCGGAAGCATCCATCGGCTCTATCACCGTCTGGGTGAACAGCGCGGTAAGGCTGTCGGCCTTGGCGATTGCCACTTGCTCGTTGGCGGTATAGGCAACGGTGTATCTGTCGCTGTCCATAAAAATCTGGGGGGCCCAGAAACCTTTGTCGCCGAACACGCCTTTACCGCCTGCAAGGAGCATTGAGTCGGGAGTAGCGTTTTTCCATTTTTTAAGGTCGTCGCTTTCAAGAAGGACAAAACCGAGGGGATTGATATTGCGTGTTCCGGTGAGGTAATATTTGCCGTTCTGAACAAAAACAGTGGGATCGGCAAAGAAAATTTCGCTGCCGGTTTCCTGAAGCGCTTCTTTCTGCGCAGACGACGAACAAGCCGTTGCCGCCAGCATGGAAGCGCACATAATAGCAAGGTTCTTTAAAGTTACTTTCATGGGAGGTTTATATGCTTTTAGATTTTAGTGCAAAAATATTAAATGTGCGCGGGGCGCAAAAGTAATAATGTTGTGGAAATGGATAAAAATGTCTACAGAGGCTTGTGGAGGGGATAAAAAATTACGACAGTGGGCGAATTTGCTATATCTAAACACAAAAGTACTCGTCGGAAAAATATCGGAGGAATAATTTTGCAGCGAAAACCTTAAAGCCACAAAAACTAACATCAACATTACAATAACCATTTTATCATGAAAAAAAGTTTTTTACTTCTTTCTGCAGCGATAGCTTCCATGAACTGCATGGCTGCAACTCCGGCCGACGGCCTTACTCCCCTGCTTCCGTCGGGTGTAAAAGCTAATGTTTCACAGGAACAGCGTGTATATGGTGTAAAGAATATCGCCATAGCAGGTTCGGCCGAAAAAGGCTACCACGCATACTTCACCGCCGAAGACGCCGACCACGGCGAAGAACTCTGGGTTACCGACGGTACACCCGAGGGCACACGCATGGTGAAGGATATCAATCCCGGTGTGGCCACTTCCAACATTCAGTGGCTCACACGCTTCAACGACAAAGTTGTATTCTCTGCCACCAGCGGCGAGGATTACGGCCAGGAAGCATGGATTTCCGACGGTACCGAAGAAGGTACATATATGATTGCGGACATCCACGAAGTAGAAGGTTCCGATCCCGTAGGCTTCTGCCAGCTTGACGAGACACGCTTTGTATTCTTTGCAAAGAATCTCGATTCCGAGGCAATGAACGAGGCCGGCGAGAAATGGCTGTACATCTCCGACGGTACCGAAGAAGGTACATCGCTCGTTGCCGAGGTAGACGGTCTGTGGCTTGGCCGCGAAGCCGGCGACAACCGCTGGGGCTGCGTAGTACGCGTAGGCCGCAAGGTATTCTTTATCGGTGACGACGCCGACAAGGCCGGCATCACTCACGGCGACGAACTCTGGGTAACCGACGGTACTGCCGAAGGCACCCACATGGTCAAAGATATCAACCTCGAGGAAAACAAGAATGAACTTGCCGTAGCCGGTTCCACCAACGGCGCCGCTATCGCCCATCTCCAGAATTTCTATAACGAAAAACTGTTCTTCAAGGCATGGTCGATGGATTCGGGCAACGAACCCTGGGCAACCGACGGTACCGAAGAAGGCACATACGAAATCTTCAACACCGTTCCCACTGTGAACCCCGACAACGGTATCGGCGAAGGTGGCGGTGTAACCAAAGTAGGCGCCCCCTACAAGGGCAACATCATGTTCCGCAGCCGCACACCCGAAACAGGCAACGAACTGGGCCGCACAAACTGCGAGAAAGGCGACTACTCCATCTATGACATCGACACATACGCACCCTCGAGCGATTCGCACTCTTTCCCCGACGACGGCGTTGAATTCGACGGTAAATATATGTTCTGCGCCAATTCCGGCACTCGTGCCGGCGTGGAAGACCCCGTACAGCGCGGCGGCGAACTCCATGTTTTCGACGGCGAAAAAGTATTCTGCCAGTACGACTTCAATCCCGGCACCGGCTGCGACTGGGTTAAGGAACTCACCGTTTGCGGCGGTTCTCTCTACTGGTGGTGCGAGACACCCATCGGCACAACTCCCGCCGGCTCGCTCATCCGTCTTGACAAATGGGATGAGGCTCCCGTATTCGCTGTAGACAACATCGACGCCAACAACAACGGCATCCGCACACTGCGCAACCTCAACGGCGACCTTATCTTCTTCTCCACCGCCAACAACCAGATCTACTGCTACCACTACCGTCAGCCCGGCTACGACCCCAGCAAAAACCCCGACGAGATGGAAATCAATTTCCTGACCCGTTCCGAAATGGGCGGCATCGACGACATCGTGGCCGATAACGGCGAAGACGCTCCCGCGGTATACTACAACCTTCAGGGCGTGCGTGTAAACGCCACAACTCCCGGCCTCTACATCCGTCGCGAAGGCTCGAAGGCTACCAAAGTAATCATCAAATAACAATTTCTAAGAAAACCCAGGCAACCGGAGCGGCGGCAAACCACCCCGGTTGCCCATTTTCCAATCATTATCTGCCCTGAAGAGTATGTTTTTAACGAAATACTATCGGTTGCTCACTGCTCTGCTGTCGGCGACCATCTGTCTCACCCTTTCAGCCCAGGACATCACAGTTACAGGTACTGTGACGGATCCCGACGAGAACGAGCCGGTTATAGGCGCGTCGGTAGTACAGAAAGGGTCGAAAAACGGCGTCGTCACCGATATCGACGGCAACTATACCATCAAAGTTCCGGCAAACGCCTCGCTTGAGTTCAACAGCGTGGGATATGCCGCGCAAACCATAAAAGTAAACGGCAACAACAGAATCGACGTTCTGTTGCGCCAGCAGACCGACCTTCTCAACGAACTCGTAGTAATCGGTTACGGCGTGCAGCGCAAAAGCGATATCACAGGCTCCATATCATCGGTATCGGGCAAGGATGTGAACAATGTGCCTGTCGGTTCGGCCGTACAGGCACTCCAGGGCAAAGCTGCCGGTGTGAACATTATCCAGAACAGCGGTGCCCCCGGCGGCGCATCCACAATCAAGATCCGCGGTACAGGTACTGTCAACGACGCCGATCCGCTGTATGTTGTCGACGGTTTCATTGTTGACGACATCACACACATCAATCCCAACGACATAGCCAACATAGAAATATTCAAGGACGCCGCATCGTCGGCAATCTACGGTGCACGCGCCGCAAACGGCGTCGTGGCCATAACCACCAAAAGCGGCGAACAGGGCAAGGTGAAGATCAATTTCGACACTTATGCCGGCTTCTCCAATCCCTGGAAAACAATCGATGTAATGGGTATCGAGGATTACGCCCTGCTTATGGACTACATAAACGGCACCAGCCTCTATTCCGCCGACGGACAGCTGTACATGACCAAACAGCCCGACGGAAGTTTCACTTACGACGAAAACAAATACAACACGATAAAAACCCTGCGCGACCGCGGCTGCGACAACTGGTGGAAAGCCATCAGCCGAACCGGCGTCAAGCAGCAGTACTCCGCATCTGTAAGCGGCGGCAGCGATGCAACCAAGTTCCTTGTAAGCACAAGCTACTACAATGAAAAAGGTATCGTTAAAGGTTCCGACTACGCTCGTTTCAACGCCCGCATAAACGTAACCCAGAAGCTTTCGCGCTGGCTCGACCTTATCGCCAATATGTCCTATTCCAACGAGGACCGCGACCTTATTCCCGGCGGTTCCGGCTCAGTACAGACCGGCTCAGTACTGAAAGACGCACTCTTCACAAGCCCCATGACCCGAGTGCTAAACGAAAAGAACTACTGGGACTCCAACCATCCCTTAGCACGCATCGACCGCTATCACCGCGACATCAAGCGCGACCGCTTCGACGCCAACCTCACACTATCGGCCAACTTCCTCAAATTCTTCAACTATCAGTTCAAGGCATCCTACTTTCTGACCCCGCAGACCACCAGACAGTTTATCGAGGTAGAGAAGCTCGAGGAAGACTTCGCAATGACCGATCTTACCACAATTTACCAGTACAAGAACACTGTAGACAAGTGGGAGATAAACAACCTTCTTACTTTTAACTGGAACGACGACAAACAAGTACAGAAAATCACCGCACTTGTGGGCCAGACCGCCGAAGGGTACAAATCGTCCTTCCAGGAATCCACAAAACGCGGCACGCCGACAAACGCTTCCGACCAGTGGTTCATCTCCAGCGGCTATACGGGCGACAAGACCTACGGCCTGGACAGCAAATGGACCGCAGCCGGCTTCCTGGGGCGTGTTAACTACAGCGTACTTGACCGCTACCTCCTTCAAGCCAATATTCGTATCGACGGATCATCCAAATTCAACAAAAACAACCGTTGGGGCTACTTCCCTTCGGTATCGTTGGGCTGGCGCTTCAACTCCGAATCGTTCCTCCGCAACGCCACATGGCTCACAATGGGCAAACTGCGTCTGGGCTGGGGTAAGTTAGGTAACAACCGTATCGACGAGCTTGCCCGCATCACCTACCTCACCTCGGGCTACAACTATCCCTACGGCCAGGGCAACCATGTTCTACAACCCGGCTACACAGCACTTGTGCTCGGCAACGACGACATAAAGTGGGAGAAAACCGAGACCTATAATGTCGGCCTGGACATGGCCTTCCTGAACAACAGCATCACTTTCGGCATCGAATACTTTGACAAGCGCACCACCGACATGCTTATCGCCGTACCAACCGTCGATTCCGCCGGTCTCGATTCCAACCCCATGACAAACGCCGGTGCAGTAAAGAACTACGGTATAGAGACGCAGTTCTCGTTCCGCAAGGACTTCGGCGATTTCTCGTTTGACATCGGCTTCAATCTATCGTGGATAAAGAACAAGGTTACATCTCTCGGCACCGGCAACGAACCCATCTACGGCGCCTACCTCAACGAAGGCTCCATAGTGGACTATGTAACCAAAACAGCAGTTGGCCGTCCTATCGGCTCGTTCTTCGGATATGTTACCGACGGAATCTTCCAGACCGCCGACGAAGTTAAAGCGAGCGCCCAGTACGAGGCCGGCAAACTCGACACCGACCAGAGCGCCAAACCGGGCGATTTCCGCTTCAAAGACCTCAACGGCGACGGCCGTATCACAGCCGAAGACCGCACCTACCTTGGGTCGTCCCTGCCCGACATCGTGTTCGGCGTACCCGTTAACCTACGTTACAAAGGTTTCGAGCTTAGCGCCTTCTTCCAGGGTCAGACCGGCAACGAAATATTCAACGTAACCGACTACTACCTTTACAACGCCTCTACCGGAAACGTATATTCCGACTACCGCAGCCAGCACTGGAGCGGGCAGCAAATAGAAAACCGCGCCTGGTTCCCCCTCAACACCGGCGCATCCGTTCCCGAGGCCCGCAACAACGACCTCAACCGCAACTTCCGGGCCTCCGATTTCTTCGTAAAGGACGGCAGCTACTGCCGCCTCAAGGAACTGCGACTGAGCTACTCGTTCAAACCGGCACTTATCCGCCGCATCGGCCTATCCTCGCTCACCTTGTCCGCAACAGGCTACAACCTGATTACCTGGACAAAATACAATGGTTTCGACCCCGAAGTGGGCAAGGTTGAGGGTTCCGAAGGCAACAACCTGAGCATGGGCGTCGACCACGGCAACTATCCGCAGGCCCGCTCCTTCACATTCGGACTTCAGTTTGGCATCTAAACTCCCCAAAGACACCAATATCATGAATATATATCGTATATCCTCAAAAACACTGGGCCGTGCGCTCGCGGCAGCTGTACTTGCAACGGCATCCGCCGCAATGACAGGGTGCGACGACTTCCTTGACGAACCCGTTACCGGAAACAACACCGCCGACAACTTCTACGACACCACATACAAGCTCCAGGCTGCGCTCAACGCCACCTACGACATCCTGCAGAGCGACAAAATACAGGATTCCGACCTGCGTTTCGGCGAATCGCTCGCCGACGACGTTGTCGGTAACGACGAAGGCCTCACAAGCCATCTGGGACAGCTTGTGAACTTCCGTTTCAACACTTCCAACCCCTATATCGCCGACCGCTGGAAGGTATATTACAGCGCCATCCACCGTGCCAACCAGGTGATTGCCAACATAGACAAGTGCCGTCTTTCCGAAACCGAGACCGACAGCTACCGCGCAGTGCGCGAAATATACGGCCAGGCCAAATTCCTCCGCGCACTGTTCTACTTCAACCTCGTCAAAACTTTCGGCGGAGTGCCCATCCGTCCCGAAACCGAGGCCGTAGGCAGTCTGGTGATACCACGTTCCACCCTCGAGGAATGCTACGCCTATATCGAGAAAGACCTCCGCGAAGCCGCCATCATGCTTCCGCGAAGCTACACATCCGCCAACAGCGGCAAAGCAAGCTCGGCAGCTGCCACAGCACTGCTGATGAAAGTGCTGATGTATCAGGCTGAGCCGGGTGTGCGTTCCGACAAATGGGAAGAAATCGCCCGTCTCGGCGACTACTTCGTCAAGGGACAGAGCCTTACTTTCGGCCAGATGCTACGTTTCGACGAACGCTACCCCGACACCGACTGGAAGACGCTGCGCCGCTCGCTGTGGTTCAAACCAGAAGAAAATCTTCTCGAAAGCGAGGCCGCCGAAACACTCAATAATCCTTGCCCGGACCTCACCGGCGCATACAGCCTGGAGTACAAGGATGCCTACGGCAACGACCTCAGCTACGATCAGCAGTGGTACTCGCAGGGTGAATTCTGCCGCGGCTCAATATTCGAGATTGTATTCAAGGAATCGGCCGACGGAACAACAGGCGATACCAACGAAGGCGGATATATCTACTCCGACCTTTTCCCCGGATCCGACTTCTCACAGCCCGTATGGTGCACCGACCAGCTCGTGGAAGCCATCTTCGGCACCGACGTTCGCCGCAACTTCACCATCGGCCACCACGAGACAACTCCTGACAAGGAGAATACCGAAATCGGCATGGGCCATGTGCTGTCGCTCAAATGGTACACACCCATCAAGGACCGTCCGACTTATGGCGGCGACAGCGGCAAGAACCGCCGTTACATCCGTTACGCCGAAGTTGTCCTCACGTACGCCGAGGCCCTCAACGAGTGCGGACGCATGGCCGACGCTCTGGAACAGCTCAACAGCAACCAGCGACAGGTAAACACCATCAACAACGGCACCAAACTGTCGGTTGCCGGCGGTTACGGATATCTCCGCAACGAGATATGGACAGAACGCCGACGCGAGCTATGCTTCGAGTTCGACCGTTTCTTCGACATCGTGCGCCAGCGACGTGCCGCAAAGGTACTGCATAACTTCGCCACCACGGTAAACAACCACCGCGGCCAGTTCTTCCGCGAAGGCGTAAACGAAATATTCCCCATCCCGCAGACAGAAATCGACATCTCCAACGGTATCGTTACCCAGAATCCCGGCTATTGATTACCTTTTATCCAAGTAACTGAACAATGAAATCACTAAGATATCCGTTATTATTATCGGTGGTAACACTCGCGTTGACCGGCTGTTCCGACAACGAGGCCGAGCAACCGACAGCTGCAATATCAGTAGACAAAACCGAATACGAAATCAACGAATCCATGACACTCCGTTTTGTGGGGAGCGCTAACGATGTTGTCGTTTTCCCCGGCGACGAGGATCACGACTATGAACTGCGTGCCGAAAGCAACACCGGCCTGGTTGTGAACAAAAATCTGTTCACATACTCCTACTCACGCCCCGGAGTGTACCATGTTGTGTGCGTCGCCTCCAACAACGACGATTTCGGCAAGTCGCTTCTCAGCGACACCACCTCGGTATGGATTCGCGTTACCGACGACAACACCGCCATTACAAGCATTTCCGATCCCTCGGTGCTGTACGACGAAGTATTTGCCAAAGCAATCAACGATACCGACTGGCTTCTTGCCATACCCCGCAAGGTGCGCTACAACAAGCGCGACGTAAACGTGAATCTAAAGCGCCAGAGGCTTAATATCGAAGGTGCCTCATCGGCCATGACGATAGAACTGAAAGACCTTGCCGACGACGCGGCCGAATATGCCGAATACAACTCGAGAACCAACTATAACCTCGAGCAGAACATGGCTATCCGCACACATTCTTCGTCCGGCCTTTCCCGCGACTACCGCCTGTATACCCTCAACTATGGTGAATTCAACACCTTCACAGCCGCCGGCGTAAAAGGAACCATAGTGCGCACCGAGTACGATTACTCGTATTACACCATAGATATCGAGGCTGCTGCGGGAACCGACCTCGGTGCTGTGCCCGTTACTTTCACACTCTACGATTCCAATACCGAAAAAGTATATGTAGGCGACCGGGAAGTACACTCCGGCGATGTCCTCGACTTTACAGGCCCGGTAACTTTCCGTTTCGTCGTAAGCGAGCCGGGAAACGATGCTATAAAACTTGAATCTACCTGCGTAGTAACAGTCAAATAATGATTTATGCTTTTTAAAAAATTAACCATAACAGCAGTTGCCGCCATCGCGGTGCTCTCCGCTTCCGCACGGGAACACGCGCCCTATCAGGGCGAACGCATCATGTGGGACATAAATTCGAAGAAACAGCTCTTCGATGGCGGCAACTATGCCAGAATCATCCCTCTTGCCGACGGCCGCCTAATGTGCGCGGCCGAGGCCGGCGGAGGTATTTCGGTAACATACAGCTCCGACGCCGGCGTTACATGGACGTCGCCGCAGCGCATTGTTCAGAATGCCGCCGGCGTGCCATACGCCGTTCCCGACCTTGTACAGCTTGCCGACGGCACCATCCTTGTTGGCTTTAACCCACGGCCGTCGCAGCCGTTCTCGGAGGACCGGCGTTTCGGCATACGCACCATGCGCTCCACCGACAACGGCCAGACCTGGGACGGCCCCATATATATCTACGACGCAAGCCACATGTGGGACGACGGATGCTGGGAGCCGTCTTTCATCGAAATGCCGGACGGCGAGGTACACTGCTATTTTGCCAACGAGCATCCCTACACGTCGTCCAACGAGCAGGAAATATCGCTTTGCCGTTCGTTCGACAAAGGCCTCACATGGACTGCGCCTGAACGAGTTAGCTTCAGCGCCGGCTCGCGCGACGGCATGCCGTCTACCATCATCACCGACGCCGGCGAGCTTGTTACCATCTACGAGGACAACCAGACCGGGCATTTCGTAGCCACAACAGGACGCTGCACCGTGGAACAGAACTGGAAAGACTGCTGGGTGAGCCGCAACAGTTCCCAAAGGCACACCATCTTCGCCAATTCCAACGAATGCCAGTACAGTTCCGCGGCTCCGTATCTGCGTAAACTTGCAAGCGGCAACACCGTGGCATCCTGGCAGGGCGACCGCCATAAAAAGGGCTGCGGAGAAAACAGTTTCGACATGTTTGTTGCCGTCGGCGACAAAGACGCACGCAATTTCAAAGCCATAACGCAGCCTTTCTGCGTAGGCGACAACATGCACGCGCTGTGGAACTCCGTTGCGGTAGGCCACGACGGCGCCGTTTATGCCCTCGCCTCGATAGGAGGTGTGAACGTAGGCAACAGCATCCACATGATGAAAGGATATCCCATGACCGACCTCAGAGCCAGTTTCGGCACACCAGAACTCAACGCCTCTTTCGCCGGCGAGGAATGGACATGCCCGAAAGCAGCTCAGATCTATCTCGGCGTCGGCTCGCGTAACCGTTCCACCCACGATTTCCTCTACGACGACGAATATCTCTACCTTTTCAGCTACGTAAACGATAAGAATATCTTTACCGATAAAATCGACAACGACGGCGTTTATCTCTACATAGACGTAAACGGCACCTGCGATATCTATCCTCAGGAAGGCGCCTACCGCATCTTCTTCAATGTGGACGGAACAATAGAATATTCCGTAGGCGGCAGCAACCGTTTCACCGTTGCAGAAGCTCCAGAAGGTGTGAAATTCGAGAAACGTGTATCGCGTAACTACTACATGTTCGAAGCCGCCATACCCTGGTCGGCCCTGGGCCTGGACGGTGCTCCCATTGGACGTACCATGCGTGCCAACGTTGTTGTGCGCGACCGGCGGGACGGTTCGCTCGTTCTCGAGACCATCCCCGAAGCTGTCGCCAACCAGTCGTGGTCATGGCCTGAATTCAGGCTTAACGGCGATGCAGGCATCATCGCCCCGACATCGACTCCGGGCGAGACAAGTTTCGAGATTCACGGACGCACAGTAAGCACAACGGGCAGTTCGACCGTGGAATCGATGCAGGTATACACCGCTGCCGGTGCCCTCGTGGCATCGGCCTGCGGCAATTCCATTACCGTACCCGCCGGGGGCATGTATATTGTCCGTGCCATTAATTCCCGCGGCCCGGCAACCTCTAAAATCATTATTGTGGAATAAGCGTTATGTTACAGTTCCGACGGTGTGCCGCACTCACTACGGCCATACTTCTGTCAATTGTCGTCTGTGCCCAAGGCATGGCCGACAGTTTCTATTTCGTACATTTCAAAAGCAGCGACGGACTGCCTCACCAGCAGATCCAGTCTATGGCCTTCGACCACGACGGGCGCCTGTGGATAGGCACACGCAACGGACTGGCCTCGTACGACGGATACACTTTCAAATCGTATTTCAATGATCCAGCCGACAAAAACTCGCTTACCCACAACTTCGTGCAGAACGTATATGTGGATGCCGACGACGTTCTGTGGGTTGGCACCGACAGGGGTATCTGCCGGTATCGGCGCGATACCGACGATTTCCAGCGGTACCCGGATGTGGACATGCGTGTACATGTGGTTACCGGAGGTAAGGATAACTGCATTATCGCCGGCGGCGACTATCTTCTGAAATATGAGCCTGAAACCGACTCCTTTACACGTGTCCGGCGCCAGAACAACAATTTTGTACTGGGCATAGCATGTTCTCCCGCAGGCGAAGTATATGTATCCACCCACGACGCCATCACCGTATTCGACGCGTCGATGCAGCGGTCGTCGGAACTGGACGCTACAAAAAGTGTGTCGGGCACCGACCATATCTCACCTCTGCTGTTCGACACCAAAGGTAATCTGTGGATTGGCCTTAACGGCAAAGGCGTGCTGCGCTACAACCGGAAATCGAATTCCAGTACCATCTACACAGTGCCACGACTCACCAACGGCACCATCCGCGCCATCGCCGAGGACCGTTCCGGCCGCATCTGGCTCGGTACAGAGCAGGGTATCAATATCATCGATCCCGCCACAGACAACATAACCCACATACAGCAGGATTTTGTGAACCCGTCGCGCCTGAACGACAACGCAATCTACTGCATTGTGCCCGATAAAAACGACAATATCTGGATAGGCACTTACTTCGGCGGCATAAACATGATAAAGAACCACGCCAACAAATTCGGCTGGATATCGCCGGGCTACGATACCTGGTCTCTGTCGGGCAAGACGGTACGACGAATCATTGAGCCGGAGCAGGGCACGCTGTGGCTTGCCAGCGAGGACGGCGGTATAAATATTCTCGATTTAGAAAGCCGCCGCGTAAGCCGGTTCAACGCTATCCCGGACATAGGCCCCAACGTACACGAACTGTATAGCGACCGCCGCCGCGGCTGTATATGGATAGGAACTTTCCTGCGCGGACTATACCGCTACGATCCCCGTACGGGTGCCAGCCGCCACTACGATATCGGCCTGCATGCAAATGTGGACGCACATTCGGTATTCTCCATCGCCTCGCAACCTTCGCCCGACAGCCCGGATGGCGACAGGCTGTGGTTCTCCACCTCCAACGGTCTTTTCTACTACGACCCGGCAACCGATTCGTTCAAACAGACCGGAAACACAATCCTGGACAGCGAGTTCGTGTACTATATTATGGCCGACCACGCAGGTAATATGTGGCTCGGCTCCGTAAATCATGGTCTTTTCCGGATAGATTACGCCACAGGGCAGATAGAGAGCATAGGCGTTGCCGGCCCCGAGGAAGAGGACGGATTAAAAGACTGCTATATAACGGCCTTGGCTGAAGACAGCGACAATAATCTTTTCATAGGGACAAACAACGGCGGCCTGTACAGGATGGAAAAAGGCACCGGACGCCCCAAAAGGCTGCGGGACGGTACGGAACTCGGTGTGATATGCTCACTGCTGAAGGATTCCGGGGGCACTCTGTGGATGACTACCTCCAACGGCCTGTACAAGATAGCGCCGGGCGGCAACACACAGTATTTTTCGAAAAACGACGGTCTGGCAGAAGCGCAGTTCAATTTCAATTCCGGACTGGAAGCTTCCGACGGCAATATCTACATGGGCACCGTCAACGGCCTTATATCGTTCCGTCCTTATATCGCCAAAGAGGTGCGCCAGCCGCTTAAGGTACATTTTGGAACTTTGATAGTTAACGCTCACGAACAACGTGCCCGTAACGACCGCGAACCACAGGGAGTTGTGCTCGATGCCGTAGATCATATCGACCTCGGCTACGATGAATCGCGCCAATTCACCATACGCTACGGCGTAATCGACCCGAGTTCGGCAAACACCGCTGTATACCAGGTGATGCTGGAAGGTGTGGACAGCCAGTGGCGCGACATGGGTAACCTGCGCAGCTTCACGGCTATCAAACTGCCCCCCGGCTCGTACAAACTACAGGTGCGCGCATGCGATGCAACCGGCAACTGGGACGAGATGCCTACAAGCGTACTCACTATCAATGTAGCCCGCCCGTTCTACGCCACAATATGGGCATATCTGATATACCTTTTGCTTGCCTTTGCGGCAGGATACATGCTATATCGATTTTTCGCTCTGCGCGTGCGCGAGAAGCAATCGATTCGCAAGGCACAGCTCGACAAGGAAATGGGCGATGAACTCAACCGCAACAAGCTGGAGTTTTTCACCAATATATCACACGAGCTTAAAACACCGTTAAGCCTTATCCTGGCACCGCTGAGATATCTTGAGGAGAGCAAGGATATGGCCGAAGAATCGCGCAAGCACCTGGATCTGGCCATCTCCAACACAAACAAAATGGTAACTCTGGTAGATGAGCTTGTTACCTTCAACCGCGTTGAAAACGGTAATTTCCAGCTATATCTGCAACAAGGCAATCCGCTGCTGCACATAGAGCGGCTGACGCAGAATTTCTACCTTGCCGCCGAAGGACGCCATCAGCAGCTGAGGGTTTATACCGAGAACAACGGCGAGGAAGTATGGTATTCCTCGACGTGTGTGGAGCTTATCCTAAATAATCTATTGTCCAATGCCTTGAAATATACTCCTGAAGGCGGCCAGATAGATGTCCGTGCATCCATCGTGGAGGAAGCACCTGCACAGGGGGCCTTGCCGGAAATATATCTTGCCATTGAGGTTCGCGACACGGGCATTGGCATAGCACCGGAGGAACTGGAAAACATATTCCGGAAGTACTATCAGACACGCCGCGGCTATACCTCGGCACACCAGGGTTGGGGTATAGGCCTCGCCACAGTACACAAACTTGTGCAGCTGCACAAAGGCACCGTTACCGTCGAGAGTACTATGGGAGCCGGCTCGGTATTCAAAGTTAAGCTCCTTGTTTCGGAAACAGCCTTCGACCCGGGATGCTACATCACTTCGGGCAAAGTGGTGGAAGAACCACGCCTGCAAATGATTGTACCTGCGGCCGCCTCCAGCCAACTGATTCACGAATACGCCAAAAGAGACGACCGAGTCAATATCCTACTTGTGGAGGACAATCAGGAACTTCTCTCCTTTTTGGCCGAAACCTTCAACAAGTCGTACAACGTGTTCACAGCCGCCAACGGGCGCGAAGCCTTGAAAATTGCATCGGCAAACAACATCGACATTGTCGTTTCCGACGTGATGATGCCAGAAATGGACGGTATAGAACTTTGCAACACGCTGAAGAACGACCTGTCCACATCGCATATTCCCGTGATTCTCCTTACTGCCAAGAACGACCAGGAAAGCATGATGGCAGGCTTTACCGGCGGTGCCGAGGCTTACGTAACCAAGCCTTTCGACCCCAAGATTCTGGAACTGAGGGTGAAAAACATACTGCGTGCACGCAAGCAATATGTGAAAGACGTGATGAACGACAACGCCGACAAACAGCCAGAGAACGGCGGAGAGATAATATCCATGAGCAAATTCGACAAAGAATTTATATCACGCATCAATGCTCTGATAGACAAAAACATGGATAATTCGGAATTCTCCGTCGCAGATATCACTGCCGAATTCGGCATAAGCCGCTCGCTCCTTCATGTAAAAATGAAGACTTTCGCCAACACATCCACCATCGACTATATCCGGCACCGCCGCATGAATCTTGCCTGCAGTCTGCTCAAAGAGGGCTACAACGTCAGCGAAACGGCATACCGTACCGGCTATTCCGATCCCAATTACTTCACAAAAGTATTCAAGAAAGAATTCGGCATCACTCCTTCTGAGTTCATTGCCGGAGCATCTGTGAATTCTCCTCGCCAATAGGTATTATTAATAATTGCAGCGCCGGTGCCACTGATATAGACACCGGCGCTTATCATATTAAAAGTCGGAAAAACTATTTACGGTAATAGATAAGACCGTGGTATTCGGGAGTACCGTTTTCGGATACCAGACCTATGCCGGAATCTTTATAGCCTTTTACCGGCATCGTTGCCATCAGTCGGCCGTCCACAAATATACGCAGTGTGTCTCCGTCGCGGTTGGCGCGGAGGTTGTAGCTGTCCTTGAACAGCTCGTGAATCCGGATATCATAGATATGGAATCCGCCGTCAGTGGGCTTTGTATTGTTGAATACGAGGCGAGAAGTGCGTACAGGCGCTGTCCGCACGACATTATACGCCGGATTACTGTCTACAGCTGCCGTGGATGTGTCGATTCTGTGGCGTGTGCCGTCGGCGTCGACAACCGAGGGTACCACCATGTCGAACATATTGTCCACAAATATCTCGCGTGCGGATGCACTGTTCTTCGGACCGTCGAAGCGGCTCTCGGTAAAAATATTGCGGTTGGCAATGTCGTAGCGTTTGAGATATATGGCATCGAATACGGTAGGACAGTCGGTTGTATATGTCTTTTCATAGGAATCGGTGAAGCGGGCGTCGGTATACAATGTGCGCACGGTATCGAGCGGCACAGCCTTTGCTACGGCTTTGCCCTTGCGCACTTCAGTAATGTTGAGGCACTGCTTCGGCGCATCAACGGTTACCTTTATATAGTTGTCCTTGTCGACATACAGCGGATAGAACCCCGCCACAGCATCGTCGGCCAGACCGGATATCTGTGTGGCGAACTCGTAGGACTTCGCCGGATTGCCCTTGAATGCGTTGAGAATGCCATTGGCCACAGCACCCTTGTCGGTGGGTATCATTGTGCCGCCGGACAAATTCCAGCCGTTCATACGGTCGTTGCCGTCATCGAAACCTACAGTATATATCACACCGTCGAAAGCCGAGCCGGCCGAGGCCGCTATGCCCGGTACAGCATCTCCGGAAAAGGAACACTCTATTATATCGGGATGGCGCATTCCGTCGATAGAGACTACAAGATCGTGTACATCGCGCTCCACGCGAATGTTATGATAAGCATCCCAGCGGAAATCGGCTCTCAGAGGAACAGAAACGAGCGTTTCGCATACGCCGTTTTTAGTCTCGGTTACTGTCCATGTTCCGTTATCCTTGTCAAACAATATCGCTACGTTATTGTCCTTATCGAGCCGGAGGGCATAGACACCCGCCGATTTTTGCGGTTTTACGTTGACCTCCCACAGATACGAGCCGGCGGAAAGACCGGGCTCAAGATAAGCTTCACCGGGTTCTGATGCCGATAGTTCTCCATCGGCAATTCTGAAGCCGGAAAGCGACTTCCATTTGCTTTTCCCGTCCTCGTTGTCGAACACGTCGCCGTATGCCGGCAATGCAGGTACGGGATGATAGCCTGGATTGTTGCTGTGGGTTATACCGTCCACGGTGAGTTTATCGCCATGAAAATGGACGCGGTCCGCATACTGGCTTCGGGATAGTGCATTGTCGTTGGCCATATATATAAGCCACCACTCAAGGCCGTTAGGACCACGGAGAATATTGGGCTGCCCGGGAGTCCATACGATTTCGGGAGCTGCGCCAGTATTACCCGTATCGAACAGTTCGGCATTGATATATACCTGGTGCCGATGGCCTTTGTAACTTTCAACAGCAATGACATTATCGCCGGTTTTCAAGGCTTTCTTCATCTCGGGAGTGAGATTGACTATCTTGTACACACCTTTGTCGTAAGCAGCTATTTTCTTGCCGTTGATATAGACAGTAGACGGCCCTTTGCTTGTGAGACGCAGGGCAAGATTGTCCGACAGATTGTCGATGTGGAATGTCTTGCGTAGGCGTATCGTATCGGTATTCCATTTTGTAAGGCATCTGTATGTTGTGGAGCCGCGCTCACTTCCGGGAGCAAAGCCTCCCGCTCCGGACTTCCACGAACTGTCGTCGAAGTCCGGCCGATACCAGTCCCCGGCCACGGAGGACGTCGAATATCTGAAATCCGGGCTGAAAACGCCCTTATAGAAGCGCAGAAGATCCACATTGTTGTCCTCAAGTTCCTTCTGGTTGGACAGTACCACGGGATGAGGATATTTGTTACCGTTATTGAAACCCATCGGGGAATCTGCAACGGCAACGCCAAGCTGATAGTTTCCCCATTCGCCACCGGTGTGGTTGGCATTGTACATCATATAATACCTGTTGTGGTACTTCATCACCCACGGACCTTCAGCAACGGCATTGTCCATCCGTTCCCACGTATTAGGATTGGACGAGAACTGGCATAATATGGAGCCGTCTCCTTCTTCGAATTCCCTCCAGTTCTTCATTTTTCGGGCCCAGATGGTATTTCCGTCGGTGAAGCGCACCATATACATGTACAACTTGCCGTCGTCGTCGCGAAAAACCTTAGGGTCGATACGGTTGTCCATCCAGCGGTCTTTCACCGGCTCGGCGTACGGTCCCATAGGATTGTCGGCTTCGGAATGGACTATATGTACGGCATGCAGGTCGTTACCCCAGTAGTTCACAGACCAATAGGCATGTACCGTACCGTTGTCGTAAAGCATATCGTTGGCATGAATCTGATTGTTGCCGCATCCGGTGTTGCGGCTCCAGTCGTTGTTCATGTCTATCACGTGAACGGGACCTTCCCAATTTATCAGGTCGGAAGATATGTAGAAGTCTCCGTCGGTACGGCAACCACCCAGATAGTATTTGCCGTTGTAGTTCATCACGCCTATGTCGGCCACATTCCTCAGCAAAGGATTCGGAATATTCTGCGCCCCGGCAGAAAAACCCAATGCCACAACCACCGACACGGCTATACACAATTTATTGTTCATAATGATTAAATCTAAGGATGTTTATACACTTGCAAAACTATGCAAAAATCCCCTTAGCGACGGGTACAATTATCCAGAATACCCGTACAATAGTCCATGCGCCTCTATCGCATGGAAAAAAACATCCTTATCGAATACCGAGCAGTTTATGCGTCTGCAGCGAGAGTTTCCATTTGGGATTATTTTTGATGTATTCGATACAGAACTTCAGGTTGCGGACGTTAAATGCACGGTCGTTTCGGTCGCATGGCTGCAAATAGTAGCATTGTCCGTCGGTTACGTGCACATCGGTCATTTTTTCAATATATTCGGGATGGTCCATGTCGAACACAACTTTCAGTTCGTCGATGCGCTGGATTAATGGCATAATACCGAATTTAGGTGAAACCGTAATCCAGTCTACAAGTGGTTCAACGGCTGTATCGAGACAACAGGTACCGTTCGTTTCCATGTGAATGGTCTTGCCTGCGCGCTTCAATGCTTCAAGCAACGATGCAGTTATCTGCAAAGCGGGTTCTCCGCCGGTGATAACAATGTGTTCGGCCGGATACCGGAGTACCTCGTCGATAATTTCGGCCTCTGTCATATCGGTGCCATTCTGATGGTCTGTGTCGCAGAAATCACATCTGAGGTTGCAACCCGAGAAACGCACGAAAACCGCCGGTGTGCCTGTGTGGCGTCCCTCTCCCTGCAGGGAGTAGAATATTTCGTTCACTTTCATAGTTCAGGATGCGGGAAAGTATCATCTACATACATGGCTATATTGCCTTCGCTCTCCTGGACGGTAGCTTTGTAGCATTCCGGTATCTGGTCGACAATCCATCGTGCGATATTCTCCGCGGTAGGATTGAAAGGAAGCACATCATTAAGGCACTTATGGTCGAGTGCACCGTGAATTCTGTCTTTGATATGTGTGAAATCGCACACCATGCCGTCGGCATTGAGTTTTTCGGCAGCGCAATGCACTGTAATAATCCAGTTATGGCCGTGAATATTTGTGCATTTGCTCTGATAGGATAAATCAAGCCGATGCGAGCCGGCGATTTCCATTCGTTTTGCCACGTAGTACATGATGCTGTTGAATTTTAGTCTCAAAAAATTATTCCGGCTGCAAAGATACACCTTTCAGCCGACATTTCCGCGGGCGCGTTTTTTGAGGTGCAAAAAAATGTGCCTCAGTTTTGGCTTTTACACTTTCGGCTCAGGAAGAAGGTGGCGATGATTACGGCACAGGTAAGGTTTTCGGCAGCAGGAATGGCAAGCCATGCGCCGGCATCGCCCAATACACGCGGTAATAACAGGAATGCCGGCACAAGGAATACAATTCCGCGCAGTATAGTAAACAGCGTGGAAAGGCCTGCAGCTTCTATGCTCTGGTAATATCCGATGAATGTAATGTTTACCGCAAAGAATACGGCGCATACGGCGAACAGCGGCATGCCGGCGGCGGCGATAGCAAATGCGGCTTCATCCGGTGATATAAAGGCGGACACGATGTAAGGGGCGCCGAACGACAGAATAGCCGTTACCGTCAGGCCACATATTACGGCCGTGAACAGAGCCATTTTGAGCGTACGCATGATGCGGTTTTGCTGGTGTGCGCCATAATTATAGCTGATGATGGGTTGCGCCGACTGCGCCACAGCGTTGCTGATGGAGAACACAACCGGGAAGAAATAGCATGCCACAGAAAAAGCCGCCACACCGTCCTCGTGCATCAGACTTAGGAACACATAGTTGCCGGTGAACATCATAACACTCATGGCGCACTCGGTGAGGAATGCGGCAAAGCCGATTTTGACAATATACCAGGTATTGCGAAGCGTGAGAACAAGACTTGTAAGCGACATCTTGAGCCGGTAAAATTTCAGCCTGTCCGAAAAGCGGATAAAATAAGCAAGAACCATAAGACCGCCAAACACGCAGCTCACCGAAGTTGCTATTGCAGCTCCGGCAACACCCATGCCGAGGGGAAATACCATGATATAGTCCAGGACGATATTGAATGTCGCCGGCACTATCTGGCACCACATAGCATATTTCGGCGAACCGTCGAGGCGAATCAACATCATACCCACGCATTCCACCATCAGGAATGGCAAGCCGGGCACAAGATACAGAAGATAATCCTTTGCATTGGGCATAAGCTGTGGCGTGGCCCCGAAGAACGATGCCACATTCTCCGGTAGTAACAGAGCTGTGAGTGCAATAAGCAGAACTATCAGGGTTCCGACAAGAAAAGCCTGCGTCATTATAATACGAGCCGTCTTGTCGTTGTTTTCCGACAGGCGAATACTGGCTATAACCGACGCACCGATACCGAACATCAGACCTATACCGGTGGCTATCATGAAAATCGGTGCTATTATATTTACCGCAGCAAGTCCTGCCGGACCTACGCCCTGGCCGACGAAGATGCCGTCCACAAATGTCAGCACCGAATTGAAAATCATGGCTGTGAGGGTAGGAAAGAACAGCGCAAGGAACAGCTGTCCAATTTTACCCTTACAGAAATCAAGTTTGTCTCTGTCGAGGTTACGTATCTTTCCCATAATCTCTATATACGATATATGCTTTTCATTGCAAAGGTACGGCTTTATATCGACATAAAAGAATTTCCTGTGCCGGAGAGCAGGAGAATGGCATGAACGATACCCGTGGAATACTGAAAATACTTACAATATTGAGGTTTGTGCGGAGTTTTTGCGCAAAAATCATTAACTTTGCACATTCAAAGGAAAATAACTGCATAGCGATGAATATATCCTATAAATGGCTTAAGGAATATGTCGATTTCAACCTTACTCCGGAAGAACTCGGCGACCTTTTGACTTCTATCGGTCTCGAAACAGGGACCATCGAAAAAGTTGAATCAATCAAAGGCGGTCTCGCCGGCATAGTCATCGGAAAGGTGCTTACCTGCATTCCGCACCCCGACAGCGATCACCTGCATATCACCACAGTAGATCTCGACGACAACGGCACTCCAACACAGATTGTATGCGGCGCGCCGAATGTCGACGCAGGCCAGTGCGTTGTGGTGGCTACAGTAGGCACCACGCTTTATGCCCCCGATGGCTCTGAATTCAAAATCAAGAAATCGAAAATCCGCGGCGTTGAATCGTTCGGCATGATATGCGCCGAGGACGAGATTGGCATCGGTAACTCGCACGATGGCATTATAGTTCTTCCGGCTGCCGCCGAGAAAATGGTAGGCCGTCCAGCCGCCGAATATTTCGGTATCGAGGATGATTATGTTCTCGAGGTAGACCTTACACCCAACCGCATCGACGCAGCATCGCACTATGGCGTCGCCCGCGACATTGCCGCCGCACTCACTGGACGCTGCATAGCTCCCACAAAGGCACACCGTCCCGAGAAAAAACTTGTACTTGACAATCCCGACGCACAGGGCGTGCAGATTGACGTGCAGGCCGCCGACGGTGTTGTGCGCTACTGCGGTATAACGCTGAAAGACGTGAAAATCGGCCCCAGCCCTGAATGGCTCGCAAACAAACTGCGTACCATAGGCATGCACCCCATAAACAATGTGGTGGACATCACAAACTTTATCCTGCACGCCATCGGTCAGCCTCTGCATGCTTTCGACGCCTCGACTCTGAAAGGCGACAAGGTTGTGGTTCGCCGCGCCGATCCCGGCTTCAAGTTCGTTACGCTCGACGAGGTAGAACATACCCTCGACGGCACCGACCTTATGATATGCGACGCTACCGAACCACGCTGTATCGCCGGCGTTTTCGGAGGCCTCAATTCGGGCGTCAAAGACTCCACAACAACCATATTCCTTGAAAGTGCCTGCTTCAACGCAACATCGGTACGGCGCACGGCACGTCGCCACGGCATCAGCACCGATTCGTCGTTCCGATTCGAACGCGGCGTGGATCCCAACGGCTGTATGGCAGCTCTCGAGCTCGCCGCAGCACTTATCTGCGAACTCGCCGGCGCACAGACCGTCGGCAAACCTCTCGACTACTATCCGCAGCCCGTTGCTCCCTACCACGTGGACATGAAATACAGCGACTTCGTACGTCTTATTGGCGAAGAATTCGACCACGAGACCATCGACCGCATCCTCAGTGCCCTTGAGATTGCCGAAAAAGCCGAAGGCGACGAACTGTCGCTCGATGTTCCCACATATCGTGTTGATGTACGCCGTCCGTGCGACGTTATCGAAGATTTTCTGCGTATCTACGGCTACAACAACATACCCATGAAAACCGAGCTGCACGCAAGCCTGTCGTACAAGACACCTGTAGATGCTGCTGACGATTTCCGCCGTACAATCTCCGACCAGCTCACCGGTGCCGGATGGGCCGAGATTCTAAACAACTCTCTGAGCGCCGAAAGCTACTACACCGCACTAAAAGAATACCCCGCAGACCACTGCATACACCTGCTCAACCCACTGAGCCAGGACCTGAGCGTGCTGCGCCAGACGCTTCTGTTCGGAGGTCTTGAAACCATAGCGCACAATACCAACCGCCGCTGTCCGGACGCCGCATTTTACGAATTCGGCAACGTCTACTTCCTCGACCCCGCAAAGGAAAGCACTCCCGATGCAACACTGGCACCATATTCCGAGAAAACACGCTTGGGCATGTGGATGGCAGGCGCTATCCGCCAGGGTAACTGGCTGCGCCCAACCGAGAACGTAGAATTCTACGACCTCAAGGCCGCTGTAACAAATGTTCTCGCCCGTCTCGGCATAACAGACGTAGCACTCGCCAACGTGCCGTGTACAGAAGGCGATATCTTCGCGCAGGCATTGTCAGTTTCCACACTCAAAGGCCGTCTGCTCGGCACTATGGGCGTTGTGGCACCTGCCGTATGTCGTCTTGCCGATGTAAAAGGTACAGTTTACTACGCCGAACTCGACTGGACAGCCATTGCGGCAACAGCGCTGAAACGCAACGCCCTGTATACTCCCCTGCCAAAGACCCAGCCGGTGAAACGCGATCTGTCGCTGCTTATCGACAGCAAGGTTACAATGGCCGACATAGAAGCCGCCGTTCGCCAGGCTGAACGCAAGTTGCTTACTGGTGTAGAGCTGTTCGACGTTTACGAGGGCGACAAACTGCCCGCAGGCAAGAAATCGTACGCCATCTCCATTACCATCCAGGACCCCGAAAAGACGCTCCAGGACAAGTACATCGACAAGATTATGAACAAAGTCATCGAAACTCTGCAGAAGCAGCTCGGTGCCGAACTTCGATAATTCATTAAAAAATTAAACCATAAAGATACAAACCAATGGGAAGAGCATTTGAATACCGCAAGGCCCGCAAACTCAAACGCTGGGGCAATATGTCGCGCACATTCACGCGCATAGGAAAGGAAATAACAATCGCCGCAAAAGCTGGCGGTCCCGACCCCGACACCAACCCTCGCCTTCGCGCTCTGATGCAGAACGCCAAGGCTGCCAACATGCCCAAAGATACTGTTGAACGCGCTATAAAGAAAGCTACCGACAAAGACGCCGGCGACTACAAGGAAATCACATACGAAGGATACGGTCCCCACGGCATTGCAATCTTCGTTGAGGCAGCCACCGACAACAACACCCGCACTGTTGCCAACGTGCGTTCCTACTTTACCAAACACGGCGGCAGCCTGGGCACACAGGGCTCGCTCTCGTTCCTTTTCGACCACAAAAGCCTCTTCAAAATCAAGCCCAAAGAAGGCGTGAGCCTCGATGATCTCGAACTTGAGCTTATCGACTACGGTGTTGACGAACTCGGCCACGACGAAGACGAGGAAGGCAACGAACAGATTGTTCTCTATGGTGAATTCGAATCGTACGCCCAGATTCAGAAATACCTTGAGGAAAATGGATTCGAAATCATCAGCTCGGAATTCGTGCGCATCCCCAACGACCTCAAGGACGTAACGCCCGAGCAGCGCGAAGGTATCAACAAGCTCCTCGAGAAACTCGAGGATGACGAAGACGTACAGAACGTATTCCACAACATGCGCGAAGAAGACGAGGAAGGCGAAGAATAATTCCGGCCCTCACAAAATACAACCGGCTCCCCACCCAGGAAGCCGGTTTTTTAATGCTTACGTCCTTCTCCATCTCCACCCTTCACTTCATAAATCAATAAATATAGCGAACAAAAAATTCGCCCAGGTGTTTCTATATATGTAGATTTATTCATATCTTTGCATACCAAAACAAATGTTGGATATGGATAAACCGCTTTTTAATCTTATCGCTCTTAAAGAGGCGGAGTGTTTTATCACCAGTCTTCCTGAAAAAGTGCAAGATAAAGTCCTCTTTAATATCCGCAAAGTTCGTTTCGGAGTTAAGGATGTCAATCTTTTCAAGAAACTCGGAGATTCTGAAATATGGGAGTTCCGCACTTTATATCAGGGAATTGCTTATCGCATGTTCGCATTTTGGGATAAAGACGGCGAAACACTCGTTATCGCTACACATGGTCTGATAAAGAAACGCAGAAGACCCCGAAAAAGGAGATTGATAAAGCGGAAGGTATAAGGAAAGAATGGTTTAACAATAAAAATAAATAAGCTATGGCACAAATGGAATACACCACTATAGAGGCTCTCGAGGACAAACTTCTCGGAACTGTCGGAACCCCGCGCCGTGATGCTTTCGAGACCGCAGTAAAAGAGGAAATCCGCGCTTATAATATCGGGGAGGCAATTAAAAAAGCACGTAAGGAACGAAATATGACCCAGGATCAACTGGCAGGGCGTTAAGAAAGCACAGGTCAGCCGTATAGAAAGGGGCTATAATCCCACAATCAACACAATCACAAGAGCTTTTAGAGCACTCGGTCTGTCGGTGTCGCTTACCTGTGGAAATATGCAGATTGCGCTCGTATAACAAGCTGCTCCACGAATACGAACCGTTTTCTGACATTTACATATTTTCGTATTGTTAATTCATCACATCAGACATGTTAAAAAGATTTTTTTCCGCAATAAGCGTTGCTCTTATTTTTATGGCTTGCAACACAAATGACAAATATGATTCATCTGTTTGTCAGAACTTTATTGATAAATACAGTTACGAAACAGCATTCAATGATAATAGCGCTAAATATGATGCTTCTTTAAAAAACATATCTCAAAATGAGTTTTCTGATATGATCGGACAAATTAAAGGCATTATTACCCAAGCATATACTGAATTAACAAATATATCGGTACTGGAAAGTCGAACTGAGATGAAAGAACAATACAAACTATTTAATGGTAGTATAATGGTTCAACAGTTCAAGCTTCTAAATGGAATAATTGATGATGCCGATAGCCGTGAACTATTAGATTCTAAAAATAAAAAAGCTTATGATGAATTACAACCGATAATGGAAAATGCCATATCTACTGATATTCAGATTAAGAATATGATACGTTAACGCGTGTTTTTCTCTCATAGTATTATACAAATCGGAGCCGGTTCCCGTTGCGGGCCGGCTCCGGTTTATAGGACGTTATTTTTTATTCAGTGTGGTGTGAACGGCATTGAGAAGGCTGGTGGCCGGCTCGCGGGTGTCCTGCGAGAGTTCCCATATCATTACGCCGCCTATACCGTTGTCAAGCACATACTGGCACTTTTCTTTGATTGTCGGAATACCGTTGTACCAGATAAGGCCGATATTGTCGGTGTTGGCTACGTCGACGTTGGGGAAACGTCCGAACAAATCGCGGTATGCTACAGAAACAGCGTCTTTGGTAGAATTCTCAAACATGAATTCATAGCCGTAGAAAGGTATACCGGCACAGAGCTTCTCTTTGGGTACATTGAGAGTGCTTGTGTAGAAAGCAATCACGTCTTTGAAGTACTGGAAACTTGAGTGCTGGCCCACTTCGCCCCAGCCTCCGCCTTCCCAACCTCCGCAGGCATCGTAGATCATAGGGAAAACATAGTCGAGATGACTGAGCAACTGCGCATCTATCGACGAATCGGCATGTGTCTTGCCACCCAACGCTGCCGTAAGCAGATAACCTTCGCCAATCTGCGCACGGATATCAGTGTAGAACTTCTCAAGATTCTGACGCTTGGCGTTCTCGTCGCCGCCCCATTCCTCATAATCCACATCAACGCCGTCGAGATTGTATTTATGAATGCAGTATTTAACCTCCTTGGCAAGATTCTTACGCAGTTTTTCATCGGCGAGAGCCTTGGAAACATTCTGTGCGTCGCGCAACGATACAAGCACCTTCACGTTCTTCTTATGTGCGTTAGCTATCACGTGCTTCACTGCATCGTAACCATCATAATACAGATGTCCGTCGCCACGCATCTCAGCGAAAGCAAGACATATTATTGACAGTTTGTCGTAGTCAGGTTCTCCCCACCATGTACTCCACGTGGGATAATATCCCACGACCATTTTTCCCTTAAACGTAGGTTTTTCGCGTTCGGGAAGCACAAGCGGGTCATCTTCCTCGTTACCGGGTTGGTCAGGAGTATCCGGAGTTTCTACAGGCGGAAGTGGTTTCACCTCAGGCTCGCTGTCCGAGCATTTCGAGCTTGTGAGCATGAACAGGCTCAGCAGAGCCATAAAAAGAATCTTAGTTTTCATTATGGATAATGTTTTTAGGTTTTCAGTGTGTGCCTACAAAATTATATCAATATCCATTAGCGGCAAAAGCTGCCTCAAATATAAGACAATTATTCAACCACTTTGATGATTTTTCAACCCTATATTAGTTCCGGTAATAGTCCTATATATAAAATAGCCATCTAATTTGGAACGATTTTTGTTTTAAAGAGACAGAAAGGCTATATTTGCAATGCTTAATAAAATAGATATGGAAAAGAATGTTCCTGTGCTTCTGCTGACGGGATACCTCGGCAGTGGCAAAACAACTTTATTGAATCATATTCTGGCCAACAAGCGCGGCATCAAGTTTGCCGTTATCGTCAACGACATAGGCGAAGTGAACATCGACGCCTCACTGATTGCAAAGGAGGGTATTGTTGGCAAGAAAGACCAGCAGGATCTCGTCGCACTACAGAACGGCTGTATATGCTGCACTCTTAAAATGGATCTTATCCAGCAGCTGTGCGAGATTGTAGCGACCGACAAGTTTGATTATATCGTGATAGAGGCAAGCGGTATATGCGAGCCAGAACCTATCGCCCAGACTATATGCTCCATTCCGCAGCTTGCTCAAAAATACCGTACCAAAGGCTTGCCGGAACTCGACTGCATCGTTACAGTTGTCGACGCCCTGCGTATGCTCGATGAATTCAGTAACGGCGATGCCCTCACACGCAAGAATCTCGACGAAGACGATATAGAGAATCTTATTGTAGAGCAGATTGAGTTCTGCAATATTATTCTGCTGAACAAGATTTCCGAAGTCAGCGCAGAAGAAGCAGAACATCTAAAGGCAATTATCAGGGCTATCCAGCCGCACGCCCAGATTATAGAGTGCGATTACTGCGATGTGAATCTCGACAGACTTATCAACACCCGTCTGTTCAATTTCAACAAGGTGTCGACATCTGCTGCATGGGTTAAGGAACTCGACGCTGCTCCCACAGCCGAAGAAGAGGAAGAAGCCCGCAAGACAGAGCATAACCATCATCACGATCATGACCACGAAGAACATGAGCATGAACATCACCATCATGACCATGATCATGAGCACCATCATCACCACCACGATGACGAAGGCGAAGTAGAGGAATATGGCATTCAGACATTTGTATACTATCGCCGACAGCCATTCAGCATTCATAAACTCGACGAATTTATTGCCCGCAACTGGCCACGCAATGTTATCCGCACCAAGGGTGTGCTATATTTCAGCCATAACCGCGATATGAGCTACCTCTTTGAACAGGCAGGGCGCCAGAAAAAGCTCACAGAGGCAGGCTACTGGTTCGTCACAGCTCCCAAAGAAGAACTTGAGCAGTTTATGAAGACCGAACCCGGTCTTGCCCGCGACTGGGATGAAAAGTATGGCGACCGCATGATAAAACTTGTTTTCATCGGACAGCACCTTGATAAGGACCGCATCACCGCCGAACTGGACAATTGTCTGGCAAAGTAAAAAAGAGTATAGTATTCCATCCCCGCCGGCTCCGGTCGTGCGGGGATTTTTCATGTTTTCAACAATCAACAAATATTGTTGAAAAGTTGTTGATAAACCACAGATAACTTTTCAACAAGTAAATTTGGAAAAACACCAGACATTGATTAAGCCACTATCAACTGCCTAAATGCAAGTTTTCGTCCACTTATTTTTCAATTACTTTTGAAAGTATATATCAACTTAAAAACGCATGTTATCATCAGTAAAAACGACTTTAAAGTTATCAAATTATAAACAACCAAGGTTATCAACATATTGTAGATAACTATATAGATCACCTAAAAACAAGCAATTTATATTGTTGATAAACTGTTGAGACTCCAATATCCATTTTTCATAACTAAAAAAGCAAATCTGAGGGTAAAAAGTTATCACACTTATCAACGGTCATTACTATTACTACTTTCTTTTTGGCTTAAAAAAATTTTTTATTTTAAAAGAGAAAACAAATAATAAAGGACGTTGATAACTCCGGAGTCATGATGAAAAGACGGAAAAAGAAACGAAAAAATTAAGGTTAAAAGAAAACAAGAGGGCGCCCGCGCGGATGAATACATAACGTCATAAAATGCTTCAGGCGAATCTCACGATCCGCCTGAAGTTGTCTAAACCTTAAAATCTAATCCTATGAAAAAACTAATTCAATACTTTACTTCTTTCTGCTGTTACTGCATGATATACGTTGAACAGAGGCAATTTGTTGTTATAAAATTTTCCAAAGGCCTTTTTTTATGCTCTTTTTACACTATAAGGCCGCTTTTTTACTAATTTTGTACATAAATAGAAATGAATCTTCTCCAATGTCGGTTTTCAATGTAAGAATCTTAGGATGCGGTTCGGCACACCCGACGCTTCGCCATAACCCCAGCGCACAGCTGCTCACATACCAGAAACATCAGATGCTGATAGACTGCGGTGAGGGTACTCAGCAGCAGATTATGCGCTACGGCGGTAATCTGGCGCGTATCGATCATATCTTTATCTCGCATCTGCACGGCGACCATTTTCTCGGTGTGCCCGGACTGCTGTCCACCATTGCGCTGCATAATATAGAAGGTGCCGTTACTATCCACACTTTCAAGGATGGTGCCGAACTGCTGCGCAAGGTTATCGACTATGTTTGCCGCGATCGTTCTTTTGCATTGAAGTTCGATATTATCGACCCCTCGGATCCAGGAATAGTTTACGAAGACAATAATCTTGTTGTAACAGCTTTTCCGTTGTATCACCGTGTGCATTGTGTTGGCTACCGTTTCGACGAAAAGCCCAAGAGCCGGCACATAGACCGTCCGGCCTGCGATTTCCATGAGGTTCCTTTATACAAGTTCAACGAAATAAAAGAAGGCGCCGACTTTGTGAAGCCCGACGGTACGGTTGTGCCTAACGCATGGCTCACTACCGATCCATCGCCTTCGGCAAGCTATGCCTACTGCTCGGATACAGCCTTCGACCCCCGAGTGGCCGAAGCTGTATCCGGAGTGGATGTGCTGTACCACGAAGCCACCTACGGCGACGAAGGAGAGTACAAGGCAGCTCCACGAGGGCATTCAACGGCACGGCAGGCAGGTACTGTTGCCCGTCTGGCCAACGCACGTAAACTTATAATAGGCCATTATTCCAAAACAATAAAGGATGAGAGCGTTCTTGTGGGCGAAGCTGCCGAAGAATCGGGCTGCCCGGTAATAGCCGCCAAGGAGGGCATGGAGATAATACTCGACTGAAAGTTATGTACAACTTTACCGACGAATACTATATGTCGCTCGCTCTTGCCGAGGCGCGTGAAGCCTACGATAAAGGCGAAATTCCCATTGGTGCCGTCGTTGTAGGCGGTGGCAGGGTTCTCGGACGCGGCCATAACCAGACCGAGATGCTCGGTGATGTAACCGCACATGCCGAAATGATCGCCATAAGCGCCGCCGCACATACTTTAGGCGGAAAATATCTTAAGGACTGCACCCTATATGTAACTGTGGAGCCTTGCCCTATGTGTGCCGGAGCAATCGGCTGGAGTCAGTTGTCGCGAATAGTTTACGGCGCTCCTGACACTAAACGGGGATATTCCACAATTCTGCGTCCGGGTACAACTCCGTTCCATCCCAAAGCGAATGTTATAGGTGGAGTATTAGAGGACAGATGCCGTGCTTTGGTCCAGGATTTTTTCAGCGCCAAGCGTCAGCGCGACATCAACAAAACTTTTGAAAAACACTGATTATGCACTATTTTCTTATAGCCGGCGAAGCCTCCGGCGATCTCCACGCCGCGCATGTGATAGAAGAACTGCGTAAAAAGGACAGCAAAGCTATATTTACTTTCCTTGGCGGCGACCGTATGGCTGCCGCAGCGGGCGAGGCTCCTATTGTCCATTACCGTAATATGGCCTTTATGGGCTTTACTGAGGTTATAAAAAACTTAGGTACAGTAACCTCCAATCTCCGCAAGGCAAAAGACGCTCTGGAGCTTTCCGGACCCGACGCGCTTATTCTTGTAGACTATCCTTCTTTTAACCTGAAGATCGCCGCAAAAGCAAAAAAATTAGGGATTCCGGTATTCTATTACATATCTCCGAAAATATGGGCATGGAAGAAATGGCGCATAAAGGATATTAAGCGCTATGTGCGCCGCATGCTGTCTATCCTGCCTTTCGAGCCTGCCTATTATAAGGAAAACGGTTTCGAGGCCACTTATGTAGGAAATCCGTCGGTAGGAGAAGTGGATGCCGGACTTGCCACGGCACTCCCACGGGCCGATTTCCTTGAAAAATGGAGACTGCGCGACCGTCCTCTCGTGGCTCTTATGCCGGGAAGCCGTCGCGCCGAGATACACAGCAACCTGGCCGTGATGCGGCTTGCTATAGACCGTTTTCCACAGTACAGGGGTGTTATCATAGCCGCTCCCGGTATAGAGGACGAATTCTATAATGCCAATGGCGGTATAAACATGCCGATAATACGAGAGAATTGTGCTGAACATGTACTTGCCCACTGTCGTGCCGCGCTGGTAACATCCGGTACGGCCACACTCGAGACAGCACTGGCAGGTATTCCGCAGGTAGCATGCTACCGCAGCAACGGTGCGAAGATTACATATGATATAATGAGCAGAGTGCTTGATATAAAATATGTAACATTACCCAATCTTATAGCCGACGAAGGTATAATACCCGAACAGTTGATACATAATTGCACGCCCGACCTTGTAGCCGATAAACTTGCGCCGCTTCTGAGGCTCGACAGTGCCGAACGTGCCGCCCAGCTTGATGGTTATCAGCGTATGCGTCGTGTCCTCGGCACATCCGATGCTGCCGCCACGGCAGCGGATATAATTGTAAGAGACATAAAAAATTCCCGTTGTTGAATAAAATTCGACAACGGGGTGTATAGTATGGACTGTTAAAATCAGAAGTTGTAGCCGATAGCCAATGTTATATTGCTTGTACGCATTTTGGCATGGTCGATGCTGATGCGGTTGCAGGTACCTATGGTACCGTATAATTGTAGTATAAAGTCGTTAAATTCTGTGCTTCCGCCTATGCGCACGCCAACGTCGCAGCGGTTCAGGAATCCGTCGTCGCCGAAAGCATTATCGCTGTGGCCGTATTTTTCGTTGTTGATCCACACTTCGTGGTGCGAACGGCCAATAATGCCTATATCGATCACAGGTCCGAAGAAAAGATTGAAGCTCATCGGATAAGTATCGAAGTGATAACCGAACATCATAGGCATTCGGAAACCGAACTGGCGTACCGAGCCTCCGGTTTTATCCGATACAGGTCCTTCCTTAAGAAAATCGGTCTTGATGCCGAAAGTATTGTAGTACAATCCTAAGCCCGGTTCAAAGTAGATTCCGCTCATAAGTGGCATATTGAATACGCCGGTAACTTCGAATCCCGTACCGTTTTTAAAGGCATTGTAATCCATGCCTTCGTAATCTATTGCCGTGGGACAGCGGAAGTCGAGACCGAGACGAAGGCCGAATACAGGTGCTTCCTGTGCGCGCAGCGATGCCGACGCGCACATTATTATGCTTATGATTACTAATACAAGTTTTTTCATAGATATATATGTTATTTGCAATGCAAAAATAATATACTTTTTTGAAAATAGTTCTATTACACGCGCGAAAGTACAACAATTTGGCCTTAGAGGCTAATTATTCGGTATCTGCCGGCGTACGCTCCTGCTTTTTATTCTTTTGTATCTGTTCCTTTCGGAATTTGCTCCAGTTGTTATTGAAATTTTTGCGGGATTTGTATGCCGTTGTTCCTGTGAGTCCTTTAAGAAGCGACAAAGCTCTGCGGCCTATTTTAAAATTACGCCGACCGTCGAATTTTTTTATCATTCTGCGGTCCGGTTCGGTATCCAGTCTTATACTCTCTTTATCGATATTGCTTACCCTGTCGATAAGTGCTAATATGGATGTAGACAGAGCTGGGGTTTCCAATGGTTCATAAATGCCGGTTTCTTCAGTATCGAACCTACGGTTTTCCCATTTTTTTGCTTCTTTTACTGTGATATGTTCCTTATCTAAAATATAAACATCGGCACTGGTGCTTACGAAAAAAGGTTCGTTTATTCTGTTGAACCTGAACATAGAATGTCCACGACCGTTGGATTCGATATTAAAGGAATAACCTGTAAGGTCTAAAGCTGATAAGGTGTCTCCAGCTATATTATCGTAGATATATTTTAGTCTGAATCTTTCGAAATCGAGATCTTTCCGAAAAAATCCAGCAAGATCGGGCACCCATTTCCGGCTTGTGATATCAGCAAGAACATCAACATTTACAGAGACTGAGTCTTTGTTTCTCAGCCAAATTTCGGTGGGGCTGTATTTTCCATATACGGTATCCGTGCCAATCTCTGTGTTCCTTATTACGGCAGGTAATGCAACCTTGGGTACCATGCCGATCCAGTCGGACCATGAGAAATGGTGTCGGCTTACATCGCTAACACTGTCCAGACCTATATCGTTTGTAAACCTGTAATAAGACTTGCTTGTAAGTACCCTCGGGTTTGTCCATCCTTTGAATTTCATTTTATCGTCGGACGGCAACATATAGTCTACCATCTTTTCTCTGAAAAGAAAAACTGTATCTGTGTAAGTGGACAGGGTAGAGTACTCCCTTACATAGGCCAATACATGCAGCAGACGTTCTCTCCGTGATTGAACAACAACTTCCGGCAATTCGGATATATTTTCGGAAAGAAAAACAGTATCCTGATTCTCATGCCGTACAATCTTATCGTTGAATCCGATGTAGCGTATTGTTATAGGGTAGTTCTCCTGTGAAATTCGAGGCAATATTCCTTTGCCGTTGCTGACTCCTACGGCATTTCCGGAATTGCTGTAGACAGAGGCGTTAGGCAGAGGAATATGCGTAACAGAATCTGCTACAACAGTTGCCTGCGTTGGTATCACACAGCAGATGAATATCAGAATCCATATAAATCTCCAAATCACATCCATATTCTATGTCTAATCACTGCCGCAACAGATACAGTTGTTTATTGCAGTCTCGAAAAGTTATTCTCTTATCGTGCAAAATTAATGAAATTTCTGATATCCCATTGTTTTAAAAAGTTTTTATAAATCTATAATTGTTAAAAGCGCATTCTATAGAAAAACATTCCGGATTTCGGATAGCATCCGCGTTGACATACGGGCATAAAAAAAGCTTCGTCCGAGGACGAAGCTTTTTTATAATCGTTTGTATGATTAGCCGTTGATGCAAACCATAGTAGCGATGAGGTCGAGAACTTTGTTGGAGTAACCGATCTCGTTGTCGTACCAGGAAACAACTTTAACGAAGTTTTCGGTAAGATATACACCTGCGTTGGCGTCGAAGATGGAAGTGCGGGTGTCGCCGAGGAAGTCGCTGGAAACAACTGCATCTTCGGTGTAGCCGAGTACGCCCTTAAGTTCGCCTTCTGCAGCTTCTTTCATAGCAGCGCAGATAGCTTCTTTGGTAGCGGGTTTAGCAAGGTTAACGGTGAGGTCGACAACAGAAACGTCGAGGGTGGGGACACGCATCGAGATACCGGTGAGTTTGCCGTTGAGTTCGGGGATAACTTTACCTACAGCCTTGGCAGCGCCGGTGCTGGAGGGGATGATGTTGCCGGAAGCAGCACGGCCGCCGCGCCAGTCCTTCATGGAGGGACCGTCTACAGTCTTCTGGGTAGCGGTGGTGGAGTGTACGGTTGTCATAAGGCCGTTAACGATACCGAATTTGTCGTTGAGAACCTTAGCGATAGGAGCGAGGCAGTTAGTTGTGCAGGAAGCGTTGGAAACGAACTGTGTGCCCTTAACATATGTATCGGCGTTTACACCGCATACGAACATGGGGGTGTCGTCCTTGGAAGGAGCGGACATAACGACATACTTGGCGCCGGCTTCGATATGAGCCTGAGCTTTTTCCTTTGTGAGGAAGAGACCGGTGGATTCAACTACGTATTCAGCACCTACAGCAGCCCAGTCGATTTCAGCGGGGTTCTTGCATGCGGTAACACGGATGTGCTTGCCGTTAACGATGAGTTCGTTCTTCTCTACGTCGCATTCAACGGTGCCGTCGAATTTGCCGTGCATTGTGTCGTATTTCAGCATGTAAGCCATGTAGTCGACAGGGAGAAGGTCGTTGATTGCAACTACTTCGATGTCATCACGCTTTGTGGAAGCGCGGAATACGAAGCGACCGATGCGGCCGAAGCCATTGATACCAATTTTAGTCATAACAATTAAATATTAGAGAGTTCAAAATGTGTTGTTAGTCAATTCTTTTGCGGATGCAAAACTGAATGGTTAACGTCGGACGGGCGCACCATGTTCGTTTTGCACCGCAAAATTAATGAAATATTTCGGTATTTCAATTTTTTGGTTGTATTTTTTATTGTCAAAAAGTTTGTATAAATTTGCACATCGGACAAATGTAGTACCAGGGTGTGCCTTCTCACCGTCCGCTCAACGTTTTAATGTTTACTATATGAAAAAATTCCTTAAAGAGTTCAAGGATTTCGCCATGAAGGGCAATGTTGTCGACATGGCTGTCGGTGTTATCATCGGTGCCGCTTTCGGCAAAATAGTTACATCGCTCGTCAACGATATCATCATGCCTGCTATCGGCATGCTTACGGGTGGAATTAATTTTTCGGACCACAAGTGGGTTATCCAGCAGGCTGTGAAGAACGGCGAGGAAATAGTTACTCCCGAGGTAGCAATAACCTGGGGTGCGTTCGTGCAGACTGTTTTCGATTTTATCATCATCGCTTTCTGCATCTTTGTGGCAATAAAGTTTATGAACAAACTCAAACGTGAGCCGGAACCTGCTCCCGCTCCGGAGCCTGCCGCTCCTGTCGGCCCCACACAGGAAGAACTGCTCACTGAAATCCGCGACCTGCTCCGCAAGGAAGTTGAGAAAAAATAAGTGCGATATCATCGCGACAGACGGCGCCGTGCGCCCGATTTTCCTTATCGGCTTCATGGCTGCCGGTAAAACCACGCTCGGCCGTCGGTTGGCTGTTGCCCTCGGTCGCCGGTTTGTAGATACCGACGCTGCCGTGGAGGCTGCCGTCGGTATGACTGTGAGGCAGATTTTCGACACCGCCGGCGAGGAGGTGTTCCGGCGCATGGAGCGCGAGGCGCTTCTGCGCGCCGTTTACGACGGCGCTGTGGTTGCATGCGGCGGTGGCACTCCTTGCCATGCCGACAACATGGACTTTATGCTTAGCCGCGGTCTTGTAGTGGAGCTGAAAGCAAGCATGGAGACAACTTTGCGCCGCCTGCGCGAGGCACCTGGGAAGAGACCGCTTGTAGACGTATTGCTTGATCAGCCGGATGCGCTCAAGACCAAGGTAGTGGCTATGCAGGTGGCCCGCAGGCCTTTCTACAGCAGGGCACATGCTGTTTTTGCCTCCGATTTGCTTGAGACTGCCGCTGAAATAGACAGCAGTGTCGAAAACTTTATAGCAACGTTTCAATTGAAATAGAATATGGATGCTCCGATACCTCTTGAAGAAGTGCTGAAAGCCACTGCTGCCGGCAGGCAGGCAACGGTAGGGCTGCCATCGTCGGGTGGCTTACTCGACCACCGCTTTCCCCTTACACCAGAAGGCGCCGGCACACTTGTGGCACGAGGTCTGCGTGTGAAGATGGAACACGGAGCCGCCGCCCACATTCACTACACCGACGCCGACTACACCCGTTGCGGTGTGGAGATTACCGACCGTGCCGAGACCCTCGCCGCAGATATTGTTGTATATCTTCCTTCGCTTCCATCGATTGATGCACGACGTCTGAAACGTGGTGGTCTGCTGCTCACGTTCGCGCACAGTACTTCATCCGATGTCGACGTCATAAAGATTCTTCTTGAGCGTCATGTGATAGCTTTGGCGCTCGACGAGGTTACCGATACCTCCGGCCGCCGTCCGTTCGCCGACATATTGCGCGAAATCGACGGCCGCGCCGCTATGGCGATAGCATCTTCGCTTATGGCTGATTCTATCCACGGCAAAGGCATTCTGCTCGGAGGCGTGGCAGGCATCAATCCGTGCGAGGTGATGATTATCGGATCGGACATGGCGGCATGCGCCGCAGCACTCACGGCAATAGGACTCGGCGCTATTGTGAGAATGTTCGACAACAATGTTTATCGTCTGCGCGAGGCACAGCGCTTTCTTGGACCGGGTGTAACGGTATCGTCGCTGCATCCTCGTGTATTCGAGAACGCCCTCCGTAGCGCCGACATAGTTATTGCCGCCGACAACGACCGTCCGGTGCCCGTAGGCGCCGATCTTGTGCGCATAATGAAACGCGGCGTTATCTGCTTCGATCTCACCTCCGAACCCGGAAAAGTTTTTCCAAGCATGCAGGTGATAGACCTTGCACTGGCATCGCCTGCCGACAACGTTTTCGAAGGTCCCGTGCGCTTGTGCTACATCAACGCCGGGAGCGCCGTGCTCCGCACTGTGGCTATGGCGCTGAGCAACACCTTCGGCACCATGCTCGACGATATACTTGTTTGCGACGGCGTGGCAAATGCCCTACGTATAAACAAAGGACTACAGACAGCCGCGTTTACCTTTTTGGGCAAGTGTGTAAACCGCCGCATAGCCAGACTTGCCGGCGTGAGATATGTGGATATAAATCTTTTAGTACAGTTTTCGTGAGCGACAGACCAGGAAAATATTATGTGGTATGGGTCGGCGTAGAACCGGGAGTCTACGACAACTGGGAGGAATGCAAGCTACAGGTAGTGAACTATCCCGGCGCCAAATACAAGGCATTCAAGACCCGCGAGGAAGCAGTAGAAGCCTATCGCGGCGACCCTGCCGAACAGCTCGCACTGATGAAGTCTATCGTCGGGCACGAGCGTACTGTTCCCGCGCAGGTGAGTCCCGACTATTTTCAGATTCCGGGTATACGCCTAGATGCCATCGCCACCGACGGTGCCTGTTCGGGCAATCCCGGCCCGATGGAATACAGGGCAGTAAGACTGTATGACGGTTCCGAGGTTTTTCATATCGGCGCCTCGCAGCCGCTTACTGGCACAAACAATATTGCCGAGTATCTTGCCGTTATCCATCTTGCGGCATTGCTTGCGAAAGCCGGCGACACCACCACTCCCATATACACCGACAGCCGCAACACTTTTGCATGGCTGCGGCGCGGAAAATCCAAAACTACATTGCAGCGAACTCCTAAAACGGCCAAAGTGTTAGACCTTCTGGAGCGTGCCGATGCGTGGCTTGCCGCCAACGGCCCCATACGCAATCCCATTCTGAAATGGAAAACCGACGAATGGGGCGAAATTCCCGCCGACTTCGGAAGAAAATAGTATAACTAAATCAAACTAAGAAAAATAAAAACGTTAAATATGGCACGATTGCTTAGAATACTGAAAGACGATTCATGGCTGCGCCCCTTCGCCGCCGCGATTGAGGGACGCCACCAGGATGTTATACGCAAGGAAAAAGAACTTACCTCGGCGGGCGGCACACTGAGCGATTTTGCCAACGCCCATAAGTACTTCGGACTGCACCGCCGTAGCGATGGCGGATGGACCTTCCGCGAATGGGCGCCAAATGCTACGGCTATTACACTGATTGGCGATTTTTCCAATTGGGAACCACGCGAAGAATACCGGCTTTATCCCGTTGGTGGCGACGTGCCCGGTATATGGGAAGGTAATTTTCCGGCTGATGCCATTAAAAACGGTCAGTTGTACAAAATGTTGGTACAGTGGCCCGGTGGCAGCGGTGAACGTATTCCGGCATATGCCAATCGCGTGGTGCAGGACGCCAAAACCTCCATCTTTTCGGCGCAGGTTTACGAGCCGGAGAAAAAGTTCCCCTGGCGCGACGGTAAGTTCACACCCGACACAGCACCGCTGCTTATATATGAATGCCACATAGGCATGGCCCAGGAAGAAGAGGGTGTAGGAACATACGATGAGTTCCGCCGCAAGGTGCTTCCGCGTGTCGCTGCCGACGGCTACAACGCCATCCAGATCATGGCTATACAGGAACATCCTTACTATGGTTCTTTCGGTTACCATGTATCCAACTTCTTTGCCGCTTCCAGCCGTTTCGGCACGCCGGAGGACCTGAAAAAACTTATCAACGACGCCCACCGTATGGGCATAGCCGTAATCATGGACATCGTGCACTCCCATGCCGTGAAGAACGAGAACGAGGGCATTGGCCGTCTTGACGGTACCCCCGACCAGTATTTCCATTCTAACCCCTCGCGCCGCGAGCATCCGGCATGGGATTCGCTGTGTTTCGATTATGGCAAGAACGAGGTTATCCACTTTCTGCTTTCCAACTGCAAGTACTGGCTCGAGGAATATCACTTCGACGGTTTCCGTTTCGATGGCGTTACATCCATGCTGTACTACGACCACGGCCTGGGCAAAGCCTTCGGCAGCTACGATGATTACTATGACGGCGGTCAGGATACCGACGCCATTACATATCTCACTCTCGCCAATATTCTTATTCACGAGGTGAAGCCCCACGCTATCACGATAGCCGAGGAAATGAGCGGCATGCCGGGACTGGCGCTTCCATTCAAGGACGGTGGCATGGGCTTCGACTACCGCATGGCTATGGGTATTCCGGACTACTGGATCAAAACCCTCAAGGAGAAGAAAGACGAGGACTGGCATCCCACATCCATTTTCTGGGAACTTACAAACCGCCGCGCCGATGAAAAGACGATAAGCTACGTCGAGAGCCACGACCAGGCTCTTGTAGGTGATAAAACGGTGATTTTCCGTCTTATAGACGCAGCCATGTACTGGCACATGATGGTGGGTGATACAGATCCTGCCGTAACACGCGGTATAGCTCTGCACAAGATGATCCGCCTTGTTACATTAGCTACTATCAACGGTGGCTATCTTAACTTCATGGGTAATGAGTTCGGACATCCGGAATGGATAGATTTTCCGCGTGAAGGCAACGGCTGGAGCTACAAATATGCCCGTCGTCAGTGGGATCTTGTGGATCGTCAGGATCTTCAGTACCGCTATCTCAATGCTTTCGACAACGCCATGATAGAGCTGGTGCGCTCGCGCAAGAATTTCCAGGCCAAGGCCATCCGCAAGCTATGGGACAAGGACGACGACCAGGTGCTGGCTTTTATGCGCGGCGACTATGTGTTCGTGTTCAACTTCAACCCGTCCAAGAGCTTCAGCGACTACGGCATACTGGCCCCGGGTGGTGTTTACAGCACTATCCTCAGCACTGATGACCCGCAGTACGGCGGCTTCGGCAATGTTGTAGAAGGCACCGAACACTTCACCGTTCCCGACCCGCTGTTCAGCGACGCAGGCGTTGAGCGCCTGCCCCTGTATCTGCCCGCACGCACTGCAATCGTCCTCCGCAAACACCGACGGTAATATATTTTCTCTGATGAACGAATTCACACGGCAAAGCATTGAACTGGCTAACCGGCAGGATTACCTCGACCGGTTGTCGGCGGTGTATCCTCTCAACCCCGATACAGACCGCAGTATAGATAAAAGGTTGTTGGACAGGATAGAATACTATTTTCACACAAAAAATTGTGTGGAACTGTTCAAGACATTGCTTGGACTTGATCTGTTCCCGATAAAGGATAGTTATGTGCCATACTTCAAAAGAGTTCCTGCCGGAGTGAAGCGCGACAAAATAAAAAGAAACAATCCTGAAACAGTCGCGCGGATATGCAATCGCATATTCGCGTTAGGTCTGGACAAGCTCAAGGAATGTATTGTCCAGCCCAAGGAAACAAACCGTCAGATGGGACCTCTGTTCCGTCGTTGGGTGGACTCTGGAGTTTTGGGAGCGGTACCTGTGCGCAACAGCGGTCAGTTCTTGCAGTCGTCGGAATTTGCAATATTGAGCGGAACCGATGATTTTCTTGGAAATTTTGCCAGGCGATATCTCGGTTGGCAACGTGCTGATAAAGGACTTGATTTTGTTGCCAAAGTTGGCGAAAAATACGTTATAGGCGAGGCAAAATTCATTACTGATTTCGGCGGCCATCAGAACGATCAGTTTCTTGATGCGCTGACAACGGTTCAGTCTCAGGCGAATCCTGATGTTGTAAAAGTTGCCATTTTAGATGGAGTACTCTATATTCCCAACAAGGGAAAACTATATAAGACAACGTTTTTCGACAACTATAACATACTAAGCGCTCTCCTTTTAAAAGAATTTCTTACATCTTTGTAATGGACAGCAATTTACTGATAAAAGGCGATAATATCGACGGGCTGCAGTGGCTGTTGGACAACGGCTTCAAAGGAAAGATAGACCTTGTATATATCGACCCTCCCTTTGCCACCGGAGGCTCTTTCGGCATCGACCCCTCGGGCCGCGTGTCAACTATCAGCAGAGCCGAGGATGCCGCTGTGGCGTATTCCGACCAATTGCAGGGCGAAGAATATATTGAATATCTGCGTCGAAGAGTTGCGCTGATATATGAACTTCTGTCAGATCGCGGCTCTTTCTATCTGCACATCGACTATAAGATAGGTCATTATGTAAAGGTGATGCTCGACGGTATCTTTGGAATGAAGTATTTCCGCAACGACATTACACGTGTGAAATGCAATCCTAAAAATTTCGACAGAAACGGCTATGGCAACATAAAGGATATGATTCTCTATTATGTAAAGAGCGACAGTGCTATATGGAACAATCCTGTTTTCGGAGTTGAAGAAGCCGATCTAAAAAAACGTTATCCCAAGACGGATGCTTCCGGGCGTCGCTATACCACCGTTCCCATACACGCTCCCGGCGAGACAAAAGGAAACACGTCCTTGCCTTTCAGAGGTCTTTTGCCACCCAAAGGACGCCACTGGCGCTGTTCCGTCGAAGAACTGGAGGAACTGGACCGCAAGGGACTTATCGAATGGTCGTCGACAGGCAACCCCCGCAAGATAAACTATGCCGACGAGCATACAAGCACAAAAGCTCAGGATATATGGACATTCAAGGATCCCGTGTATCCTACCTATCCTACCGAAAAGAATCAGGATATGCTGCGATTTATCGTGGGCGCATCATCGAATCCCGATTCTATAGTGATGGACTGTTTCTGTGGTTCCGGAAGCCTGCTCAGGGCGGCTGGAGCCCTTGGCCGCAAGTGGATCGGTATGGATAAATCGGACCTGGCAATAAAGATAACGAAAGACAATCTTTCTGCAGAAAGCGGCATGCCGTCCCTCGGAACAGATTTTATGGAATTTTAATCGCATAATTCGAAAACATTTCAGATAATGATTCATACATGTAGGAACATGTGAGAAACCATTTTTCTGCGATTTACATATAATGGAAGAAAAGAAGCTATTTTTACTTGATGCCTACGCATTGATATACAGGGCGTACTATGCCTTGATGCGCTCGCCGCGCGTGAACTCGCAGGGTGTGAATACCTCGGCCGTCTTTGGTTTCTGTATAACCTTGGACGACCTTCTGCGCAAGGAGAATCCAGGCTACATAGCCGTATGCTTCGACCCCGCGCATGGCCGCACGTTCCGCCACGACGAGTATCCCGAATACAAGGCCGGACGCGACAAGCAGCCCGAGGACATAACTGTTGCTATACCTTACATCAAATCGATTCTCGCAGCTATGCGGATCCCTGTGATCGAGGTAGAGGGATACGAGGCCGACGATGTTATAGGAACACTGTCGCGACGCGCCACCGAAAATGGCTTCACAACTTATATGATGACGCCCGACAAGGACTATGGTCAGCTCGTGAACGACCATGTGTTCCAGTACCGTCCCGCAATAAAGGGGCAGGGCTTCGAGGTGCGAGGCCCTTGGGAAATATGCGAACGCTACGGCATCAGCTCGCCGTTGCAGGTGATAGATCTGCTGGCGCTGGAGGGTGATACTGCCGACAATGTGCCCGGTTGTCCGGGAGTGGGCGAAAAAACCGCCGCAAAACTGATTGCCGAATTCGGCAGCGTGGAAAATCTGCTTGCCTCCACCGATAAGCTGAAAGGCGCCCTGCAGAAAAAAATAGTGGAGAATGCCGACAAGATACGTATGTCCAAGCATCTTGTTACCATCGTTACCGACGTTCCTTTGGATTTCGACGCCGACAGTCTGCGCCGCTGCGAGCCTGACGTGGACGCATTGGTGGAGATATACCGTACTCTCGAATTCAAGTCGCTGATATCAAAATATCACGCTGCCGGACCCGCAGATCCGGCGCCCAAAGCATCGCCTGTGCCGGCTATGGGTAATCTGTTCGATATTGTCGAACCGGTGGAAGCCTGTCATTTTGCTGTAGAAGCCGCACATCTCTCGCAGGAGAAAGAAATAGCGGAATATCTCGGCGGCCTGATGCGAGAGGGAATTGCCGGCATGGCGATTCAGAGCGAGGGTGCCGAGGCCATGACGGCCCGTGCGACGTCTGTCTCGTTCTCATACATGCCGGAGAATTCGGATAATTACAACGCCGCAACAATCGTCCTGCCTGCCGATGCCGCGGGGCGCGCGCGAATCGCAGAGCTGCTACAGCCGGTGTTCTCCGACCCTCGGGTAACTCTGTGCGGCAGCGATATCAAACGCGATATGCTGATTCTGAGGCGCATGGGCGTTACTTTCCAGGGCGCCCGGTGGTTTGATACGGCGGTGGCGCATTATCTGTGCAATCCCGACCATAAACATGATGTCTCTTCTCTGGCAATGAGCTATCTCGGTCTTGAATGCAACAGTGGCGATGCCACGGCGGCAACTGCATGCCTGCGTCTTATGCCGCTGCTGCAGAAAGAGTGTGCCGACAAGGGACAGACAAAGTTGCTTGAGGATGTTGAGCAACCTTTTGTGGGTGTGCTTGCCTCGATGGAATGGGAGGGTGCCCGAATCGATCCGCGTGAGCTTAAACGTATATCCGGCGCACTCAGCGAGCGTCTGCATCAAAAGGAGGAAGAGGCTTACCGCGTTGCCGGAAGGCCCTTCAATGTATCGTCGCCGTCGCAGGTAGGACAGATTCTGTTCGATGAAATGTGTATCGACCCCAAGGCCCGCAAGACAAAAGGCGGCTCGTGGTCCACGGCCGAGGATGTCCTCGAGAAATACGCCAAGGACGTGCCTCTGGTACAGCTGATTTTAGACATTCGCGGCCTCAAGAAACTGCTGGCGACATACGTGGACGCTCTACCAAAGCTTATCAATCCGGTTACGGGCAAAATACACACTACCTACAACCAGACTGTTACAGCTACCGGGCGTATATCTTCCACCAATCCAAATCTGCAGAACATTCCTATCCGCACTTCCGACGGCCGTGAGATTCGCCGCGCTTTTATCGCCGATCCCGGTGATCTGCTGCTCTCCGCCGACTATTCCCAGATTGAACTGCGTCTTATGGCCGACCTAAGCGGCGACACAAACATGATCGACGCTTTCCTGAGCGGTGCAGATATTCACCGGAGCACAGCGGCCAAGATATACCATCTGGAACTCGACGAGGTTACCGACAATCAGCGCCGTAATGCCAAGACGGCTAATTTCGGAATTATATACGGTATATCGGCTTTTGGCCTCTCCGAAAGACTTGCTATTCCGCGAGCCGAGGCAAAAGAACTTATAGAAGGTTATCTGCGAACCTATCCGGGCGTACAGAGCTATATGGAAAAAGCCGTCGAACAGGCACGTGTCGACGGCTATGTGAGCACAATTATGGGGCGCAGGCGCTACCTGCCGGACATTAATTCGCGCAGCAACACCGTACGCAGTTATGCCGAGCGAAACGCCGTAAACGCGCCAATCCAGGGTTCGGCAGCGGATATAATCAAAGTTGCTATGGTGCGTATCGACGAGGAAATACGGCGTCGCGGTCTGCGTTCGCGCATGATCCTCCAGGTGCATGACGAACTTATATTCAATGTCAAGGCCGAAGAGCTCGGCATAATGCAGGAACTTGTCGTGCGCCAGATGGAAGGCGCCTACACCGGCCGAGTGCCCCTGGAAGTTTCGGCAGGTGTGGCGGATAACTGGCTCGACGCGCACTGATCACCACTCGTACCCTGTCGGAAGGGTGGAAAGATCTATCCTGGTATCGCTTTCGGTGGCGATTATGAACAGGGCGATGGCGCGGGTCATCAGAATATCGTCATGCAAGGGCGCGTCGGCTCCGTACGAGCCGTCCGGGTGCTGACGGTAGTTCAGCATTTCGTCGCAGGCGTCGTTGTCGTGTTCCACGTAGGTATGGCCGCGCACGGCAGCTATCAGATTACCTATGAGCATAGGTTTGGTGGAACGGTTTGTATGAAATCCGTAGCGCCGGGTATAGTTGCCGCTCACCTTGTCATAGGAGCGGCGGACATACATGTTCGGATATGTCCGAGCCATCTCCGCAAGCACATATGCGCTGTCGGCGCCGGTTCGTTCAGTCTCTAAGGTGTTGCTTTCCACCACAAGGAGGGCGTTGTTGTAGTATCGTCCTATCTCCATAGCCTTGGCGGCAAGCAGGTCGTGGTCGATGTGTCCGCGCCATTGCGCAACTACTTCCGGCAGTTCGTCGCCGCGACCGCGGCTAAGCACCGCCACCACCGACCAGTCGGCCGCTGCCGACCGGCCTCCCACATCTACCGCCGCCACATAGCTTTTTCCGGCTTCGGGATGGTGCCATACGCGCAGTCTGCCTGCTGCAGACGGTGTAAAGCGGATAGGAATGCCGCAAAGCCCACCCTTTTCGAAAGCCATGACGCAATCCGCGCGCAGCTCTTCCACTAAGGCCGAATCGAACACATTGCATTCAGTGGAAACAAAGGCATCGGTGTCGGTTAGCGGGAACTCGGCGTTGAAACGTTCTTCGCTGTCCATCTCCAGCCGCTTGCAACGACGCCAGTATAGCTGACCTATGGTCAGGCCTGAGGCAAAAAGCTCCTTTTCTTTGTCGTCCATGCTCCTTACGAACTCGTGAGTGTTTTCAGGGCGCCGCGAATTGGCACTTAGCTCGCACCAAGGCACAAAAATTGCGCGTGAACAGCCGGTTGTCTTGCTGCGCAGCCACTCGCGGTGAAAAAAATTGCCGACGCCGTTTGCAGTCGATTCCATCACCACCATTGTTCCCGGCTGCATGTCTACGGTGCCGTATACAGCCTGTGCCACATCTTCAGGCACTACTGCCGGAGAATTGCGCCAGAAGGCCACTTCGGTAAGATGAGCCAGCGAAAGATCGTTGCCGCGCACGGCATCGGGGTTTATACAGGAACAGAGCATGATGGTGCAGTCGCGCCCGGCAATCTTTTTAATGTCGATTGAGCCTTCGAAATTCTTAAGCTCCGGTTTTTCATTGCCCTGCCACATATCGGCAGGGTAGTTGGCAAGCAGACGTGTATACATGCCGCGGATTGTCGCGGAGGTATTTTTCAGGTGCGCGCAGATAGCGCCGTTCACGCCTGTGCTCACGCATGTCTGCAACCATGCTATGTACAGCTGTATTAGGGTGGAGCAGCCCCACTGGCGCGCTTTCAGTATTATGGCGCGCAGTGGCTTGCCGGCGGCACGGTCCTGTTCGAGTATCTCTACAACGGAACGCTGGCCCTCGTTGAGCACGCACAGAACAGGCTTGAAACCCCGTTTGGGCTTGATATAGGCACATGTGGCGCACCAGTATTCAAAATCGTAGCGGCAACGCATCAGTCTCCATTCCCGCGACTCAACTTTTATATTCCGGCATTCGGGATTTTTAAACATCGCAACCGGAAGATAAAATATCCTTGTGTAATATTTTAGCCGACGACGCGGACCACAGGCACCGTAACCCGTAAGAGGATCGTAGTGCTCGTGCAGTATCTTATCTCTAAGGTCGTTAAGCAGTTCATAGTTTTCCATGCCGCGAAATTAGTCAGTGCTTTTCCGGTATTATCCGTCGCGTATTCTTTTCGGGATTGTTCTCATTATTCTTTTTGGATAATTTATTGTTCCAAAAGAGATGTGAATATCCAGGTTTGCTAAAAACTTCGTATATTTGCGCCGCAATGGATAAAATAGACGATATCTTTATCAAACAAACGGCTATGGATACATGCCAGTTTGAAAGGCTTAAATCACTTGCCGTCGATTTCAGCGAAATTGAAGGCAACTGTTTCTATGGACATATTACCGCCGAGGCTGCCGACACGGATAAACACATAGATGTCACGACGCCCGTAAAGGTGGTCGGCAATGTAATGCTTCTGATTGTAAGGGGTAAACTGTCGGTAGAGGTCAACACTAAAAAATTCGAGATAGAAGGTCCTGTTACGGTGAACATTAACCACGGTTCGCTGATTCAGGTATCGCCGACCGATGATAATTCGGGTGTGGATATGTATTTTCTGATGTTCTCGCCCCAATTCCTGCGCGACATCAATATATCTTTCTCTGCTATCTCGGTTGAGGCTCTGCTGGAGCACGACGATCCCGTGCTACATCTCAGCGACCGCGAGGTAAATCAGCTGCTGCGTTATTTCTCGCTGATAAACACGGTGATGAAAGAGAACTATATGACGCAGCTGAGCCTACATATAATCAGCAGTATTACCAGTGCCCTGATATATCAGCTGATGAGCATACTTTGCCGCCGGACAAACATAAAGGAATCCAGCGGCGCCAGTCCGCGGCGCAGCTCGTATGTGCAGGATTTCCTGCGGCTGGTGCATGTGAACTACCTGCGCGAGCGTTCTGTGAAATACTATGCCGATCAGCTTTTCATCTCGCCCAAATATCTCTCGTTGCTGGTAAAGGAGGCAACAGGGCGTTCGGCAACCCGATGGATCGACTTTTTCGTTATCACCGAGGCAAAGAACCTGCTGCGTTATTCGGGTAAGAACGTGCAGCAGGTGGCATATGCGCTCAACTTTTCCAACCAGAGCGCGTTCGGCAAATACTTCAAGCATATAACGGGCATGTCGCCCACAGACTATCAGAAATCGTGAAAAATATACTGCGGTTCATCGCGCTGTCCCTTTTGCTGTTCCCCTGTGCCGCCGCAGCACAGAAGTTTACGTGGAGCGTGGATTTCGGTTCGGTTTTCGACAACCGCGAGGGCGACCACCTCTATACTCCCACCGAAACATACTTCTTCACAAACCTCGCCCCCGAGATAGGTGTGGCTTTCAGCGATGCCGACCGCATTGCCGGCGGCGCGGTATGGAATCAGCCTATTGGCCGCGAACGGGACGGCTACCGCATCTCCCCGACATTATATTATCGCCATACCGGCGCAAAGTGGTCGTTCTCGATGGGTATGTTTCCGCGCACGCAGCTGCACGAACCTCTGCCGGGCTTCCTGTGGTGCGACTCGCTTACGTATTTCCAGAAAAATATTCGCGGCGTGCTCGTCCAGTATCATAGTGGACGGAATTTCGCTGATTTATACCTTGACTGGCGCCAGATGCAGACCGAGCGCAAGCGCGAAGCCTTCAATATTGTTCTGCACGGCCAGTGGCATCCGCGCGGAGGCGACTTCTTTGCCGGAGGCCATGTTATGATGAATCATTTCGCCCTTACCAAAAACAGCGGACCCGCCCAGCATATTGTGGATAACTTCGTTGTCAATCCGTATGTAGGCGTGGACCTCGGGCATCGCACTGCGCTCGACAGCTTGTATATCCGTGCCGGTGCCATAATGACCATAGAGCGCAATCGTGCCTACGACCACTGGAAAACACCCGCAGGCGCATGGCTCGACGCCGTGGCCGAGTGGAAATGGCTTGGCGCGCGCAACAGCCTCTATATCGGCGGTGCCCAGCAACCGTCGCGCTCCACATGCGGCTCTCTGCTGTATCAGGGTGAACCATACTATGCCTCAAAATTCTATAACCGCACCGACCTCTACGCCCATGTGTACCGCAATCGCTGGGTCGACCTCGAGGCATCACTGAATTTCAATTTCGCAAAAGACAACTTCACGTTTTACCAGCGACTGATTCTGAGGGTATACATATCCAACATCGTCAACTCCGGGCCGAAGCGCACACGCATACGTTTGTAAGCCATGAAGCCGAAAAGAATAATACTGATACGGCACGGAGAATCCGAGGCGAATGTGGACCGATATCTGTTCGGCCGCATCCCCGACTATACCATAGAACTGACAGAAAGAGGGCGTTTACAGGCCATTGACGCCGGAAAACGCCTGAAGGAGCTTGTTGGCGACGAATCGGTATATTTCTATGTGTCGCCTTTCTGGCGAGCACGCAGTACTTTCGAGTGCCTGGTATCGTCGTTGCCTCGACGACAGTTCGCATATAATGAAGAACCACGCCTGCGCGAGCAGGAGTGGGGATATTTACGGAGCAGGGAGGAATTCGACAGGATCTGCCGTGAGCGCAACGAGTATGGCACATTCTACTACCGCATCCCTGGCGGCGAGGCAGGTACTGACGTATACGACCGGATAAACGATCTTTTGGGCAGTCTCAGCCGCGACTTCGCCGACGCCGATTTTCCCGAAAACTGTGTCCTCGTAACCCACGGTCTCACAATCAGACTGTTCTTAATGCGTTTCTTTCACCTCACTGTCGAGGATTTCGAAAGCATGGCGGCGCCACAGAACTGCGCGCTTGTAATACTTGAACTCGGTCCCGACAACCGCTATCGCCTCATCACCTCCATACCCCGCAGCACCGTCGCGCCCCGCCATTCGCGTCCTATCCGCCTTCCGGAATAAAGTATGGCCATAATCGGGGGGCTGTAAGGTTTAAAAAAGAAGGTCTTTTAATATTCTGTGCTGTTGCCAGAGCAGTATATTTTATTGTGCAAATATATACCAGAGTTTTTTACGATTCCGTTACAGAAAAATCAGCGTACGGTAAGTTTTGTTGTGTGGGTGCCCTGTCGGATGATATAGATTCCTTTCTCAAGATTTAAGATTGCTTCCTGCCCGTCTATATATTCTCCTATCGGCATTCCCTGTAGATTATATACTGTAACCGGCTTTTGTGAATTGTCTTTTTGCAGGATTTGCGCGGAGGCTAATGAACTGACCGGCAGATGGCCGGCAAACCATTCGATGTTGCGGCTTAAAGCGGTTTTTATACGATTTGCTCTAAGTGAGGCTGTTTGCGCAGGATCCTCTCGCCATCTTTCGCAATCATTTTTCCATGCTTCTGCAAGAGGAAGCATAATGTTGTCGATATAACTATAGATATTGGACAGTTTTTCGGGATAGATATCTTTCCAGACCGATTTCACCGCTTTGCAGAAACTGTCGTACTGTATGATTTCTCCTATCCAGTGTGGGGTAAATTCATAATGCACCTTCATTTTGAAGGTATAGTCTGTTTTTTCACGGTTATAACATACCATATCCCATATAGGTCCGGCTATCCATTTTGCATTGTCTTTTAAATCTTTATGGAGATAAAAACTGCCGTGGAAGCCATCGGGGTTGTCCATAATTTCCTGTAGGATGAAGAAGCGTGCCATGTTTTCCACATCTATATATTTTTCCCACTCAGAGGAAGTCTTGTCTGGAGAATAAATTGCCGAATTAATAGATTTGAACTCGTCGGTAAGCCATTGGTGCTGGACGTCCGATAAATTTTCAGGCGAATGATAGCGCAGCGTCAGGTTCCAATTGTTGTTTTCCGGAATGGTAATCTGACATTCGTCATGATAGTTGTCCACTTCTACAAGCCAGCCGCCATTTATCAGATCCGGATTAGTCTCCTGATCCTGCTGTTCATAAATATTCACCCGATTTTCGTCTATACGGATAGTTTCTGTCAGGAAATACAGCCCTATATAGTCGCCGTTCAATACAACCTCGACCGGTCGGAAATCCGGTGTCCATGCAAATCCCATAATTTTGCCAAGTTGTAGTCCTGCTACGGTATTTTCGGTAGGTTTCAGAAGTGCCCAATGTTTGTTTTTAGGCATCCCCATTATCGCGGTCTTTTTTCCGAGCTTGATTTTGTATGGTTTCTTCGCTCCTTTCCATGAAGAATGGCCTCTGCCTCGTATTTGCATGGGCAACGGAGCGGCCACTGTGCCAAGAGCTTCGATTCCTTCTGTTCCCATAGGGTCAAGCCTATAACTGGCATTCAGATATACCTCCTTGGACACAATAGGTTCATGTTTTTCGGTATCAATATATAACACTGGCAATGTTCCGGAAACAGCAAATGATCCGGCAGGTGCCACAGCCTGAGCCTCGTCGGTACATGAAACGAGAGTCAGTAAAGTAAACAGGCAACCGATGGCTTTGATTGTGTTTATCATTTTTGATGTGTATGGGTTATTTAATTCATCGAATAGATGGAATTATTACCCGAAGACTGCATCGTGAGAATCACTTTTCACCATGTTAACCTCAATCCGATCGGAATAGAGAACTCAAACGGCTTATCTTGCCGTATCGTCTTAATATCTGAACCGGCGTTGAAATAATATCTGAACGATGGTTCGGCATATATACTCAACGATGGTGTAAAATGATATTGTAGACCTAAACCTCCTTCTATCGACCACTGCAATGGTGCATGAATATGTGCATCGTTTCTGAGAGTACTGGTCTCTGCAGTTTTTTCCCATATCGACTGAGTGCCATAAACAGGAATATCCAACGCGCCGCCACATTGACCATACAGCGAGAACCCGTTGTACGAGAATATCCGATAGTTGAGTTTAAGCGGAATCCCGATATAGTGGATGCGTTGGATTTTTTTCTTGTTCATCAGCTCGCTTTCCGAAAGAAAGTCGGAACGTAAGAAAGTGTAACGCAGGCCGGTTTCTATGCTCCATCGTGATGTCAGCGATTTGTTAACCGATACTCCGACAACCAGAGGCATGTAGTGATGCGATTTTTCTGTAACCTCGATTTCTCCGGAAGGGCTTTCTACATCCGGAATTCCCGAGCCCGGTATTTTGTAACGGCTGATATCGTTTTGTCCAGGATTACTTGTATAGGCAAGAGTCAACGACCAGTCGCGCATATCTCTGTAGTGCGGCTGGGGCATATCCTCTTTTGCGATAAGCTCTACTGGATGTGTTATAACTATATTATTAACTATGGTGTCGTTGGCCGTGCTGTCTTTCTTTTGTACGGGTATACTGTCTTTCGGAACAGTTATAGCGATAACCTCTTGTAACTGCCGTAAAGGTGAGCGGTTGATAATTTTATTTTTAAGACTTACGGAGTCTTTTGTTTCTGCATCGATTATTGTGTCCAGAACAGTTTGTGGTCCTCTATTGCTATTCTCGCTTATTATAGAATCCTGCACAGCATCGTTTTGATGACGGGATAGACCGTGCCATAGGAATAATATTATAGCGACCACAGATAAAGTGCCTGTCTCAAGTTTGTATTTTGTTATCATACGACGCACCATTGCCTTTGCTCGTGCAAGTTGCGACGACGAAGAGTGAGGCGCTATGCCGAGCAGCTCTCCGATTTCCTTGTGCGTCATGCCATCGAGTACCGCCAGCCTAAAAATCTTTCCATATCCTTCCGGAAGGCGGTTGAGAAACATGTCGAGTTCTTTCCATGTCAGTTCAAGGGTATGAAGGCTGTCATTATCGGTATCGTCGGGAACAGATACGTCGGATAAAGGTACCGATATATGGTTGGATTCTTCTTTCAGATACTGCAGTGCAAGATTCTTCATTATGGATGTGAGCCACGCTTCTATTTTTGAAGCATCTTTCAAAGAGCTAATGGAAACGAAGGCAATAATAAATCCGTCGTGCAGGATGTCAGACACCGCTTCCGGATTACGGACATAATATGCCACAACATCGCGCATGGGAGTAAGGTAAGTCTGATAAAAAAGCCCTAAAGCTTCTTTATCACCGCTTTGACATTGCTTTACAAGGTGTCCGAGGTCCATCGATGCAAATTTATTATTTATAGATAGCCCGAATCGCGAAAGACTGCATGCAGCTTCCGTAAATATACATTTTTAACATTTTTGATACTGCCATGCGGCTCCATCGTCATTTTTTTGATGTGGAGGTGAGATATGTCGATGTTTTTTGACTAATTTTGTATTGTTGATGCGTTTGCGCGTCGGCATTGGATTAATTTGCAAGTAATATCTGAAATCATGAAAATATTTAATTTCGACAAACACCCTTCGCTCGTGAGTCAGTATCTGAGCGAAATGCGTGATATCAACATTCAGAAAGACCGTCTTCGTTTCCGCCGCAACCTTGAGCGCCTCGGCGAGATTTTTGCGTACGAAATAAGCAAGAATTTCAGATATCGCGACGAAAAGGTAAAGACACCCCTAAATGTCGCCGCCGACTGTAAGGTTCTTGACGAGAAAGTTGTCCTTTCCACCATTTTCCGCGCAGGTGTTCCTTTCCATCAGGGTTTCCTTCAATATCTCGACAATGCCGAGAATGCCTTTGTATCGGCCTACCGCAAGTATACCGACCGCATTCATTTCGATATCTGCATCGAGTATCTTGCTTCGCCTTCTATCGAGGGTAAGACACTGGTGCTGGTGGATCCGATGCTCGCCACAGGCTCCTCTATGGAAATGAGCTACCGTGCCCTTCTCACAAAGGGTAATCCGGCAAAGGTATATCTTGCATCGGTTATTGCCAGCCGAAAGGCTGTGGAATATCTGGAGAAAGTGATGCCCGAGGACAGCGAGCTGTGGGTTGGTGTTATCGACGATGAAATCAACGACCACAGCTATATCGTGCCCGGTCTCGGTGATGCCGGAGACCTGGCTTACGGAACCAAGGACTGATTTCTATTTGCAGCATCGATAGACGTACAGTTCGTGTACCTCACCCGTGTATCCTTCTTCGGTTATGGGACCCTGGCTCATACCCAGCACAATGGTGGTACCACGGTTGTTGAGAACAACAAGGTCGTCGTTGGTGGGGTCGATGGCGAGACCTTCTATCTCGCCTGCGCGACGGAAGTCGTTCATCTCGCGCAGATGGCTTACCCGACCTTTCATTGCGCCGGCGGCAACGAGGCCCGTGCGCATCTCCGGGCGTCTGTTCTCGTCTAATTTTACCGAGAAAGGAGTGTCCTTCACTACCTCGGTGCCTTCCTTGAGGCCGGTGAAAGGAACTTCGCTTATGTCGGCGGTGTAGAGGTTGTCGGGCAGATTGTATGCCGCCTCGCCGTCATCGCACGAGAAAATCAGTTTTCCGTCGGCCACGAATATGCCCTGACACCAGTATGGAGTCGGGGCACATTGCATTTTTGTGTGATACTCGCCTGTGGCGAGGTCATAGCAGTAGGCATATCGGCTGTCAACCCAGTCGGACATCCACACCTGGTTTTTGTCGCGGTCCACAGCTATGCCCGAAACCTCCACCTGTCCGGATTCGGGGCGCCAGGGCAGGTCGCGCAGCCATTGCAAGGTGTTGGCGTCATATATGGAAACCGCGATGTTGTAGCCACGGCCATATTCGAATTTTTCGATACCGCAGTATATCTCGCCGTTCCATACGTCGATGTCGCCGAAGTGGTTGGCTATTTCCGGATGCTGGAAGGGCTGGAGATTCTTTGCAATCAGATTTCCATTCTTGTCGTATTTGTACAGGCCGCGGGTGTCGGATACATAATAATATAAAGAATCGATAGCGATTCCCTGACGTCCTTCGACGGGGATAACAGCCTTGAGTGTATATTCGCTGCCCAGGTGCTGCGCCCAGGTGCAAGCTGCCGAAGCTAGCAGAAATATTGATAATGCAAGTTTTTTCATGGGTTAATTTTCGTTTGCGCAAAGTTAGGCATTATCGGCGAAATGCCAATAATAGTGCATTATATAATGTAACAGTTCATGAAGGAGGAGTAATCGGGGGTGTTTCTGTGAATGGATGTTAAATCCATGTTATAA
>CABPYL010000017.1 GCA_902461565.1 uncultured Porphyromonadaceae bacterium
CAGCAGGTTGATGATTATTAGTTCTCCGGCAATCAGGAGAACCGGTATGTACCGTTCACGCTCGAGAGTTCTGTCGGTCAAAGTCATAATACGGTTAGTTGAAAAATTTAATAAAGCGGGCGACGAATTCTTGTTGGGGCTTTAAAGTGCAACCTTTTTGTAGACGTCGAGTTCTGTGATTTTGGAATTGGTTATGGCGGAGCCGAATGGCAGCGGGCCGCCGTAAATACCTACTTGCGTGCCGTCGGTGCCAAGCCATGCTGCGGCGTTTTCGCCGAGCAACTCGTAGCTGTCCCGGCTTTCCTTGAATACTGGTGTGCCGGCGGGAAGACTTGTATTGGACGTGTATGACATGTAGGAGAAGAAATTTGGACACGGTCCGATATAATAGCAGTTTATCTGGGTGGCAGGTCGGAGTGAATTGCTGTTGTCGAAATCATATACGAACAAGCAGTTCTTATACCAATTTCCAATGCTATTGCAATTTATAATGTCGCAGTTAAAAAAGCTATGTTTGCCGGTTGAATAATTGCCTTTTCGGATAATGCAGGAGACGTATGTGAAAGATCCTTTGCCTCTGATGAAGCAATCATTTAAAACGCAATGGATAAATAGGCCGTTATCTATGTTCGAGCGACCGTAATACGTAAGGTCGTATATATTGCATTTAATAAAAGCGAAATCTATAAGTTTGGTATATTGAAGCGTGTAGGGAAAATACATATCTTCAAAAATCATCCGGAAATTTTTATTCTCACCGGTCTGCGGAATATCGATATGCGTAGCGCCGAAAATAACTGTAGGATTTGAGTCCGGCATCATGCCAGCACCACGTACGGTAACTTTTTTCGAAGTGAAGTCGGTAGCATTAAAGGTGCCCGGCGATAGTGTTATAACATCGCCGTCCTGGGCGGCGGCATAGGCTTCTTTGAGGGCATTTGCGGAATAGAACAATTTTATTTCGCTTCCGTGTGTAAGGGTAGCCATAAGAGAGGCTTGCGCGGATGTAAAAATGCCACATATAGAAATCAGGAGTAGAGTAAAAAGTTTCACTTCGGTTAGTATCAGGTGCATCCTGTCTACCCCTTTTAGATACGGATGGTTTATGGTCGGGTTAGTAAACAAAAGACGTGGGTAGTCTGTATCCGTCGCCTGTCCCGCCACAAGAGGCTCTCGCATGCCCACACAGCCGGAACAGGCAACACAGAACCCCCACGCCGAGGTGTATAGGCAAAATCCGACAATGCCTTGGCGGCACTGCCGGTGCGGATATACAACTACCCGTAGGGCATCTACTGTTGCTCCGGTCTCCGACTGTGTTGAAATTTGCGAGATTTCTGTGGCAGAGACTTATGCGCGTAATAAACGCCTTTCTTTATAAAAAGATTCCCACTCCTCCCTGCGGCATACATTTCCTCTGAAATGCCCGTTTGCCGCCAAATCGGCGTGAGAACGTGCACAAAATTAAACTACGAGTATCTAACTTACAAAATTTTTAACATATTTTTATTTTATAATCTGGAAAAACGGTATGTTATATAGATTGAACTGCGGCAAGCTTTTCCGGCTGTAGAACGGGGAATCAGTAGTCGGCGCTGCGGGCGTTGTAGTGGTAATCCTCTTCGTCGGCGAGGATGCTTTCAAGGTCGCGGATGCGCGTGTGCGGGCCGTCGAACAAGTCGTTGAATTCGTCGATGTCGAAGTTAATGCCTACGGAGGGGGGAAGTGCTGCAGACAGTGCTGTTTCGCTGTTGGTGAAAAAGAAGAAAGATCTGAAGAATGTGCCGAATGCCATAAGAAGAGATGTTTAAGGTTATGTTATTAATGATATGCTGCAAATTTATAGGCGGGCATGTGCTTGTATGATGCACATATTATTTAAAATTAGCTACAAAACGTTAAATAGGCCCGATTGCGCGCAATAAAAGCGGTTTAAAATTTTTCTTTTAGCCCCGAAGATTGTAAATTTGCCGTAGATAACTAAATTAACCTTAATAAAATAAAACTATGGACAAACGACACCTCGTTGGCGTTGCCGCACTCCTTCTTGCAGGCGGTATGGCCACAGCGCAGGTTCACAGTGCATCGCAGCCCCAGAAGTTGGTGAGCGCTCAGGTTGGTCTTATGGCTCCTGTGTGGTCGCCCGACGGCAGCATGATTGCTGTAACCTCCGACAATTACAAAGGCATCTATGTTGCAGATGCCGACGGTTCCAATCTGCGTATCCTCACCAATGACGATGGCGCAGGCTACAAGATGGCATGGTCGGCCGACGGCCGCTCTCTTGCCGGCCGCGCCAATGTAGCTGAAGGTAAAAAGATTCAGCACCAGATGCGCAGCTACGGTCTGGACGGCACCACCAAAGCTGTGGGCCAGCTCCGCCGCACCACCGCGCAGCCCGGTGTGCAGAAAGTGGAGAGCATCTATGGCGTAATGGCCACTGATCCCGCAGGCGCCACACGCCGTATTCCCGCACTTGCTCAGTTCCAGGGCCGCACAATCATCAATCCCGCTCTTTCGCCCGACGGCAGCCAGGTAGCATTCCAGGTTCCCGGCAAGGGTATGTGGCTTGTAAGTGCCGACGGCAGCGACCTGCGTTCGCTCGGCAAGGGTTCACACCCCGCATGGATGCCCGACAGCCGCACGCTTCTCTACACCATCGTAGAGGACAACGGCGCAGAATTCACTGCTTCCACGCTTATGTCGCTGGACGTACGCACAGGCTTCTCCGCCACTGTAGTTTCCGCATCCGACATGCTGCCCCTAACACCGGCAGTAGCTCCCGACGGCAGCAAGGTTGCTTTCGAGAACGCGCTGGACGCATCCATCTATGTTGTAAACCTTAAAAAATGAGCCGGATTATGAAAAAGACAATGATATTTTTCGCTAAGTCGGCTCTTGTTGCCGCCACAGCGCTTGTTGCAGTTCCCTCCGTTCAGGCAGAGGAAGAAAAAATAGAGTGGGGCGAATTCAAGCTTTATCTCGACCCGGGTCACGCAGGCCGTGAAAACCGTGGTCTCTGGGGCTACTCCGAGGCACAGAAAGTGCTACGCGTTGCCCTGAACGTGCGCGACATGCTCACTACCTATACTACAATCCCTGAAGAAAGCATCAAACTGTGCCGCCAGACCGACGATGACCAGATTTCGCTGGAAGAACGTTCCGACGAAGCCAACGCATGGGGTGCCGACTTCTTCTATTCCATCCACTCCGATGCATCGGCAGCAAAGAACACCATCGTAACGCTGTTCGGCGGCTGGACCGTAGACGGTGTGAACGTTGAAAAGACCCCTAACGGCGGTAAGGCTTACGGAGATATCCTTGAGCCGAACCTCAAGAGCGTTATGCGCGTGGATTCGCGCGGCAACCGCTACGACCGCGACTTTTACATGCCCACCACCGGCACTCACGAGAATCAGTTCCCCTATCTGTCGGTTAACCGTCGTACCAACATGCCGTCGCTGCTGAGCGAAGGCGGCTACCACACTCTGGCCGAGCAGCAGCAGCGCAATATGAACGACGATTACAAGCGTCTGGAGGCTTTCGCCGCATTCCAGTCCATTCTGAAATACCGCGGCCTCAGCGTTCCCGACCAGAACTTCGTTACCGGTATGGTATACAACTCGGAGAACAACCAGCCCATCAACGGCGCTGTAATCACTGTTTCGTCGGCCACCGATCCCGCCTTCACACCGCTGACCTACACCACCGATACCTACGAATCGCTGTTCTGCCAGTACACCAAGAACGAGAATCTGATTCATAACGGATTCTTCTTCTTCGAGAACCTTCCCGCCGGCACATACACCATCAAGTTTGAGGCCGAAGGTTTCGATACGGTAGAGAGAACCATCGAGACCGCCAAGGGCGGCGAGGTTTCCGCCGACTACATCACTTTCGCCGACGAGGCTCTTACCAGCAACATGCCCGCAGTAGTTTCGTCCGTTTCCGTAAGCGACCTCGAGAATGTGGACACATTCAACCCGATGGTTCTCACCTTCTCGCGCGGTATGGACCGCGAATCCGTTGAAAAAGCCCTGACCATCGACAACGACGGTATTATCGCTCTTAACTGGACCAACGACTACACCCTCGAAATCGACGTTACCAAGCTTGAACCGCTGTGGGAGTATACCATCACTATCGACGGCAGCGTAGCCAAAAACCTGCAGACCGGCGCATTCCTCGACGGTGACGGCGACGGCGTTCCCGGCGGCGACTACGTGCTCACCTTCACAATGGCCGAACCCGACACCGAAGCTCCCGAAGTTGTTTCCACATATCCGGCTGCCGAAGGCGAGGTTACTTATGCCGTACGTCCTCCCATCCGCGTCCAGTTCAACGAAATCATCAACTGGAACAGCGATGACAACACCCTCCTGTTCGAGGTTAAGGACTCCCAGGGACATGTATATGAAATCGGCCACGAAAGCCATGCTATTGTAGGCAATGCTTCCGTAATCCACTGCTACCTCAACGAAGACCTTGCAAAGGACGTTGCAGTTTCCGTAAAGGTTGCTCCCGTAACCGACCTCAGCGGCAACACCAACGAGGGCTACAGCTTCCGCTTCCTCACCGAATACCGCGACTGCACCGAAACCACCCAGCTGCAGGACCTCTCCAACGAGGGTACTTTCTGGGCTCCCAACGGTTCTGGCTCGTCCAGCGGTCTTAACGAAGAAGGCAACTCTATCGGCACTCTCGGCGATGCTCCCTTCCACGGCCAGAACAGCTCGTTCCAGATCACTTACTCTTTCGACCAGGGTTCGTCTGTTCCCACATGGTTTATCCGTAACCATAACCCGAAGGGCAACGATGTACAGCTCCGTGGAAAGGAAGGCGTTCTGTCTATGTTCGTATACGGCGACGGCTCCAACAACGAAACCGGCCTGTTGATGCGCGACCAGACCTCCAACGCCCTCGTACGCCGCACTGCTCCCATGATTGTAGACTTCATCGGCTGGAACCAGTTTGTATGGGACATTGAAAACGACGAATGGAACCAGGCTCTTACCAACAACACAATCAACTCGCTGTTCAAGCGTATCTGGTATCTGGATGCAATCTTTATCGACCACGCTGTTGATCCCGACAACCTCCTGGAGGAAGATGATCCCGACTACAAGGCATGGGACGGCAAGATGGGCTACAACACCCTCACTCTCACCAAATGGGGCGAAGGCACACGTACAGCGAAACTCGAAGATATCGATATTCCCACTGCTATAGGCAATGTAACCGCTGAAACAGGCATGGCTGTTTCCTTCGACGGCACCACCGTACGTGTATCGTCGGAAAGCGCTATCGCTTCCATCGCAGTTTACAACGCTTCCGGCGCTCTCGTGGCAAAAGCTGCTCCTGCAGCAACATCCGCAACTCTCTCGCTTGCACATCTGCCCGCAGGCGTTTATGTAGCAGCTGTTGTTAACGGTGCAGAGACCCGCACCGTCAAGATTGTACGCTGATAATTTTTCCCGTCAACCGGCTTGCCGGGATGACTGATAATAAATTGGCCCTGTCGCATGGTGCGGCAGGGCTTTTTCTATGTTGTAAAATACAATATGGTTACAATAAAGTTACAATATAACATCATGTGTGGAAATCACCTATATTTGCATCAACAAAACCATACAATTATCAGTTTATATATTGCCGCTTTTAAAAACGGGTATTCAGGAACAACACAGATCGTATTAAAAAATGATTACCAAGAAAGTTATTCAGACCCTCTACAAAAAATATCGCAAACTTCCGCCGAGCCCCGATTGCCTGGACATACCGTTGCTGTTCGACGGAGCTTCCGCACATCATAATATCGTGATTGATATGGAAGGACCGGTAGATACCCTTTTAATCCGCAGTATAGATCCGGATTCTCCGTTCCACCGTATTCCGCTGGACCGTATACATGCTATTGTCCCCTTCGAGGAATGGGTGGCGATAGTTCTACACTCTTCCATTATCTTCCTTAACAAGAAATCGCCGAAGGTGAGCGTACATATCCGTACCGAACCGCCTACGCTGTGGGAGCGTATAAAAGGTCTGTTCAATAAATAGCCACATCTAATAGCTTAACTTGGTATACCTGTATACGTCAGTCGCCTCCGCAAGCGGTGGCGACTGAATTATTGTTCATATGTTCTGAATCAGTATTCTCCGGCTTCTCCGGCTCCGAAGAGGGCGAAATCGTATACTGTAGGGTCGTCGGGGCGGAAACGGCGCAGGGCTTCTGTAAGTTCCACTGCGGCACGTCTGTCGTTCTGCTTGCGTTGCAGCAGACCTAAGGAGCGGGCCGTGCGCGCCGAATGAACGTCCAGCGGAATGAACAGCTGCGACGGTTTCAGGGCCTCCCATACTCCGAGGTCCACAATGCCGTCGTTTCTCACCAGCCACCGCAGTGTCATGTTGAACCGTTTAAGGGCGGAGGCGTCGGCCTTATCGGGCAGACAGCGTGACGGTCCGTCGAGAGGAGCCTTACAGGCTGCGTCGGTATCGGCGAATACTTTGTTCATAGCTTCGGCGATAGCCCATGCCGGCGCCTCTGTGGCAACGGCACCTGTTGCAGAGGCAAAATCCTCCATACTGCCGTAGCGGGTGTATATTTCGCGCAATCCGCGCAGCAAGTAGCGCAGGTGGCGGCCGAAAAAAGTGCGGTGTATATTGTCCTCGCCGATGGCGTCGATATCACCTTCCATAACAAAACGGTATGGCTGGTGCCACATTATGGCGTCCATCTTTTCGGCGTTACGCAGTATCATTGGACGACGCCCCCATGAAATCACAGAGGTTGCGAACGCCGATATTTCTATGTCGCGTTTGTCGCTGTATCGCTTTGGGAACTGTATCGGGTCTTCAAGGAAGAATTCCGGAGCGTTATACTTTGCGGCAAGGGTATCGAGAAGCTGTTGCAGATCGTTCATCGCATCATATACGGTCCAGCACAACCTTTACAAGGTCGGCGATTCCCGATTTGTAGTTGGGGTTGGCTTCGGAGTTGAAACGGTTCGCGATGATGGAACATACAGTCATGCACTTGTGGCCCATAAGACGGCCCATTCCGGCAAGCGGAGCGCTCTCCATCTCATAGTTGGTGATTACGCGGCCTTCGTATTCGAATTCCTCCAGACGGCGGTTGAGATCCGGATTTGCAAGCGGCAGACGTACGTAACGGCCCTGCGGGCCATAGAAACCGACGGCCGATATAGTGTTGCCGCGCACCATGTCATTGCCTCCGATGCGGTCTACCAGTTCTGCGTCGGCAGCAACGATGTAAGGACGTGCCCAAAGAGGATTCCAGCCGGTGTGTTCGCACAATGCTTTTTCGAAGTCGAGGTCGGCAACCTTGTTGCGACCGGCATAATAATTCAGTACGCCGTCGAAACCGATGGATCGCTCGGCGATGACGGGGGTGCCCAGTGTTATTTCGGGGCGCAGGGAGCCGGAGGTGCCTATACGGACCATTGTGAGGCTGCGCAATTGTTCGCGCACGCGTCGGGTACTGAAGTCGATATTGGCAAGCCCGTCCAGTTCAGTAACGACGATATCGATGTTGTCCGGGCCAATGCCGTGGCTTATGCACATTATAGGCTTGTCTTTGTATGTGCCTCCGATAGTATGGAACTCGCGTGCGCTCACCTCGTAGCTGCGGGTATCGAAGAAGCCGGCTACCATGTCGACGCGTCCGGGGTCGCCGACGAGGATAATATTGTCGCAAAGCTGATCGGGACGCAGGTGAATGTGGAAGGCCGTGCCGTCCGGGTTGATTATGAATTCAGATTCGGGAATAATTCTTTCGGTCATGGGGTAGAGATTTAGATGATTATATATAGAACACCCGTACGGCGCGGTTTTGTTCTCACACGTCGGGGTTGACGAGAACGTACCGGCCTCCGGGAACGGATATTACAATGTTTTCCATTTCCATCTCGAACAGCGAGGCGCTGAGCCGTGCGTAGGGCATGTTCAGTGCTGCGCACATCTCGTTTACGGTGGCATCGCTGTTGCTCTTGAGAAATTCGGCGATGGATGTCTGTTCGGGCGATAGGAAATGCAGTTCGGGCTGTTTTTTTGCCGCAGGGCGCGACGTCCAGTTCATCGCGTTCACCACGTCGTCGGCATCGCGTACCATGCCGGCCTCGCAGCGGGCAATTAAGGCATTGCAGCCACGGCTGTAGGGGTCGCAGACACGTCCTGGGAGCGCCATAACCTCACGGTTGTATGCCGCGGCGATATGTGCGGTGGTCATCGCTCCGCCTTTGATATCTGATTCCACTACAACGGTAACATCGGCGAGTGCCGCCACTATCCTGTTACGCGACAGAAAATTGCCGCGGTGGATAGGCGCCACAGACGGGTATTCGGTGAGCAGGAATCCGCCGCTGCGTACCATGCGCTGGGCGTCGTCGCGGTGGTCGGCAGGATATATGGTGTTGAGTCCGTGGGCCAGAACGGCGCCTGTGGGAATGTCGGCGGCAAGAGCGGCACGGTGAGCGGCGATATCCACACCGAATGCCAGTCCGCTGACTATCAGAAGATCGTCTACGCATTCGCCGAGTTCCGAAACGAGTTTGCGCGTGAATTCCGCACCGTATGCCGTACAGTGCCTGGTGCCTACAACAGCAACCACATGGGCGTATTCGGCAAGGTTGCCGAAGCTGAAAAGCATTCCCGGTGCGTCCTGACAGTCGCGCAGCCGGGCCGGATATCCGCTGTCAGGGTCTGCGAAATAGTGTATGCCTATGCTGTTGCGCTGCACAAAGTGCACCTCACGTTCGGCGTTCTCCAGAGCCTGCTTGCGGCGTTCGTCGTCGAAATAGCTTTCGCGCAGGCCCGATATCGATGCCAGGCGGCGCGCCGGCAACGTAAAGAAATCGGTCTCGGTGATTCCGAGCGCTCGTAATTGCCCGGCAGTACCGAGGTTTACGTTGCGGAAACCGGAGAAGGCTATGCGGTATTTCAGCAGGTCGGCGTCCATAAAGGAGGTATCAGCTTATATATTCGGCAAATGCCTCGGCAAGGCGTTCACCACGTGAGATGCGGCCGTTCTCGAATGAGACTATGTCTACAACGGCTTTCACCACAGGCTGTGTGTCGGTAGTATATATGTCCTGCCGGAAAACGAACACCGGTCCGCGGCGGTGCAGGTTAAGTTTGCTTATCATGCTTTCTCCGAGGCCGAGCGGACGTATATATTTTATATCTATGTGGCTCACCACCGGGTCGAGCCCTTCTTCATGCATGCGTCGGAAACTTATTCCGGCCATTTCGCAGAATTCGTGGCGTGTGTGTTCCAGGTAGTGCAGATATATGGCATTGTTGACAATGCCTTCGGCATCCACCTCGTAGTCGCGCACCTTTATCGGCAGTTCAAAAATATAGTCTTTTTGTTCCATATCGTCTGCAAAATTAAGGATTTTCAAGGAATTTAGCTAATTTTGCAAAAGATAACCAAACTCAATATATAATAGCATGAAAAAACTGATAATTGCCGCGGTGGCGTTGACTGCGATGTTTGCAGCTGACGCGCAGACCTTCACCGAGTGGCATGATCCGCAAGTGAACCAGATAAACCGCGCACCCATGCGTTCGGCTGCCTTCGCATGGCGCGACGGCGAGGAGGCTGGCGGCGTGCTGCAACGTAAAAATTCAGCTAACTATCTAAGCCTTAACGGTATCTGGAAATTTAATATGGTCAACGATGCCTCGGCGCGCCCCGTAGACTTTTGGAAAAAGAATTTCAACGACAAAGGCTGGGGCGACATGCCTGTGCCCGGCAACTGGGAGCTGAACGGCTACGGCGATCCAATGTATGTCAACGTCGGTTATCCCTGGCGCACGTGGTACAGGAATAATCCTCCAACAGTGCCCGAACAGGAGAATCATGTCGGCAGTTACCGTCGCGAAATTTTTGTTCCCGCCGACTGGAAAGGTAAGGATATTTTTGCCCACTTCGGTTCGGTTACGTCCAATATTTACCTGTGGATCAACGGGAAATTTGTTGGCTACAGCGAGGACAGCAAACTGGCCGCCGAATTCGATGTTACCCCCTATATCGTACCCGGCAAGGAAAACCTGTTTGCCTTTCAGGTGTTCCGCTGGTGCGACGGAACATATCTCGAGGATCAGGATTTCTTCCGTCTTAGCGGCGTTGCCCGCGACAGCTATCTGTTTGCCCGAAACAAGACGCGCATAGCCGATATCCGCGTTACTCCCGATCTCGACAAAGACTACCGCAACGGCTCGCTGGATGTTGACCTCACACTCAAGGGAAAAGGCAAAGTAAATCTTGAGCTTCTCGATGCCGATGGCGCCAAGGTGGCTACGGCTGTCGCCGACCGCAGCGGCAAGGTTACCATAAACATAGACAATCCGTGCAAATGGAGTGCCGAATCACCGTATCTTTACAAACTTATCGCCCGCATGGAGGGTACCGATGAGATTGTTCCGGTAAACGTGGGCTTCCGCAAAATAGAACTTGTCGCCGGTCAGGTACTTGTAAACGGCAAGCCGGTACTGTTCAAGGGCGCAAACCGTCATGAACTCGACCCCGACGGCGGCTATAATGTATCGCCCGAGCGCATGTTGCAGGATGTGGAGGTTATGAAGAAACTGAATATCAACGCCGTGCGTACATGCCATTATCCTGACGACGAACTGTGGTACGAGCTTTGCGACCGCCACGGCCTGTATATGGTTGCCGAGGCGAATATCGAGAGCCACGGTATGGGCTATGGTGAAGAAAGCCTGGCGCGTGCAAAGAACTATGCCAAGGCGCATATGGAGCGCAATCAGCGCAACGTACAGCGCAACTACAACCATCCGGCGGTGATATTCTGGTCGCTCGGCAACGAGGCCGGCAACGGCGAGAATTTCGTCGCCGCATACGAGTGGGTTAAGAATGAGGACCCCTCGCGCCCTGTGCAGTATGAGCAGGCAGGCAGGGGCGACAACACCGACATTTTCTGTCCGATGTACTATAACTACGACAACGTAAACCGCTATTGTTCCGATTCGTCAAATACCAAGCCGCTAATACAGTGCGAGTATGCGCATGCTATGGGTAACTCCGAGGGCGGATTCATGGAGTATATGGACCTTGTGCGCAAGTATCCCAACTATCAGGGCGGTTTCATCTGGGACTTCGTGGACCAGAGCCTGCGCGAAAAGGGCGCCGGCGGCGCTGAAATATTTGCATACGGCGGTGATTTCAACAACTTCGACCCCTCCGACCAGAATTTCTGCGACAATGGTCTTGTCAGCCCCGACCGAGTGCCCAACCCGCACGCCTACGAGGTGGCTTATTGCTATCAGAACATCTGGACCGACGTTATTGATAAATCCAAGGGCATAGTGAAGGTGTTCAACGAGAATTTCTTCAACAATCTTTCCGACGTCGCTCTGGTATGGAATGTTGAAAAGAACGGTGTGGCTGTTACCGAAGGCCGTGTTGACAAACTTGATTTCATCGGCCCGCAGATCTGCGCTGCTTTTTTCCTGCCTTTGCCTGCAATTAATGATGATGGCGAGTACTTCCTGAACGTGAAGTATGTGCTTAAGAACGCAACGGATATCCTTCCCGCCGGTTTTGCCGTGGCACATCAGCAGATTGCCCTTACCGCACCCGTGCCCGCGGATATCAATCTTGCCAATGACCGTGGCGCCGGTGATCCTCGGATTATCAACAACCATCAGAACTGTCTGACCGTGGAAGGCAGTGATTTCCGTATCGAATTCAACCGCGAGGACGGTTTCATGAATCTGTACCGCGTTGGCACAGCGGATTTCATTGAAAAAGGCCGCGAGCTAAAGCCAAACTTCTGGCGTGCCCTTACCGACAACGATATGGGTGCCGGGCTGCAGTACAAATGGCGTGTATGGCAGAAGCCTGAAATGCGCCTAAAGAGTCTCGATGCTTCCATGACCGACGGCAAGGCTCTTGTTGTAGCTGATTACGAGATGCCGGTCGTCAAGGCCACTCTCAGAATGTCCTATCTTATCAACAACGAGGGTGCCGTCAAAGTTACCGAGGCAATGACTGCCGACAAGGGTGCCGATACACCACCTATGTTCCGCTACGGAATGCAGATGCCCATGCCTGAAAGTTTCAGCAGGATAGAGTACTACGGTCGCGGCCCTGGCGAGAATTATTCCGACCGCAACCACTGCACGCCTGTCGGTCTATACCGTCAGACCGTCGACGAGCAGTTCTATCCCTATATCCGGCCGCAGGAAACAGGCACCAAGACCGATATCCGCTACTGGATGCAGCTGGACCGCGCGGGCCGCGGACTTGAATTTGTTGCCGATGCACCTTTCTCGGCTTCGGCTCTTAACTACACCATAGAGAGCCTCGACGAAACACCGCGAAAAATGCAGCGCCACTCGCCAGAAATTCCTAAGGCCGGTTTCACAAACGTGATTATCGACAAGGCTCAGGCCGGCCTCGGCTGCGTCGATTCCTGGGGTGCGGTGCCGTTGCCTAAGTATCAGTTGCCGTTTGCCGACCGCACTTTTACCTTCGTTATGCGTCCAGTAGCCCACCAGCTCTGAGTTTACATACCAATTTTATATCAGCGGGATGTGCGTCCCGCTGTTTTTTTGCTATCTTTGCACAAAATACCACTCTATGGAAAATACCGCACATTCCGATACCCGTTATGCCGACGGCAAATTGCCCGTTATCGCTATTGTTGTCCCCTGCTACAACGAGGAGGAGGCTCTGCCACTGTCGGCGCCTGTGCTGTTGCAGGTTCTTGACAGGATGGCGGCCGATGGTCTTGCGTCGCCCCGCAGCTACGTGCTGTGTGTGGACGACGGCAGCCGCGACGGCACATGGGCGCTGATAGAGAGCCTCCATGCCGCCGACAAACGGATAAAGGGCGTGGCATTGGCGCATAACCGTGGCCACCAGTATGCTCTGTTAGCCGGCCTTATGAGTGTGCTGGACCGCTGCGACGCCGCTATCTCCATAGACGCCGACCTGCAGGACGATCCCTGGTGCATGGTGGATATGGTGCGCGATTTCCGCAAGGGCAAGGAGATTGTATTCGGCGTGCGGGCTTCGCGCAGCTCGGATACGATGTTCAAACGCACGACGGCGCATGCGTTCTATTCGTTCCAGAAGGCTATGGGCCTCGAGACGGTGTACGATCACGCCGATTACCGCCTTATGAGCAACCGTGCGCTGCGTCTGCTTGCCGACTACGGCGAATCCAACATTTTCCTCCGCGGCATCGTGCCTCAGTTAGGTCTGGATACGTCGGTGGTGAAATACGACCGCACGCCCCGCTGCGCTGGCGAATCGAAATATCCGCTTTCCAAGATGCTGGCGCTGTCGATAGACGGTATAACGTCTTTCTCGGCCAAGCCAATGCGCTGGATTTTCTATATCGGCCTTATATGTTTTGTGGCGACGCTGATTGTTACCGTGTATGTGCTTGTGGCATATTTTGTTCGCGGCAACACAAACGCTGGCTGGGCGTCGATTATGCTTTCGGTGTGGGGCCTCGGCAGTGTAATTATGATGTCGATAGGTGTTGTGGGCGAATACATAGGCAAAATATTCGTAGAAACAAAGCACCGTCCGCGCTACGCCATTAAATCCACCGTCTGGGACTGAAACGGTGTTTTATGTAGCGGTTTCAATGGCCGGAGGCCATAAATATAGTTAACCCCGGACACTTGCTGTCCGGGGAAGTCAAAGACCTAATATACAGCCCCGGAGACGGCTGGACATACAGTCTGTCCGCGTGCAATCCTTCCGGGATTGTGTATTAGATTGATGTCTTTTCCGGAGGCACAAGTGCCCCCGGTTAACTAAATTTATGGCCTCCGGCCATTCCGTAGGGTTTTGCAACACCCTCTTTATTTGGCCTGGTAAATGAGGGCGCTGGAGATGCAATTCCTTATCCGAAAAGCGGGGTGGGGTACTCGCCGTTGCGGTGTAGCTCTGCGAATTTCTCAACAACACCGGGACGGTCGGCGCTGTATGTTACGCCAAACCAGCGGGAATCGGTGTCGAGAACTTTTACGGTAACCTCGCCGTTCTGAACGAGCGGCTCGATGCACGGCGGAATGGGGAATTCTGCCTTGGGAACGTTCAGATTCTTGTTGAGGAAGTCGATGAAACGGTTTTCGCTGATTTCGAAATAGTCGGGTGTGAAGCCCCACATGTTCATGGAAACCGGGGTATTGGGCTCGAGTGTCTCCAATACGCCCTCGGCATTGTTGGTAACAATGTTGTGGTTTTCGTCGTAGCGGATGTCGGTGCGTTCTTCAACGGCGGTGAGTTTGCCGTCGTCGGTCTTGCAGATACCGCGCGAAACGGTTCCGTTCTCGGTCATGGTGTTGCCTACGCGGAAGCCTACCATCGAGTAGTCGCCCTTGCGGTCGCGCGAACGCATGAGGTCTTTTGCGAGAACGGCGAAGCTGTCGCGGCCATAGAAGTCGTCGGCGTTGATAACGGCGAAAGGCTCCTTGATGGCGTCTTTACCCATGAGCACTGCGTGGCTTGTACCCCAGGGTTTTGTGCGCTCTCCGGGGCAGGTAAAGCCATCGGGGAGTGTGGTTACGGCCTGGAATACGACTTCCACAGGCACTTTGTCCTCGTATTTGGAAATTACTTTTTCGCGGAATTCCTGTTCGAAATCTTTGCGGATAACGAAAACGATTTTGCCGAATCCGGCGCGGAGAGCGTCGAAAACGGAGTAGTCCATAATCGTCTCGCCGTTGGGCCCGAGGCCGTCGAGCTGTTTCAGACCGCCGTAGCGGCTACCCATGCCGGCTGCAAGGATGAATAATGTGGGTTTCATTTGGCTATGAATTTAAAGTTGATGTGGCGGATATAGCGCTCGCCGGGATTGAGGACCGTATTGGGGAACGCGGGCGTGTTGGGCGAGTTGGGAAAGTCCTGACATTCGATGGCGACGCCGTCGTAGTCGTTGTAGCTTCTGCCTTCCTTGTTCAGCGGGCTTCCGGCGAGCCAGTTGCCTGTATATACCTGTACGCCGGGCTGGTCGGTTTCCACTTCGAGCACGCGGCCGGTAGCATCGTCGGAGAGAACTGCGGCAGTGGTGAGCACACCGGGTGTGTAATTGTCTATTACCCAGCAGTTATCGTAGCCTTTGCCGAAGGTGAGGGCGGGGAAGGGCACTTTTATGTCGCGCCCCAGTTCCTTTTCCGTGGTAAAGTCCATCGGGCAGCCTTCTACAGATACCTCCACGCCCTCGGGGATAAGAGTGGAATCGGTGGGCAGATACTTGGAAGCGTTCAGACGCAGTTTATGCGATAGCACGTTGCCGCTGTTATGGCCGGAGAGGTTCCAGTACGCGTGGTTTGTAAGGTTTACGATGGTTGTGGCGGTAGTAGTGGCTTCGAGTGTGAGGTACAGCACATTGTCGTCGCTCCATGTGTAGGTAGCTTTGGCTGTTAGCTCGCCGGGGTAGCCGGCGTCGCCGTCGGGCGATACATGGCGGAAGACAACTGTGTTCCCGTTGCTGCTTTCCACTTCCCAGATCTGGTTCTGGAAGCCATCGGGGCCTCCGTGCAGATGGTTGGGGCCGTTGTTCACGGGCAGGCTGTATTCTTTGCCTGCGATTGTAACCTTTCCGTTGGCGATGCGGTTGGCATAGCGGCCCGGTACTTTGCCTGCGCATGGGCCGTCGGCGATGTAATCGGCGGCATCGGCGTAGCCGAGTACCACATCGTCGAGCTTGCCGTTGCGGTCGGGAACGTTAACAGCCACCACACCGGCTCCGAGCGCCGACAGGGTTACCGAGGCGCCGGAAGCGTTGGTGATGGTAAGGAGTGTTATGTCGCCCTTTGGAGAGGGCGCGGTGGTACGTGTTGTCATTAGAGATTGCGCACATGTTTTTCCCACGCCCATGCGGCGCGCAGGGTATCGTCGATATCGCGTTCTGCTTTCCAGCCGAGTTCTTCGTTGGCGAGGGCGGTGTCGGCCCATACAGCGGGAACGTCGCCGTCGCGGCGTCCTACGATCTTGTAGTTCAGTTTAAGACCGTTGGCATTCTCGAAGCGTGTTACCAGTTCGAGAACCGACAGAGGCGTACCGGTACCGATGTTGAAGATTTCGTATTTTTCTTTCATCTTGCCGTCGACCATGCGGCTTACAGCTGCTACGTGGGCCTTGGCAAGGTCTACCACGTCGATGTAGTCGCGCAGACAGGTGCCGTCAGGGGTGTTGTAGTCGTTGCCGAACACGGAGAGGCATTCGCGGATGCCGGCAGCGGTCTGGGTGATGAAAGGCACAAGGTTGTTGGGTACCCCGCGCGGAAGTTCGCCAATCAGTGCGCTGGGATGTGCGCCGATGGGGTTGAAGTAGCGCAGGGCGATGCCGTAGAAGCCTTCGTAGGCGCGGCAGCAGTCGTGCAGGATATCCTCGGCAATCTGTTTTGTGTTGCCGTAGGGCGATGTCGCGGGCTGACGGGGAGTCTGTTCGGTAACAGGCAGCACTTCGGCGTCGCCGTAGACGGTTGCCGACGACGAGAACAGAACGTTGGGGCGCTTGAATTCCTTCATCAGCTGGAGGATATTCATATACGAAACCAGATTGTTCTGATAATATTTGAGCGGTTCGCTCATGGATTCACCCACAGCCTTGTATGCGGCGAAGTGTATGACAGTGCTGAATTCGTGGCGCTGGAAAACACCGCGGAGCGCGTTGATGTCGCAGGTGTCCACTTCCTCGAATGTAACCTTGCGGCCTACAATCTTTTCTACGCCTTCGATGGCAGAGGGTTCCGAATTGGAGAAATTGTCGATCATTACCACGTCGTAGCCTGCTTCGATAAGCGCTACAGTGGTGTGTGTGCCGATATAGCCGGCACCGCCGCTTACAAGTACGGTATCTTTGTACTGAGACATAAGAATGTATAATATTTATTGGGCGTCGGCGATTTTGCGGGCGCCGTCGCTGATGATAACTTCGTAGATTTTGGGTTCGTGGCCGTATGCTTTGTTGAAGCGTGCCTTGGCTTCGTCGAGGAAGTGAGGCAGAAGCTCGTTCTTTACAAGGTTGATGGTGCAGCCGCCGAAGCCGCCGCCCATGATGCGCGAGCCTGTTACGCCGCATTCTTTTGCGATGTCGTTGAGGAAGTCGAGTTCTTCGCAGCTAACTTCATAGTCCTTGGACAGTCCGCGGTGTGTTTCGTACATGCAGCGGCCAACGGTTTCGAAGTCGCCTTTGTTGAGGGCATCGCATACAGCGAGTACACGGTCTTTTTCCTCGATAACGAATTTTGCGCGGAAGTAATCTTCGGCGGTGATGTCGCTCTTTACGGCTTCGAGCATGGCCATGTCGGCGTCGCGCAGAGTTTCGATGCCGAGGCGTTTTGCAACGCGCTCGCAGCTGGCGCGGCGTTTGTTGTAGGGCGAGTCGGCCAGTTCGTGCTTAACGACGGAGTCGACGAGCACCAGGGTATATCCGTCGGCCTTGAATGGGAAGTATTCGAATTCCATCGAGCGGCAGTCCAGACGCATCAGATGGTCTTTTTTGCCGAATACGCTGGCAAACTGGTCCATTATGCCGCAGTTCACGCCGCAGTAGTTGTGCTCGGTGGACTGGCCGATGCGTGCGAGTTCGAACTTGTCGATGTTGTTGCCGTTGAACATATCGTTCAGCGCGAAGGCGAAGCAGGATTCCAGAGCAGCGGAGGAACTGAGGCCTGCGCCCAGAGGCACATTGCCTGCGAATACTGCGTCGAAGCCTTCCACTTTACCGCCGCGCTTGATTGTCTCGCGGCAGACACCGAATATATAGCGGGCCCACGATGCTTCGGGAGCGTCGGCTTCGTTGAGGCCGAATTCCGCATAGTCGTCTATGTCGATAGAGTAAACTCGTACTGTTTCGGTATCGTTGGCACGGATTTCGGCCATTATTACCTTGTCGATTGCGCCGGGGAAAACAAATCCGCCGTTATAGTCGGTGTGTTCGCCGATAAGGTTTATTCGGCCTGCAGATGCGTAAACTGTTCCGTGTCCTCCGAAGCGTTCTTCGAAGGTCTTGTCGATTTTTTCCTGAAGTTTCATGGGTTTCGGTGAATTTATTTTAGTTATGAATATTATTGATTGTTATTTATAATGAATCTTTGGAAGTGGTCGTTTATCTGCTTCAAAATTAAAACAAAAATGCCACATGCACAAGCCTGCGGCATTTTAAAAGAGGTGAAATTTGACCAAAAATAGTTCCTAATCGTGCAAATTCACGATATTGGTGCTTTATGTCTCAAAAATGTCCTGTTATGATGGACAAAATTGCTACCAGGGATAATCCGTTACTCCTCGGTGGAATGGAATTCAACCAGGCCGGGCATTGAATACCTTATTATTTTGTTTATGGTTATACCGAAGTCGGCGGCGGCGCGGCGCAGCACGTTCTCGAAAACAACACTTGTGGAGCCTACGAACGACACAGGCTGCTGCTTGTAGTCGTATGCTGCGATGTTGCGCTCGAAGAAACTCATGAAAGCGTTGTATACCAACCGGTAAACGTAGGCATTATCCAGATGTTCGGCCAGGAAGGTGGAGTAGTGCGACAGTGTGCGGCCTGCCATCGGACGCGTGTAAACGTCGTCCATCAGGATGTTCGGCGTTACCATGAACTTCTCGCAGAACGCCTGCGACAGATCCTTGGGCGCTATGCCCTTGAGCATGTCGGCGATGAACAGTTTACCCATGTAGGCGCCGGAACCTTCATCGCCGAGGACAAAGCCGAGTGACGCTACATTCTTCACTATCTCGTGTCCGTTGTACAGACACGAGTTGGAGCCGGTGCCGATAATGCAGGCAAGGCCGGTCTGGCGTACAAGCAGGCCTCGGGCGGCGCCGAGAAGGTCGCTCTCAACCGTTACCGGCGTCTTGAACTGCGCAACGAGCGACGATTCCATTATCTTGCACTTCTCCTTGTTGGCGCAGCCGGCGCCGTAGAAGTATACGTGGTTCCAGCGGCGGCGGAAGAAGGCTTCCGGTAGCTCGAGCCTTACTGTATGGGAAATCTCGCGCCGCGACTGGAAGAATGGATTCAGGCCCTTGGTGAAGGCATGTTCCATAATTTCCTTCCCGTCGACCAGTGTCCATTCGGTGCGAGTGGTGCTACTTTCGGCGATGATGTTCATGGTATCGGTTTATTTTTTGCTGTCGATTTCTTTGAGGAGTTCGTCTACGGCGGCTTTAAGCTGCTGGTCTACGCCGGTAACGATAATCTCGGGGTCGTTGGCCACTTTGATATCGGGCTCCAGCTGCTGGTTTTCCAGGAAGGAGCCGTCGGGCAGGCGGTAGCCGATTACGGGAATGCCGAATACGATTGAGGGGTCTTGTGTGGTAACCCAGTTCACCGAGGTCATCGTGCCAGGCACAGGCATACCCACGAGCTTGCCGAGGCCGCGGTTCTTGTATACCCAGGGTGTGCCGTGGGCGTTGGAGTAGCATGGCTCGGCCATAACCATGATCGACGGTTTGTTCCAGCGGCGCGAAGGCATGTCGCAGGTTTCGACGCCGCGGATTTCCTGGGTGAAATATTTGCTGCCGCTGAGAAGTACCTCGATATCCTCGTGGAGGCGTCCGCCGCCATTCCAGCGTATGTCGATAACCACGCCTTCGCGGTCGTTATACTTGCCCAGAAGGTCGGAATATACTTTGCGGAACGAATCGTCGTCCATCGAGCTGATATGTACATAGCCGAGGCGGCCGTTGGAAAGGCTGTCCACATCGTGTGCGCGCTGCTTAACCCATCTGTCGTACAGCAGCGAATTCTGGCGTCCCGCACTGATGGGTTTCAACACAATGTCGCGCGTGCTCTTGTCCGGTGCCTGTACAGTAACCAGGGTGCGCTTGCCGGCAAGGTTGGACAGCAGCCGGTCTACGGGCATTTCGTCGGTAACGGCCTGTCCGTTAATCTTCAGCACAATGTCGCCGGGATTTACGGCTGGAGATACAGCGGCGAGAGGCGATTTTGCAAGCACTTCGGCAATGCGTGCGCCCTTGCCGGTGTACGTGAGGTCGTACAACGCGCCCAGCGCCGCCGAGCTTTCCGGTGCGGCCGTGGCCGAGCCGCCGTAGTACGACGCGCCGGTATGGCTCACGTTTAGTTCGCCGAGAAGTTCGCTCAGCATTTCGGCGAAATCGTAGTTGTTGTTGATGTGCGGCAGGAATTTGCGGTAGTCGGCAACCATCGCCTTCCAGTCCACACCGTGCATTGTGGGCACATAGAACCGTTCGGCTTCTTCGCGTTCGATATAATCAAGGATATAGCTGCGTTCGGCAACTGGGTCGAGTTTCTTTTCGGCACGGTAGCTTATGGATTTGAGCGCAGGACCGAATTTATTGAACGAATTGCCGAGAAGGAACATCTGGCCGTCTTTCGATCTGGCGAAAGATGCGCCGCTGTCGCCGAAACGGCGCTCCATCGACAGGTCTTTGCTGTCGAGGTCTACTTTCCAGATGAACGCGCCATTGTCGGCGCCGCTGGTGAAGTACAGATTCTCGCAGTCCTTGTCGACAATTGCGTCGATAAGGTCGGTGGACAGAGGTGTTATGCGCATCTGGCGGTCGGAGATGCCGGCCAGTTCGACAACGATAGGCTCCACTTCTTCTTTTTCCTTGTCGTCCTTCTTTTTGTCGTCTTTCTTTTTGTCGTCCTTTTTGCTGTCTTTGGCGTCCTTTTCGGCTTTCTTGGCCGCTTTCTTCTGTTCGTCCTTCTTTTTATCGTAGATTTCGCGTTCCTCCTTGCTCATGCGGAAGCGGTCGTAGCTTTCCTGATTCATGAACACGAAGAATACATCCATCTGCGAGCCCCATGAGGCGTGGTTGCGCATGCCGTAGCGTTCGGAAGCGAACATAAGTGCGTTACCGTCCATAATCCATCGTGGCGAGGCGTCGAAATATCCGCTGTTGGTGATGTTTGTGATAGTTCCGTCGGCAACGTTGATAAGCGCGATATCGCTATAGGGGTCGTGCTTGCGGTCGATAATCTCAAGTGCTATCCAGCGGGAGTCGGGCGACCAGTAATAGTTGAATCCGCCGTCGCGGTGGCGGTATGTGGAACCGTCGGTTAGCTGTGTAACTTTGCCGCTTTTGACGTCCATGTAGCACAGTTTGTTGCGGTCGAGGATGAAACCGAGTTTCTTGCCGTCGGGCGACATCTCGGGCACGTTGCGCTCGTGGCCGTCGGCTTTGAATACCGGTTCTTCGGTTATTACGGTGGCATGGGCGAAGTCGGGCTCGTCCAGCGACTTGTTGAAGGTCGCTTTGTAGATATTTGCCTTGCCGTCGCGCTCACTGGCATAATAGAGTGTGGAGTCGTTGCCCCAGCAAAGGTTGGCTTCGGCTTCCGGAGTGTTGGAAATCTGTTTTGTGGTGGGATATTCCACGGATGTTACATATACGTCGCCGCGGTATGTGAAGGCAATCTGCTTGCCGTCGGGCGATGGGGTGGCATTGCGGGCGCCGTACGACGACGACAGCATGCGTGTCTCGTCGGGAAAGTCGGCGTTGATGCTCACCTTCACTTTGCGGGGCTTCGCGCCTTTGGTATCGGCCAGGGTGTACAGCTCGCCGTCGTATGTAAATGCCAGTGTGCCGTTTGCGGCACGGCTGAGGAAGCGTACCGGATGCTTTTTGAAGTCGGTGATGGCTTTGGCGTCGGCAGGATTGGATGCCGGCGCGCGGTACACGTTCAGCGATTTCTGCGGAGCGCGCTCGCTGAGGAAATATATATATTCGCCGGCATCCACGGGGCTGAGGTCCTCACCCGGGTTCGTAACTACTGGAGCGTGTTTGCCTGTTGCCGGTGTGTAGCGCACAATGTTGCGTGTTACCGACGAGGTATGGTGCTTGCGCCAGGTGTTCTCGAATCCTTTTACATCCTGGTAGAGGAAGCTCTTGCCGTCGGGCGACCAGCTGATTTCGCGTGCCGGTGTGGCGAACAGCTGTGTGGGAGCGCCGCCGGTTACGGGAACCGAGTATACTTCCGTCATGCGCCCCGTGGGGTACAGTGCGCTCGAGGCCGGGTCCTGGATGGCCGCAGAGTACAGAATGGCTTTGCCGTCGGGTGTGAACGCTTCGGGAAGCTCGCCCTTGGATGTGAATGTGATGCGTTTCCATTCGCCTTTGCCGTCGGCGGGAACGGTGAATATGTTCATGTTGCCGTGGCGGTCAGACGCGAAGGCTATCGTTTTGCTGTCCGGGCTCCATATCGGGTGTTCTTCGTAGCTTGGCTGGGACGTTACGCGGTGAGCCTCGCCGCCCTGGACGGGAACGGTGAAAATATCACCTTTGTATGTGAAAGCTATCTGGCTGCCGTCGGGCGAAATCTTTGCGTCGCGCATCCACAGGGGTGCCGCGGTCTGTGCCGAGGCTGCAAAAGCTGCTGTCAATGTCAACAGCGACAGTATCTTGTTCATGTGCCTATGTCTGATTAGTTTGTGCAAAGATATGAAAATTTGGCAAACAATACAATAGCAACGGCCCAATGCAAAATCATAATATCCCGTTTGCGCGGATGAAAGCGGGAGCGGCGTCAGGAACGGATGTTGCCGGGGGCAAGTTCGATAACCTCGCAGTCGCGCATGTCGGTGCCGTCGATGGTCAGGCGTACCAGCGTGCGTGTTCTGTGCCATCCCGAGGTGCCGGCGGCTCCGGGATTTATGTGGAGCAGTTGCAGCTCGGGGTCGTACATCACCTTCAGGATATGCGAATGGCCGTCCACCATCAGACCTATGCCGTTGTCGCGCAGCAGTGGTTTCATCCCTTTAGCCCATTTGCCGGGGTAGCCGCCGATGTGCGTCAGCAGTACGCGTACGCCTTCCACCTGAAAAATCTCCAGTGCGGAGCATTTGCGGCACACCATACCGTGGTCTATGTTGCCGGCCACGGCGCGTACTACAGGCGCGACGTCTTTCAGTCGCTCCACAATGTCGTAGTCGCCTATATCGCCGGCGTGCCATATTTCGTCGCAGCCCTCCAGATGCCGGGAGTATCGGTCGTCCCAGCAGCCGTGAGTGTCGCTTAGTATTCCAATTTTTTTCATTCAGCACCGTATGCCTGTGTCGATGCAAAATTATGAAAAACTTCCGTCCCGGCAAAACGGCCTTAGCACCACAGAATTGCATGGAAATGCATAAGCAGGGCTATCAAAGAAAAGGTAATCAAGAGGGTGTTGCAAAACAGGAATTATCCAATTACATTGGGAGGCATTCTGCGGCAGTTCTGCAATACCATCATCATTAGTCTTAGGCGGGCATGCCGAAGGTATGCCAAGGCGGCTGCAAGCCGCTCTCAACCCCGAAATAAGCCTTGGTGTTTTCGGGGTAAGTGTCATAATATCAAATGTTTCCCGTGGGGAATACACCTTCCGGCAGCGGCAATGCGGTCCTCGGATGGCGATAGGCATGGCTCAGCAGTGTATTCCCTCTGGGAAATGTCTGTTATTTAGAGCGTTACCCCGGAAACGCTCTGCTTTTTCCGGGGTTGAGAGCGGCCTTCAGCCGCCTCGGCTTACCTCCGGCAAGCCTTTTAATAATACCAAGTGCTATTTTAGATACTCACTCTTTCGGTATTTATCGGGAAATTATTCGGGGTATATCGGTCGGTGATACTTGTATTCGAGCTCCTTATATTCCTTGTCGAAAATAGGATTACCCCATAAGAAGTCCGTTAAATATAATTTAACGCCCCAGGAATCCTCTCTATAATAGTCAAAAAATTCCTGATTGAAGTATTCGGGAAACTTACCGGAAATATTATTTTCCTTAAAGTTAGGAGGATATATTTTCTGGTTGTAACAATAGCTGAAATTCCGAAAACTGTCGAGATACCGCCAGTCAAATTCTGTAAAGTGATTTCGGTAGAAAGAATAATATGTTTTCTGCCAATTCTTTAGGTAGGGAACTTTTCCGGTAAAGTGATTAAGTGACAAATCACACTTTTCCAGCTTGTCGGAAAATTTATCGAGATTTTCCGGGACTTCTCCGGTAAAATTGTTGCTATATAAATAACACACTTTAAGGTTTTTGAATTTTTCCAAAATCAAATCAAGGAATTCATTTCCGTATTGCGAATTCCCGATGTCCAAAATTTCCAAAGTCTCGGCAAGATTTCCAAAGTTTTTCGGGAAAGTACCGTTGATATAAACGGCAGTTCCTGCCCAGCCGGGAGATACGCGGAGTCTCTTCAAAGGAAGGTCGCACAATGTCGGAGCCGAAGAAAGATCGATTCTTGCTCGCTCCCCAAGTTCTATTTCAACGCCACGATGTGTTTAAACTTATCAAAAATGTCGGGCAAGTAAGCACTCGGTTTGTAAATAGTAAGATTAATTTCTTTTACAACAAATCTGTTGGATATCGAATCATATCCGAATTTCAAGCCTTTAAACTGAGTGATATTGTATGTAGAGTCCGGGCTGTGAAAAAATCGCGATTTCAGACATTCAGTCCAACCTTCATAAGAACGGTCGTCATCAAGCCCCAGAGCATAATAAAGCGTGCTTATACCTTCCTGCTCTGTTTCATCAATGTAGGTCCAGTATGAATTATAGTCGAAGTGCGGTTCATCTTCTTCTGCGCTGCAAGAGGAGAAAAGAAAAGCCGATAAAAAAGCAACAGTCAACAGCAGATGTTTCATAGTTTTATAGGTTTTATTGTCGGCAAATATAATATAATTTTTTAATCACAACAATTTTTTTTATCAGGCAAGGAAAAGGAAAAAGGCTCCGCTGTTCGCGAAGCCTTTCGATTCTTATCGGGAGATTATTGCGGTGTTATATCAATGCCCCAGAATCCTTTTCGGCTGACTCTATTATATTCATCGTAGTAAATAGGATTACCGCCTAAAAAACTTCCTAAATATGAATCTACGTCCCAGTAATTCTCTCTATAATAGTCAAAAAAATCCTGATTAAAGTAGTCGGGAAGCTTACCGGAAATGTTATTGCCTCTAAAGCGTGGAGGATATATTCCTTCGCTGCAAAAACGTTTGAAATCCTCGAAATTGTCGATATACCTCCAGTCAAATTCCGTAAATTCATTATTGTCGAAACAATAATAAACTGTTTGCCAGTTTTCCATATAAGGAACTTTTCCTGTAAAGTGATTATACTCCAAATCACATATTTCCAACTTGTCGGAAAATTTATCAAGATTCTTCGGGACCTCTCCGGTAAAATTGTTGCTATAGATATAACACTCTTTAAGGTTTTTGAATTTTTCCAAAATCAAATTAAGGAATTTATTTCCGTATTGCGTATTATGTATATCTAAAAATTCCAAAGTCTCGGCAAGCTTCCCAAAGTTCTTCGGGAAAGTACCTTTGATACCGGGAGTTTCCGTCCCAAAGGGACGGATGCGTAGTTCCTTCAAAGGAAGGTCGCACAACGTAGAAGGAATTTCTTTGAGTGCCCCTCCCGAAAATTCTAATTTAAAATACTCTAAATGTTTGAACTTGTCAAAAATGTCGGGCAAAGAGAATCCATTCGGTGCGTAACTGACATATAAACTCATTCCTTTTACAACTAATCTGTTAGATGTAGAATCATATCCGAATGCCAATCCTCTAAACTTGGAGAGATCGGATGATACGTAGGGACTACGAAAAAAGCGCGATGCTAAATTCTTCGCCCAGTAATCATAAGAGCGGTCATCGTCGAGACCAAGCGCTTTATAGATTGCGTTTAAACCTTCCTGCTCGTTTTCATCAATGTAGGTCCAATATGAATTGTAGTTGTTCGGTTCATCTTCTGCGCTACAGGAGGAGAAAAGAAAAGCCGATAAAAAAGCAACAGTCAACAGCAGAGGTTTCATAGTTTTATAGGTTTTATTGTCGGCAAATATAATATAATTTTTAATCACAACAAATTATTTTCGTTTTTAATGGTAAGCCCAACCGTTACCATTGTTATTGAGAAATTCTTATTTAATTGCACGGTACGTGTTGTCGTGCTGCCTGAATACACCTGCGGGCATGTGATACAAAATGCGAGTAGGATGATGATTGATGATAAAAGTTTTTTCATAATTCAACGTGATATTATTGTATCGTCGAAATTATGAAAAAACGTGAATCAAGGCCTTAAAAGCGATAACGGAAAAATAACGGAAATCGCTGACGGCAGCGCAGCGCGTTTATAATAAGCGGATTATGCGATCTATGGTTTTTACGCTGATTTTCCTGTCGAGGACCTTGAAACCGAGTGTTTCTCTTCGGGAGATTATTGCTCCGTTGCTTCTTCCGAACAGAACAGTCATTTCGGAAGGCTTGAATCCGCATTTCACAAGCAGCGCTGTATAGACGTCGAGTGATGTAAGCCTGCCGGATGTCAGGAGGCTCAGATTGGCCAGGAAGCGCGGCGAGCTTTGCAGCACGGTTTGTTCAAGTTCTTCCCACAGACGGTCGTTCACAATGGGCCGGTTATCCCTTATCAAATTTTTCAGCGTCTTATAAATGGCGGAACACAATATCGGTTGTGGAATGGCCTGAGTTTCTTCGCCGGTTTCGGACAGCGCCAGAAGTTCGTTTTTGAGTTGTTCCCTTAATTCACTTTCGGTGCGCTTGTGCACGACGGCCACAGGCAAGGCTTCGACTGGCGCCTTTGTTCCGGCGGGTTCCTTGGGGGTGCCGTTATATCCGGCAAGTTCGTGCTTCAGTTTGCTGATATTTTGGAGCGATGCCTGCAGCTCGATGATGTTGTTCTTGTTTTTAATCTTAAGGAGCAGTATTGCGATGGTCATTATCACAATGACAACGGCAAAAACAGTAATCCACAGTTTAAGTTTTCTGTTGGCTTCTTCGGCTTTCGCTTTTTTAAGTTCATGCAAGCGGTAGTTGTACAGATTCTGTCGGTTGATGGACGCCTCGTTTTCGTTTTCATCGTAATACGTAACTAAAATATCTCGATAGCGGGAAATATACACGTCAAGAGAATCGCGAGGGATGAAACTCCTGAGTTCGGGTAAAAGCAAATTCTGGTATCCGATTTCTTTGTGCATTCCGCCCGGGATAGATACGAGTTCGCGCGAATACATGTATGCCGTATCAAGAATGCCGGCTTCTAAATAGATAGAGGACGCATAGCCTAAGGCACTGTCCCTGATCATGGGATCGACGAGGTCCGGCGTATTCCGGATAAGAATCAATGCCGAGTCTATCTGCCCCGAATAATATTTGACGGCAGCCCTGTCCATATTCATTTCCGCAAAAAAATCCGGTAAATATTGGCTTGCGTTAAGTTTCATAATTCCAAGGAGTACGCTGTCGGCGCGATCGTATTGTTCGGCTCTTAGTAATGTGCCGCCTAAAAGCTGTAAGTCGTATATTAAGACCGTGGTGTCCCGCATGGCACGGTTGATTTCTATGGCGGCTTCGATAAAGGAGACGGCTTCGTCGTAAAGGCACAGGGAATTGAGCAGGCGCCCCGTCTGGCTAAGCACACGTCTTTTCAGTTCCGGGTCTTTATCGGGAGGCAGCAGATCAAGCGAGCGGTGGAAATATTCCAGTGCGGTTGGCTTGTCGCCGAGGTCGCTGTAAACGCGGCCGCCATAGTAGAGCGCTTCGGGGTAGAGGTCTTTTCCGCGGTAGTAGTCGATTACATCGAGTATCAGGCTGTCGGATGTGTGAACGATATAGGCTTTGTCGGATGCCTTGACGGTGAGGAAGTCGAAATAGTGCCGGTCCGCTTCGGAAAGGCTGTTGGCGTCGATGCTGCCCAGAAGCGCCAGAGCCTTATATGGCTCGTCGTTTGCAAGTGCGGCGACTTCGGTCAGGCGGGCGTCGTGCGGCATTTCCGAGCAGGCGCAAAGGAGCGTGATAATTAGGAAGCAGAGTATTCCGGCAGCTTTTTTCATATCTTCAACGCTCATGAAAAAATCAGCTTGTTGCCGCTCACTGTTATTGTGCCGCTGTGGAAGGAAGTGGAGTGCGTTTCGCCGCGGAACGGTTCGATGCGTACTTCGGTGGTGCCGTCAGGCTTTTCAAATAAAGTTACCACGGACATCCGGTAGGTTTGTCCGCGGTAAATTATCTTGTGCGCCAGATATCTTTCCATCACTGTGCGGTTGCAACTGTGTCGGTTGCCGTGGTGTCGGCCTGCAGCTTTTTATTTTCCGGATAGAACTTGCGGCGGAATACGCTGTACGGGCGATGGTAGTCCTCCGGATTGACGCGCTTGCGCACCATTTCGAGACTGTCCATTCTCAGCGATGTGCCGCGGCGGTTTGAGGCGTTGAAATAGCCGAAAATACGCACGGGGGTGAGGGTTGAGTCGGTCTGAAGTTTGATTTCTTTCCATCCGTCGCCGCCGACTTTCGACGATATGTATTCAACCGAGCCGTCGGAATATTCGGCAGCGAGCACCCATTGGGAATCGTCGGGCGAGTTGAAGAACTTCGCGCGCCATGTGTAGTTGTCGCCGCGCTCCCAGTTCTTGTCGCTGTCGAAACTGAAGGTTATCATCTTGGACGGCATAATGTCGTTGAACGTGATGTGGCGTGCGCTTGGCCACACGTCCACCGAGTCGCCCGCTATCGAGAGTGCGTTTGCGGCGGCAATCCTGTTGCCGGATTCCGTGAGGCGTTGCTCGAGAATCTCGATGGTCTCGTCGTACACATCCATGTAGTACTTTATGTTGCGTCCGTACCAGGCGAGCGACGAATCCACCTGCGGGGTGGTTACGCCGTGGCGTTCGTAAACCGACTGTTTTATGGCCTGCTTTATGGAATCGGAGTTGGACATGCGCGGTGTCATGTCGATAACCGACTCGGCAATGTGCACGTCGGCCATCAGCCGTGCCATATCGTGGGGCTGGATAACCTCGGAGGGTACTTTGCCGCACGAGGCAACAAGAGCGGCCAAACTAATTATCGCGCTTATCCTCAGGCTTTTCATCGGGGCCGAGTGTCGTTTCCAGACGGTTGAAGTAGAAAATCAGCAGGATCAGCATTCCCACGCTTATTGCGGCGTCGGCCACATTGAACACCGGGTCGAAGAACGAAAACAGGCGTCCGCCTACGATAGGTATCCAGTCGGGCCAGTAGAACGAGAACAGCGGGAAATAGAACATGTCAACCACAAGTCCCTGGAATATGGAGCCATAGCCCTCGCCCCAGGGTACCACGGATGCCACTTCGGGAGGATACGGATTTGTGAAAATCTCGCCGTATATAACGCAGTCCACAATGTTGCCGAATGCGCCGGCGGCGATAAGCGCCACACTCACCAGATAGCCGTACGGTACCTTCGCCGATTTGCACAGACGGCAGATGTACCATATCAGGAAACCGAACAGGCCCATACGGAAGAACGTCAGCGCATATTTGCTGAACAGCTCCATGCCGAATGCCATGCCGTTGTTCTGGATAAAATGAATGTGGAACCACGGGAATATCTCGTAGTCCTCGTTTAGGTAGAAATGCGTTTTGATCCAGATTTTTACAATCTGGTCGATAATAATTATCGCGCCGATCACCAGCCAGGCGACGAGTGTCATCCGGCGGGAGCGCGCAGTGTCGTGAACAGGTGTGCTCAATGATTCGGATTGTTTTTCTCCTCTACGCAGAGGGTGGCGTGAGGCACGGCGCGCAGGCGTTCCTTGGGTATGAGTTTGCCGGTTGCGCGGCAGATGCCGTAAGTCTTGTTATCGATGCGTACGAGTGCGGCGCGGAGGTGTTCTATGAATTTGCGCTGGCGGTCGGCCAGGCGGGCGTTGGCCTCGCGCTCGAACACGTTGGCGCCTTCTTCGAGAGTTTTGAAAGTTGGCGAGGTGTCGGCGGTGTCGTTTCCTTCGTTGTTGCGCAACGACGCGCACAACTCTTCGTAGAGCGCGGTGGCGCTTTCGAGTTTGGAGAGTATGAGTTGGCGGAACTCCTCGAGTTCTTCGTCGGAATATCTAACTTGTTCGCTCATGGTGTGGTGAGGTGTGATGCCGCCGGCACGTGGCCGGCGGCTGTATGTTTCACAAACTTATGCCGGGGTAATGATTACGCCGAGCTTGAGGTCGTCGATGTCGAGAATCTCTACTTCGCCGTCCTTGCCGTCGATAACGATGGCGTCGGCCAGTACCTGTGTGGCAATATATTCGCCATATTCGGCAATCACGGGTTCTATCTCCGGGCAGGGGAGGAACTGGATGTTGATATGGTCGGTAATGTCGTAGTCGCGCTTCTTGCGGATGTTCTGCACGCGGTTGATTATCTCGCGGGCGAGGCCTTCGCGGAAAAGGGCGGGGCTTATTTCAATGTCGAGGGCTACGGTGAGGTCGCCGTCGTTGGCCACGAGCCAGCCGTCCATGTCCTCGGAAATCACTTTTACGTCGGCGAGGTCTACGGCTGTTGTCTCGCCGTCAACGTCAATGGCTATGCTTCCGTTGGCTTCGAGCTCGGCTATCTGCTTGCGGTCGAGGGCTTTTATAATCTCGGCTGCGGCTTTCATCTTTTTGCCGAACTTGGGACCGAGTTTCTTGAAATCGGGAACCACGCGTTTTACGAATACCTCGTTGTCGGCGTTGACAATCTCGATGGTTTTTACGTTAACTTCCGCTGCCACGATGGGTGTAACGGCGTTTACGATTGCCGAAAGCTCGTCGGACGACGAAGGCACGAGCATCTTTGCCAGCGGCTGACGTACCTTTATATTGGCTTTCTTGCGCAGCGAGAGCACCAGCGAGGTAAGGCGCTGGGCAATGTCCATACGCTGTTCCAGGGCTTTGTCGATAAGTGCGCTGCCGGCCTTGGGGAAGTCGGCGAGGTGTACCGAGTTGCCGCTGCTGCAGTGGGTGAGGTCGCGGAAGAGCCTGTCGCTGAAGAACGGGCTTACCGGTGCCATAAGTTTGGCAACGGTGAGCAGGCAGGTATACAGGGTCTGGTATGCGGCCAGTTTGTCCTGGTCGAGACCGCGGCTCCAGAAGCGCTTGCGGTTGAGGCGGACATACCAGTTGGAGAGGTTGTCGAGCACGAAGGCACTGATGGCGCGCACGCCGCGTGTGGGTTCGTAGTCATCGAATTCGGTGGTTACGGTAGCAACCAGGCTGTTGAGCAGCGAGAGTATCCAGCGGTCTATCTCGGGACGCTTGCTTACGGGTACCTGCTGTTCCTCGCCGCTGAAACCGTCTACGTTGGCGTACATGGCGAAGAAATTGTAGGTGTTGGAGAGCGTGGAGAAGAACTTGCGGGCTACTTCCTCTACGCCTTCGCTGTCGTATTTCAGGTTGTCCCAGGGCGACGAGCAGGAAATCATATACCAGCGCAGGGGGTCGGAACCGTATTTCTCGATTGTCTCGAAAGGATCTACGGCGTTGCCTTTACGTTTGGACATTTTCTCACCATTCTTGTCGAGCACCAGACCGTTGGAAATAACGGCCTTGAAGGCGCGGGAGCCGAAAGCCATAGTACCTATGGCGTGGAGGGTGTAGAACCAGCCGCGTGTCTGATCGACGCCTTCGGCGATGAAGTCGGCGGGGAACATCCGGCCGGAATCCACTGCTTCCTTGTTCTCGAAGGGATAGTGCAGCTGGGCATATGGCATGGAACCGCTGTCGAACCATACGTCGATAAGGTCGGTCTCGCGGGTCATGGGCTTGCCTGTGGCGCTTACAAGAACAATATCGTCAACGTACGGGCGGTGCAGGTCTATCTTGGCGTAGTTTTCTTTCGAATAATCGCCGGGAACAAAACCTTTGTCCTTAAACGGATTGGATTTCATGATGCCGGCGGCGACAGATTTCTCTATCTCGTCCCAGAGAGTCTGCACGCTGTCGATGCATATTTCTTCGGCGCCGTTTTCGGTGCGCCAGATAGGCAGCGGAGTGCCCCAGAAGCGGCTGCGCGACAGGTTCCAGTCCTGAAGGTTCTCCAGCCATTTGCCGAAACGGCCGGAGCCGGTAGAGGCGGGCTTCCACTGTATTGTATCGTTAAGTTCCATCATGCGCTGGCGGGCGGCGCTGGAACGGATAAACCAGCTGTCAAGCGGATAATAGAGTACGGGCTTGTCGGTGCGCCAGCAGTGCGGGTAGTTGTGTACGTGCTTTTCTATGCGGAATGCCTTGCCGGAGGCCTTGAGATCCATGCAGATGGCCACGTCGAGCGTTTCGGTGGCGTCGGTTGCATCGGGGTCGTAGGCGTTCTTTACGTAGCGGCCTGCCCACTTGCTGTATTCCTCGGTATCTACCATGTTTTTCACAAACTCGGGGTCGAGGTCCTCTATGCGGTAGAAACGTCCGGAAAGGTCTACCATCGGGCGGATTTTGCCGTCGCGGTCGATAAGGTGCAGGGGTGGAATGCCGGCCTGCTTGCTCACGCGTAAGTCGTCGGCGCCGAAAGTGCCAGCGATATGAACTATGCCGGTACCGTCCTCGGTGGTAACATAATCGCCGGGAATTACGCGGAACGCGCCTTCACCGGGATTTACCCAAGGCAGAAGCTGAATGTAGTGCATGCCAACGAGGTCGTTGCCGGTAACGGTGGCGACAACCCGGTATGGCACAATCTTGTCGCCCTGCTTGTAGTCCTCAAGGGCTATTTCGCTGCCTTTTGGGTTGAAGAGGGAAGGCATGAGCGCTTCGGCAGCCACGGCAGTCATCGGTTTGCCGGAATAGGGATTGTATGTGCGTACGATGCAGTATTTGATAGCAGGGCCTACTGCCAGAGCCGTGTTCGAGGGCAACGTCCAGGGAGTGGTGGTCCATGCCAGCATTACGGGTGTTCCCCACCCTTTCATCGCCTCGATAGGGTCTGTTACTGTGAACTGTGCAATGCAGGTGGTATCTTTTACGTCGCGGTAGCATCCGGGTTGGTTAAGCTCGTGCGAGCTCAGGCCGGTTCCGGCGGCAGGCGAATAGGGCTGGATTGTGTATCCTTTGTACAGCAGGTCCTTGCTGTACAGCTGGGCGAGGAGCCACCATACGGTTTCGATGTATCGGTTGTCGTAGGTGATATACGGATCGGTGGTGTCAACCCAGTAGCCCATCATATTGGTAAGGGTTTCCCACTCCTTTGTATATTTCATAACCTCGCGGCGGCAGGCGGCGTTGTATTCGTCAACGGTAATCTTTTTGCCGATGTCTTCCTTGGTTATGCCGAGCGATTTTTCAACGCCGAGTTCCACGGGCAGGCCGTGGGTGTCCCAGCCGGCTTTTCGCTGCACCTGGAAGCCCTGCATGGTTTTGTAACGGCAGAAAAGGTCCTTGATGGTGCGGGCCATCACATGGTGGATACCCGGCATACCGTTTGCGGAAGGCGGACCTTCATAGAAAACAAAGGACGGAGCACCTTCGCGCAGAGCCACGCTGCGGCGGAAGAGGTTGTCGGAGTTCCATTTGGCTAAAATCTCCTTGTTGAGGTTGGAGAGATTCAGACCGGAATATTCATTGAATTTTTTCATACAAAAGGGAGTGGTAATCGGAGTATTGACATACTTTTTAAGTAAAAGGGTGTGCCGGCATGGAACGCGGACACACCCTTTTCCGGATATCGTCGAGCCCGAGGGCGTGCTGCTTATTCGGCAGCTTCGGCCTGAGCTTCTTCGGCGGGAGCCTCAGCTTCGGCCTGGGCTGCTGCTGCGGCAGCTGCGGCTTCTGCTTTTTTCTTGGCGACTTCTTCAGCCTTAGCCTTGTTCTTGGCTACTTCGGCTTCGAGACGCTGCTTTGCCGTAGACTGACGCTTGTTTTCGTCGGCTGTCTTTACGGCTGCATTTTTAGCATCTTTCTGGGCTTTCCATGCGTTGAAGCGACGTTCTGCCTCTGCCTGGTCGAATGCGCCTTTCTTAACACCGCCCAGGAGGTGGTGCATCAGCAGTACGCCTTCGTGAGAAAGAATGGAGCGAACGGTGTCGGTGGGCTCGGCACCGGTTGTTACCCAATACAAAGCACGCTCGAAATCAAGAGTAACTGTAGCAGGATTAGTGTTCGGATTATAGGAACCTATCCTTTCAATAAATCTACCATCTCGTGGTGCCCTGCTATCGGCGATAACAATAGGATAGAACGCATAGTTCTTGCGACCATGACGTTGCAGTCTAATTTTTGTTGCCATTTAGAGTGTTTTGTTATTGGTTTGTTTTTAATGCGCCGCAAAAGTACGTTTTTTTTCTGAGTTTTCCAAATTCAGCGTGGTATAAAACAAAAAAATCGGCTCCCAAAGGGGCCGATAGACTTTTTCGTCAATGCTGTACTGAATTATTCAGCAACGGGAGCAGCAGCTACTTCGTCAGCTACTACAACAGTGGTGTCGTTGTTGAGGGTGTCAACAGCAGCGGCAACTACTTCTTCTTCAACAACTGCTACGGTGTCCTGAGCGGCTGCTTCTGCTTCAGCAGCAGCTTCTTTGTTACCGCAAGCGAAGAACGACATGCTGAAAGCTACAGCAAGCATTAAAACTAACTTTTTCATTTTCGTCTTGTTTAAGTAATAAAACATTTGTGCTTCAAAAACGGTGCAAATTTACGCCAATTTTTTTAATTGCAAAAATTCTGTACGGAAATATTCACGTTTTATGCGCCAAAATTAACATTTAGGGCGTTTTTTTACATTGGAGAGCCAACAAATGATAAAAATCAGTTGCGGGCACCTTCTGTTTCGGTGATACGGTTTGCCATCTCGACGGCCTCGGAGATGTGCGAGCAGATATTCTCCTCGCCGATCAGCCGCTGTATTCCGGCATGCTCCAGAGAGGCGCGCACGTTATCCTTTACACCGGAAAGGACGATGTGGATTCCTTCGTCCTGCGAACCGCGGATAAGAATCTCGAGGTTGTGGATACCGGTGGCGTCGATGAAGGATACCTTACGCATGCGGATGATGCGGACAATGGGTTTGTCCTGCATGGCGGAGCGCATCAGTTCATCGAATTTTGTTGCCACACCGAAGAAGAACGGGCCGTCGATTTCGTATACGCTCACACCTTTTGCTACGTTGAGAACCTCGTGGGTGTCCAGGTCGGTGCCTTCGGCAACGTCGAGTTTTTCGGAGTAAACCTTAATCTCGGTGTTTTCGGTTACGCGGCGTATAAAGAGAACCACAGCAAGGAGCAGACCGATCTCGATGGCGATGGTGAGGTCGAATATCACAGTAAGCAGGAACGTTACCATCAATACCGATATGTCGCTTTTGGGCGAGCGGAAAATTCCCACCACCGTGCGCCAGCCGCTCATATTATATGCTACCACCATAAGAACTGCCGCCAGTGTGGCCAGTGGCACGTAATTGATAAGTGGCATTGCAAAGAGGAAGATAAGCAGAAGCACCAGTGCGTGGACAATGCCTGCCACGGGGGTGCGGCCGCCGTTGGTGATATTGGTCATTGTGCGGGCGATGGCACCGGTTACAGGGATGCCGCCGAAGAACGGTACGGTGATGTTGGCCAGGCCTTGGCCGATAAGTTCGGTGTTGCTGTTCGTGTGCGAGCCGGTGATACCGTCGGCCACGGTTGCCGATAGCAGCGATTCTATGGCGCACAGTACCGCTATTGTGAATGCCGACGGCAGCAGCATGTTTATCGTGGCCATGTTCAGCGTGAAGCCATGAGGTGTGGGTATGTCGGTGGCCATTGTGCCGAAGCGGTCGCCGATGGTTTCGACATGGAACCAGTCGAAGAACTGCGACATAAGATAGCAGGCACCAGTGGCGACCACGATGGCGATTAGCGCACCGGGCAGGCGTTTGGAAATCTTAGGTGTCGCTATTATAATAAGGAGCGATACCACAGAGACAATCAGCGTTACAGGCGATATGTTGCCAAGGCTGCGGAGGTACAATCCCCACTTAGGAAGAAACTGGCCCGGTATGTCTGTGAGACCGAGGCCAAGGAAGTCGTTGACCTGCGTGGAAAATATTGTAAGTGCTATACCGGCAGTGAAGCCAACGACAATAGGGTAGGGGATAAACTTGATTACTGTGCCGAGACGAAACAGGCCGAGGAGCACAAGAATCAGACCGGCCATGAACGTTGCCACGGCGAGGCCGTGCAGACCGAACTGTGCGATGATGTTATATACAATAACGATGAAAGCGCCCGTCGGACCGCCGATCTGCACCGAGTTGCCACCGGCAAAAGAGACCATGAAGCCGCCGATGATGGCTGTCAATAAGCCGATTGTGGGACTTACGCCCGATGCGATGCCGAATGCGATTGCAAGAGGAAGTGCGACAATACCTACAACAATACCGGCCGTAACATCGGCCTTCAGTTTTGCGGATGTGTAGTGCCGGAGTGCTTTAAATAGCTTGGGGTGAAAGTCTACTGCATTGGAAACCACCGATTTGGTAACAGTAGAGACCTCGGAAATACCGGTTGTACTCATAAAACTACATTATACCTTAGAAATTCGGTGCAAAATTAGTGATTTTTTGTGAAAAATAATAAAAACCATGCTATAAAACATAGTTTTCTATCATGCCTATATTAGCTATTATAGCTGGCGAGAAGGTCTGCGACGATGAATGTGGAGCCGCCAACGAATATGGTGTCTCCTTCGGAGGCCTCGCCGAGGGCTGCCGTATATGCTTCGGCTACACCGGGATACACTTTGCCTGACAGACCGTGAGCGGCGGCGACCGCGGCAGTGGATTCGGCCGGGCGCGCCCTGTCTACGACGGGACGTGTGAAGTAGTAGAATGCGTTGCGTGGCATTGTTTCGAAAATAGCGTCGATATCCTTGTCGCTGACGAAGCCGAGGATTATGCGCAGATGTAATTCCTCAGAAATCGCGCACAGGCGCGGGCCAAGATGCCTCCAGCCGCCTATGTTGTGCCCGGTGTCGCACAGCACACGCACAGGCGCCGATTGTATCTGCATCCATCTGCCCATCAGACCGGTGAGGCTGCATACTTCTGCCATGCCTTTGCGGACCGCCGCAGCGCTTATCGGTAGACCGGCATGCGAGAGCACTTGCAGGGCTGTCATTATCGTAGCGGCGTTTTCTCTCTGGCAGTCGCCGGCAAGTTCACCGGTTATGGTTCCCCACGGCGTACCGGTATATTCTATATGGTCGGTGAACTGTTCGGCTTCCGCATAAATTTTTTGCCCGGAGGCAAGATACAGGGGCGAATGGCATTGAGTAGCCTTGTCGCGGAACACCTCGAGAACCTCTCCGGTGGCCGAGCCTATCACAACCGGTACTCCGGGTTTGATGATGCCGGCTTTCTCGGTGGCTATGGCGGCTTCTGTATCGCCGAGCAAAGCGGTGTGGTCCAGCGAGATGTTCGTTATCACCGACAGTATGGGCGTTATTATGTTAGTGCTGTCCAGCCGACCGCCCAAGCCGACTTCAATAACAGCCACATCTACTTTTTCGCTTGCAAAATAGTGGAATGCCATAAGTGTGGCAACTTCGAAAAACGAAGGCGCGAGTTCTCCCTGGATGTCGCGCAAGCGCTTCATAAAATCCACTACGGCGGCTTTGTCTATCATTTGGCCGTTTACACGTATGCGTTCGCGAAATTCGAGTATGTGCGGCGATGTGTATAGTCCTACTTTCAGGCCTGCACATTGAAGAATGGCCGCGATAGAGTGAGCTGTGGAACCTTTGCCGTTTGTACCGCCCACATGAATTGTATTGAATTTTGTGTGCGGGTTGCCGAGGCGCGCGGAAAGCTCCAGGGTGCTTTCGAGGCCCGGGTGATATGCTTTGGCTCCTACCTTGTGGAATGCGGTATAGTGTTCGGAAAGATAGTCGAGCGCTTCGCGGTATTCATGTTCTTCAGTTTCCATAAACCTTTGAATGTATGTACTCCATGTACATTTTTATAATGTTCGGGCCGCCGGTGGCGGAGAGTGTGCGGAATCCGGCGTTCCCGTTGACCTCGCAAACAGTGTAGTTCCCGTCGGCGGTAAACAGCAGATCCACACCTGCGATGTCAAGTCCTATGGCATTGGCGGCGGCCACTGCCATTGCGGCGGCTACGGGCGCAAGCGGGAACGGCGATGCGCTTCCTCCCTGTGAAAAATTGGAGAGAAACGAGGTCTCTGAGTGGCGAAGAACCTGCGCGACGGTGGTGTCGCCCACGGTCCAGACCCGTAGGTCGCGTCCGTGGCTGGAGGCGATATATTCCTGCACAAGCATGTTGCCGTTGCATGCGGCACAGGCGTGGGCATATTCGTCGGCATCGTGTACAAGGTATACGTTGCATCCCCTCGATGAATCGGGTTGTTTTGCCACGAATACGTTGTTTCCAAGTATTTCGCAGGCTTTCTGATATACCGGAGGAACCGGACTCCAGAAAGTACGCGGGGTGGGTATGCCTGCGGCCACAAGCTGGTTGTGGGTTATCACTTTGTTCAGACTTGCAGCCATCGCAGCCCATCGGTTGAACACCGGTATGCCGGCGGTTTCGAAAGCGACAGATATTTCCGCGCAGTAGCCGCGCATTATCACGAAATCGGGTTTATCGATGTCTTCGCCGCAAAGCCGGAACATCGTGTGCCGACAGAATTCTACCGTCATGTCCTCGAAGAAAGCCTGTCGCAGTTCAATGCCGAGCGCTGCGGCCTCGGATATCCACCAGGCGAAGGCGTCGGGACCCCCTGTGCCGCATGATTTCGGGAACAATAACAGACCGTGTTTCATTTTCGGCTCAGAATATCAGCCACCCTGCGAAGCCTGATGCAATTATCACGTAAATAGGGTGAATTTTTGTAGTCAGCACCACCGTGAGCGATACAGCTGCGATGATTATGCTGCATACGATATCGGGCGTGGTGGTGCCGAAGTTTTCGCCGTTCATAAGAATGAGCGCCGCAGAAGCTATCAGGCCGATAACAACGGGCCTGAGGCCTGCGAAGATACCTTTGATTGCGGCGCTGTCGTGATGGCGCGTGATATAATGGCCGGCGTAACGCACCAGAATGAAGGACGGGAGAATAACCACCAGTGTGCAGAGTATCGAGCCGAGAATGCCATATACCGGCGAAGAAAGTGCCGGCGACGATACTGCCGGGGCAACATAGCCGATATATGTGGCCGAGTTGATGCCGATTGGCCCGGGTGTCATCTGCGAGATCGCCACGATGTCGGTGAACATCTGCTCTGTAATCCATCCGGGAGTAACGATTTCGTTTTCTATCAGCGACAGCATTGCATAGCCTCCGCCGAATCCGAAGAAACCTATCTTGAGGTAACTCCATATAAGACGCAGATATATCATCATCGTTCAGTCTCCTTTCTGTGGCATGTAATCCACCATCCGATTGCGCCTCCGGCAACTATGAACAGTATGGGGTTGGATATAAAAGGCAGCTTGGACCATATCAGCAATGCCACCACGGCCGGAATCCAGGCCATTTTCCATCCAATTCCCGCCGACCGGGCGGTTGTGAATACCGGAGCCACTATCAGCGCCACCACGCAGGGACGTATGCCCTTGAAAATGGCCGAGAGAGTTGCGTTTCCGGTTATTGTTTCCGGTGTCAGGAACATGGCGATTGCCAGGATTATGCAGAAGCAGGGCAGTATTGTGCCGGAAGCGGCTATTACTGCGCCTTTTAGGCCGCGCAGCTTATCGCCCACGACAACCGAAATATTGACGGCCAGAATGCCGGGCATGGACTGCGCTACGGCGAGCAGATCGAGAAATTCGTTTTTCTCGAGCCATTTCTTGTTGTCTACTACCTCGCGTTCGATGATGCTTATCATAGCCCATCCGCCGCCGAAGGTGAAGGCTCCTATTTTTGCGAATGTGGTGAATAATTGTCCTAAGAGTGCCATGAAATATCAGTTGAATTCTACCACCGTAATGCCCGGACCGCCGAAGCGGATATCCTCGTCGTGATAGCAGCGGACAGCGCCTACGGTGTCGAGGTACTGGCGGATGCTTTGCCGGAGTGCTCCCGTACCTGTGCCGTGTAGGATGCGCACGCGTCCTGCGTTGAACTGCACCGCGTCGTCGATGTAGTACATCACTGCCTGCACGGCTTCGTCGGCGCGCATACCGCGTACGTCTATCTCGGCGCTGAAGTCGAGCTGTCGCTGACGGCTGGAATCGGAGGTCTGCGCCGCGATATACGAGACGCCGGAGCCGCCGCTCTGCGGCTGGCGTATGGTGCGTTTCAGCCGGTCCAATTTTACCGTTGTGCGCATGCTCCCGAAAATTACTGTGGCTTCCTTGCCGTTTATCTGTTCGACGGTACCGACGGTCTGGCCGCCGTCTTTCAGACATACGTTGTCGCCGGGCTGCAGAGGTTTTTCGGCCGGTGCGGTTGCCGGTTTCTGTTCCTTCTTTTTCTTGATTTTTGGAGTCTTTAGCAACGGATGCGCGCTTTCGGTATCGTTTTCGAGGGCTTCTCGCGTCTGTTTCAGTTTCTCTCTGGCGATTTTTGTCTTTTCCTTGTCGGCCTGGGCGCTGCGGATGTCGCGTATGGTCTTTTCGATGCTGGCGTTGCTGTTGTCGAGGATGCGTTTCGCTTCCTGGCGCGCTTCGCTGATTATTTCCTTGCGCTGGCGGCTGAGTTTTTCTACGTCGTCGGAGTATCGGGCGAGGGTTTCGTCAAGCTGTTTTTCCTTGCGGTGAATCTCGTCGCGTTTCTTTTCCCAGTATCGTCGGTCGCGGGCTATATCGAGCAGATATTTGTCCATGTTCACATAGTCGCTGCCGACAATCTCCTGCGCGTCCTTCACAATGGCTTCGGGCAGACCTGTCTTGCGGGCTATCTCAATGGCGAAGGAACTGCCAGGGTGGCCGATGGCGAGCTTGAACAGCGGCTGCATCAGGTGTCTGTCGTACAGCATGGAGCCATTTATCAGTCCGGGCGTTTCTTCGGCGAACTGTTTCAGATTGTGGTAGTGCGTGGTTATCACCCCCCATACGCCGTCGGCGTTTAACTGTTTCAGTACAGCCTGTGCTATCGCACCGCCGATTTCGGGTTCGGTACCGCTGCCGAATTCATCTATAAGAATGAGTGAACGGCGATTCCCGCGCATAAGGAACTGCTTCATGTTGCGCAGATGCGAGGAATAGGTGCTGAGGTCGTCTTCGATGGACTGGTCATCGCCTATGTCGATGAAGATATCGTTGAACATGCCGATGTGCGAGTTGGAATATACCGGCGGGAGTACACCGCACTGGGTCATGTACTGCACGATGGCAGTTGTTTTCAGTGTAACTGATTTGCCGCCGGCGTTGGGGCCGGAGATTATGAGAATCCGTCCTGTTTTGGGCGACAAGGTAATGTCGAGCGGAACAATAGGCCGTCCCTGTTCGCGTAGCGACAGTTTCAGCACGGGATGGCATGCACCGTACCATTCAAGTTCGGGACGGTCGTTGAGGCTTGGCATGGACGCGTCGATGTCGCGGGCATAGCGTGCTTTTGCAGCAATGAAATCGAATTCGCCGAGCAATGCGAAACCGGCAAGCAGCTCGTCGATGTGCGGGCGAATCTCGTCGGCGAGTGCGCGGAGGATGCGCATTATCTCGCGGTGTTCCTCGATGCTCAGCTCACGCAGCCTGTTGTTGGCCTCCACCACTTCGGCCGGCTCTATGAAGTATGTTTTGCCCGAAGCCGACTCGTCGTGGACAATGCCGGGAAATTTTCGCTTATACATCGGTGCCACGGGAATAACGAGGCGGCCGTCGCGCATGGATGGCGTGGCATCGGCATCGAGATATCCCTCGCGCACGGCGGCGGATATGACACGGCGCATGGTCGAACTGATACTTGCCGAAGCCGCTGTCATGGAACGGCGTATGTCGGCGAGCTCGGGCGACGCGTTGTCTTTTATCTGTCCGTGTCTGTCAATTATTCTGTCGATGGCACTGGCTACTGCCGGGAAAGGCATCAGGTCGGCTGCGAGAGCGTCGAGTGCTGGGTAAGGAGTGTCGTTGGTGGTTCCGTCGCGGTGTTTGGCAAAAAAAGAGGCTATCGAGGCCATCGTTTCCAGGCAGGCTCGCAATCCGGGCAGGTCGGCCTCGGCAAGTGCGGTGCCTGGCACGCGTATGGAAATAAGAGCTTTGCGACGGTCGTGAATAGCACCTATCTCCAGACCGGCATCGGCGGTAAGAATACCGAGCATTTCATTGGTCTGGTCCAGACGGCGGCGCACTGTGGCGTAGTCCTTGCGGAAATCCATCTTGTCGGCATACTCGCCGCCAAGCGGCGACGAGCAGAACTGACGGATTCGTTCGCGGACGGCGTCGAAACCAATCTTTTGCTCAATGTTCTCGGGATATGTCATTTCGTGGGCTTTCTTTTGCAGATTCGGAGTGCAAAGGTACGTAAAAAACGCGATTTTTTATGTACCTTTGGCTAATGTTTTGCGGAGTGGGCCGTTGCATGGTGCAATGTCTGGAACCGTAGACTTATCCCGTAATATGGAACAAGCTGTTTTAGAAATTATCAACACGGTGAACGACGCTTTGTGGTCGTACTTGCTAATTGGGCTGCTGCTTGGCGCGGCGATATACTTTACAGTAAGGACGCGCGGCGTGCAGTTCCGTATGTTCGGCGAGATGTGCCGCATTCTTGTGGAGAGCGGCGGCAAATACGATGACGCGCGCAGTGCCCGGGTTGACGGTCATCACAAGATAAGTTCGTTTCAGGCGTTTGCCGTGAGCATAGCCAGCCGTGTAGGAACAGGAAACTTGGCCGGAGTGGCCACCGCCATAGCTATCGGGGGACCAGGCTCTGTTTTCTGGATGTGGGTAGTAGCCCTGTTGGGCAGTGCCAACGCTTTTATAGAGTCGACGCTGGCACAGCTGTATAAGATTTACGGGGCGCGGTCGTTTGTCGGGGGCCCGGCTTATTATATTCTCAAGGGTCTGCGTTGCCGCTGGTGGGCGGTAGTTTTCGCTGTGCTGATTACGCTGACATTCGGGCTTGCGTTCAACTCGGTGCAGTCCAATACTATAGCTCAGTCGTTGAGCCAGTACAATATCGAGACATGGGTTGTGGGTATTGTGCTGACGGTAATGACTGTGGCCGTTATCTGGGGCGGTATACAGCGAATATCCCGTTTCAGCGAGATCGTGGTACCGGTAATGGCTGTTGCATATATTATTCTTGCCATTACAGTGTTGGTGCTGAACTGGCGGCGCATACCCGAAATTTTCAGTCTTATATTCAACGGGGCTTTAAGCTGGGACAGCGCTGTCGGCGGCGGTGTGGGTACTGCCATTATGATGGGTGTGAAGCGCGGTCTGTTCAGCAACGAGGCCGGCGAAGGCTCTACGCCAAACGCAGCCGCCACCGCTGCTGTATCGCATCCTGTGAAACAGGGACTTGTGCAGACGCTTGGTGTTTTCACCGACACCCTGCTGATATGTACGTGCACGGCTTTCATAATACTGGCAAGCGGTGTATTCGACAGCGGCGCAAGCGGCATAGTCCTTACGCAGCAGGCCCTTGACAGTGAGGTAGGCTCCGGATTGGGGACCGCATTTGTCAGCATAGCTGTATTCTTCTTCGCATTCACATCGATTGTGGCGAACTATTATTACGGCGAAACAAACCTGATGTTCATAATGGCTACGCGTCCGGTTGTTTTAGGCAGTGTCAAGCCTGAAAAGATAGAGCACATCAGATTCGCCGATATCCCGGGGGCGCGTTCGGCCGTTGTAGTTTACCGTATGGCTGTCGCCGGGATGGTAATGCTTGGCGCTGTGATGTCGCTCGATACAGTATGGGCGCTTGCCGACCTGATGATGGCACTTATGACGGTGTGTAATCTGGCGGCCATACTGCCTCTTGGTAAATACGCCATAATTCTTCTCAGGGACTATATAGCACAGCGCCGCCGAGGCCTTGACCCTGTGTACGACAGTGCTACGATGCCTGCTATCTCCGGCAGCACTCCTGCTTGGTCTGCGGAGCATTGATCTCCGGTTAAAGCATAAAAAGGGCTGCGCCCTAAAATTAGCGGCGCAGCCTTTTTTATGGATTATTATGTGTTGTTATTTAACGGCTACCTTGTATGTCTTTTCGCCGACTTTTACGATATACATGCCTGCACTTACGTTGAACGTTGCATTGCCTGTGGCTTTGCCTACGCAGATACCCTGCAGGGTGTAAACTTCTACAGCGTCGCTGTCGCCGGCCGTAACGGCGATAAATCCGTTACCGGCGCTGACGCCGTTGCTTCCATTGACAATGTCGTCGATTCCGGTAATGCCGGAAAGCTGTACTACAACTGCATCGGAGGGATCGGAAGCATATTCATAATATTCGTGGGTTGTGGATCCTGCAACGGTGTAACCGTAGTCGCTGCCGGCGGGCAGATCGGTGAAAGTATAATATGTGTCGGCAGTAGATGCGGAAGTGAACGGTGCTTTTAGTATTTCACCGGCTTTGAGGTCCTGGGTGATTTTTACTTCGTCAACAAAGAACATTGTGCCGCTCTTGTTCATGAACGTTACTATAATGTTGCTGAAATCGGTGCCCTCTGGGTTGGGAACCGTTACTTTCGCAGTGGTGGAGCCTGCTACGGGTGTTTCGATTAATGCGGCAGCAACTGCCTGATAGTCGTAGGGACTGTTGAGAACCATCACATATACGCCTTCGGGTTCGGTGGTGCCGTAGAAGTCAAAGCTGTCTACAGTAGTAACTACGGTTGCCTCTACATTGAATCCCTGGCCGCCATTGTTGCTGAGGTCGAGCACGGGTGAGTAAACCAGACCTGCGGTACCCCAGAGGCTTGTGCCCTGTGTGCCTGCCATTCCTGCGGCCCATGCCGGCTGTGTTGCGCACCAGGCGCTGTTTGCCATGCCGTGAGCGCCGAAGTCGTAAGGCGACATCCAGTCTGAACCGGGGTTATCGATTGTTCCTTCGGTGATAGCGTCGAAATTCTCTTCAAGGACTACAACGTCGGCCATATCTTCTTTGGCAACGGTTACGCGGCTGAGAGTAACATTGTAGTTTGTGGCGTGGCCGAGTGGTTCCCAGTTGGCGGTGAAACCGTTGGATGTTATACCTGTAGCTTCTTTTGCAGTTACTTTAAGCCCGGTAATGCCGTCAACCCATATATGGTAGCTCTTTTCGGACACTATGTCCCCGTCGATTGCTTCCACATAGTAGTACCAGTCGTTTGCGTGGTCGACTCCTGTTACGGTATACTCCGTTTCGGGGGTAAGTGCGTCTTTTATCACGGGTACGTTGTTGCCGCGCTGGCGGTAATGTACGGTTACGTCGTCTACATAGAAGGAAACAAGTCCTTCCTGAATCATAGTGAAGCGCACTTGAGTAGTAGCTTTCCCGAGCGCGTCGGAATCGAAGGTGTAGATTCCGCCTTCTGCATTGAGATAGTAGTGAGGTAGCTGGGCGATGGCTGTCCATTTGCCACTTTCGGAATCGAAAGTCTCGACACGCAGAAGCGACATCATGTAATCGTCGTCGTCAGTGCCGGAGGGCTTTACCCAGAATGATACCTCATCTGCCGGATAGGGGAGGACGGGCGTAACAAGGGTGTCTCCTACAGCGTCGAAAACAACCGACAGAGGACCGGAGGAGAAGTTGCCTGCATCGGTCTGTACATCGCGTTTGCCGGCCATGCTTACATTCATATACCAGCCTTCGGGATAGTTGGGCGCGGAGGTATCGATGGTCTTGCCGTCGGAATTGACTTTTATACCGTCGAAGTCGGTGCTGATTTCTCCGGTGATAGGATTGGTAATGTTTTCGGTATAATATACGTTAAGACGGTACTGCGGAGCACCGGTATCCTCCCAGCTGGCAATAAATTCCGTTTCGGAGATGTTGCGGGCCGGGGCGGGTTGAGGTGTGGCGATGCGGTCGCGGACAAAGTCGAGGCGTATATCGTCTAATAGAACGATTCCTTCTTCGGACTTGAACTGGAAGTAGGAATTATCTTCGAGCGATCCGTGAGAGGCCACCAGTGTGCAGTTCTGCCATTCGTCGGTAAGCTCATAATCGGCCTGGTCGTCCCCAGGTCCGTAGTAATCGTCGCATAGCGAAAGCCAGAGGCTTGCGGTTGTGCCGGGAGCGGCTTTGGCTCTGAATGTAATTGTCGCGGTACCGCCGAGGGACAGCGGAGGAGTGGAAATATATCCTCCGTCAGTCTCTCCGTATGAGTTGGTCCAGGGGTGGAGTGAGACGCATCCGCCCGCAGGACGCAGGCCCTGGGCGGTCCAGCCTGGCTGAGCGGTGTATTCGTTAGGAACGTAGTAGTTGTTTACGTAAGAGATCTCTGCGGCGGGAGCACTCTCGGAGCCTTCACTGAATTTGGAAAAGTCTTCGTTGATAAGTGTAGCCGATGCCGGTGCCGAAGCACGCGATGCCTTGTTGAGGTGTGTACGGGGTGCGGAAGGACGACCTTTTGCGAATGGTACAGCACCATAGGCTGTTGCCGATGTGGCTGCAACGGCAACAGCAAGTGCGATTGAGTAAAGTTTTTTCATTTGTAAGTCTGATGGTTTGTTATTCCGGTTACAAACTTACATAAAATATTTCAGAATGACGTTAAATTTGACGAGTAAAATGAATTTGTGCACCAAAAATGCGCTTTTGTTCGCGTTTGGTATAGATTTTGGAGGAAATTGCGTCAATTCTGTTATTTGCGTTGCATAATCCGAGCAAGATTCCGTTTGTCCTCTCGTTCTTTGATGGACTGCCGCTTGTCGTACTCTTTTTTACCCCTGGCGATACCGATTACAAGTTTTGCCAGGCCTTTGCCGTTGATGAACAGCCGCAAAGGAACAATAGTGTAGCCGGCGTCCTTGCCGCTTTTGGCGAGTTTGGTAATTTCTTTCTTGGTAAGAAGCAATTTTCGGTCGCGTCGGGCCTCGTGGTTGTTGTATGTTCCGTAGAAGTACTGGGCAATGTTCATATTTTTTACCCATACTTCGCCCAACTGGCTGATATAACAGAAGGTATCCACAAGGGAGGCATGGCCCGAACGGATGCTTTTGATTTCCGTTCCGGTAAGCACAATGCCGGCGGTGAACGTATCGATTATCTCGTAGTCGAATGTCGCACGGCGGTTTTTTATGTTTATATCTTTCTGATTCATTGTATAAGCAAGTAGATAAAGTAGTAGATAACCAGCGGTACCGCGACAATCAGGCCGGCGGCAATGCCTAAGAAGCGCATATCGTCGCGCTTGCGTATATTCATATATCCGGTGCCCTTGGATATCACCAGAACAACGTACAGCGGCAGAAATTTGAGCAGCATCAGGTTCCAGGGTACGCAGTTGTCGATAATCTGGAACAACACCATCAGTCCTAAGGATACATTGATGAAGTTGTTCACACGGCGCTGTTCGGGCACTTCGTTGCATACTTTGGACAGGCTGAGGTCGAAACCGAGGCGCGCTATAAAGATTGCGAGAAAGTACGCGCCGAAATCGGTTATCGCTGCCGAAACGACGTGGAGCATACTTGCATTGCGGCCGTATAGCAGGGTTAGGAATTCAGTGGCGGCGGAAAGCCCCATAAGCGGGTATAGCCCTGTGCGCAGCGAGTGCTCGGGATCGGGATTTTGCTTTGCCAGGTCTTCCCATCCGTTGGACGGCGACAGTATCAGCTGTATCAGATATTTAAAAAACGTCAGCATCGTAATAATTGTTTAGCGAAAGAACGGCCGTTTATCCGTTTGTTTCAACTTGCAAAGATAAGCAAAAAATGCCGAAAGCGCAACGGGATTTATCATCGCGGTTAATGGTCCTGTCTGCGGATTTTATATCATGTTAATATTGGTGGGCATAAATATTGCACATTCGCGCCCTTAAATTTGCATTATCATTTAAAACTCCTCAGATATGGCAAGTATTTCAGCTACAGACATTATTCAGGCATCAGCAACTTTTGAAGGCCGCACAGTTGCATCGATAGCTTCTTCCGGCTTCGCTTCGGTCAACGACGTTCTTCTGGCAATCCGCCACGCGGCAGGCGATATAACCGGTCTGCTCTCCCTGAGCCTGCGCAATGCCTCGCAAGGCTGGCGCGAACAACGCTCCCTGTTCATAATGCCCCGTCTGGCATAGCCTGCTCAGGCATCGGCGTGAACACGGTATGCAATAATTTTATGTTTTTAGAACTGTATTTCGCCGCAATTTGTTAATTTTGCAGATCTAAAGACTAAGTACATTTATACATACCGACATGATAAAAGGAATTATCTCCATTACCGGAAAGCCGGGCCTCTACAAGTTGCTGACCCGCGGCAAAAACGCTCTTATCGTTGAATCGCTGCAGACAGGCAAGCGTGTACCTACGTATCCCCACGAGAAAGTCATCTCTTTGGCCGACATTACCATGTACAGCGACAACGGCGATGTGCCTCTGCCCGACGTGTTCGATAAGTTATATGCCAGAATGGAAGGCAAGCCTGTAGATGTAAAGGGCTTTGCAAACGAACAGGCGATGCGCGATTTCTTCGGCGAAGTTCTTCCCGACTACGACCGCGAGCGCGTGCACAACAGCGATCTGCAGAAACTGTTCAGCTGGTACAATCAGCTGATTGCCGCAGGTATCACCGAATTCAAGGACAAGGAAATCGCCGAAGACCAGGCTGCTGAAGCTGCCGACGACGCTCAGGTTAAGAAGTGATTTTGCAGTGCGTCAGCACAGCCTTTATTGCCGGCGGAGCTGTAAAATATGCAACGGCCACGCCGGCGGCATCGGCGGCGAAGTCCCACCAGTCGGCGCCACGCCCAAGGCCCATAGCGCCCTGAAGGAGTTCGATAGCACCGCCAAAGGCAAGTGAGATAGCGCAACAGATAAGCATTACACGGGGTTCCGGCCGTTGCCGGGACCCCGTTCTTTCGTAGTCGAATGCGAGTGCGCCGGCCAGGCCCCCGAACATTATCGCATGTATCAGCTTGTCGATGTGCGGTATAAGCGGAAGCATATCAGAGCCGGCCGGGTCGGGAAACAGGGTGGCGTAGAGTATCACTGCAATTACTATTGCCGACGGGAGCCAGCGGAAAAATGGTCTGAAAGTCATGTTATATAGCTATATAGTCGCGTGGGTTAAGGGGCGAGCCGCTATGCCATAATTCAAAGGTGAGGCGCCCTTTGGCGGCGATGTGGCCTATGCGCTGGGCTGCCTCTACTTTGTCGCCTTTTTCTACAAAAACATCTGAAAGTCCCTGGTAGACGCTAATAAAATCGTTGGGATGCTGTATTGTGATGGTGGTCCGTCCGTCGGCGCCGGTTGTGGAGGCTACCACTGTGCCGCGGTATACAGCCGATGCGGGAGTGAGGGCTCCGGTCTGTATTTCCAGTGCTTTGGCTCCGGATACGGATGCCACGGATGCCGCCGATGCCACCGGCGCCTGAAAAATCATTCCTTCTGCTGCGATGGGGGCGAGAACCGAAAGATTGAAACGTTCTTCTTCCTCGTAGGAGCGCACAAACTGTTTCTCGAGTTCGCTTGCGGCAAGCAGGGAATCCGAAAGAGCGACGGAATGGCTAAGATTGGTGTGGTCGGCCTCTTTCGGACCTGCAAAAATGTTGCGTATGTTGTTTATGTAGGCTTCGTTCTGCCGTGCGGCGCTTTCGAGGGAGTCGAGTTTTAGGGCTGTTTCCATGTAGCGTGCCCTTAGGTCGCCATGCAGGGCACCTGGCAGCAGTTGCCTCAGCGGGGTGAAAGCCACTACCACCCACAGCAACGCCAGGACGGCGGCGATTGCCGACAGCGAGACGATCCATACGCGCACGCGCGTCATCCGCATGCTCCACAAGGTCATAAGAGTGTTCTCGTGGATGAACTCAAGGCGGTATCGCGCCGGGTTGCGGTATCGTGGCGCCTTAATCTTTGCGGCTTTCTGTTTGTCGGAATTCATTTTGCAAAAGTAGCCAAAAATTATCGGAATTTATTTCTTGCAACGGAATTAATTGTATATATTTGCGCATAATATCACAATATCTGGTTGCTATGAAAACTTTTTGTTCCAATTTGTGCTCAATCACTTCACGTATCTGCATGGCCGGACTTGCTTTGCTGGGCTTTGGTTGCTCCGATGGCGGAGATTATCCTCTCATGTACGGCTCTCCGATAGCTGATTTCGAAGTAAAAGGCTCGGTTACCGATGCCGAAGGCAATGCTGTGAAGGATGCCGAGGTGAGAGTTACAGCTCCCGATGCCCCGTCTGGTGTATACTCAATCGGCAAAGATACAACGAATGTATCCGGCTCGTACAATGTGTCCGAAGATCGAAGAATAGGTTCCCCCTCCGAAAAGGTGAAGGTGGTATGCGTTCCTGCCGATGACAGCCTTGAAGCGGATTCAACTGTTGTAACACTGAAGAAAGTATCCGACGGAGACGGTGATTGGTACTGCGGCAAAGGTGAGGCAACTGTCAATTTCAGTTTGAAAAAGAAAACGGCCGAATGAAGCCGTTGTCGCTCAGGCAGAGGATAGCTCTTGAACTGAATCGGCGCTTAAAGAATGACCGTCGACGCGAGCATCCCCTACGGCAGCTTTTTTGGGAATGCACGTGGCGCTGCAATCTGTCGTGCCGTCATTGCGGCAGCGACTGTAAGAGTTCGTCGACGCAGCCGGATATGCCGGCAGAGGATTTTATGCGTGTTATCGATTCGCTGCTTCCGCACGTAGACCGGCACAGGCTGAATATAGTAATCACGGGCGGTGAGCCGCTCGTGCGTTCCGATATCGAGGAAGTGGGTCTCGAACTATATCGCCGTGAAATACCGTGGGGAATAGTTACCAACGGCATGCTGCTCAACGAAAGACGTTTCGAAAGCCTGCGCCGTTCCGGATTGCATAGTCTTACAATAAGCCTCGACGGGCTGGAGGATAGTCATAACTGGATGCGCGGTCATGCGGAGTCGTTTCGTCGCGCTCTTGGAGCCATACGTATGGCTGCCAGGGCAGAAGATATTCATTTTGATGTCGTTACATGCGTGAACCGCCGTTCGTTGGCCGAACTCGACGCGCTGAAAGAATTGCTGATAGATGCTGGTGTAAAACGGTGGCGTCTGTTCACGATTTTTCCATCGGGCCGTGCGGCAGCGCATCCGGAATTCGATCTCGGGCAGCACGAGTTGCGTACGCTCATGGATTTTATCGTTGCCACACGCAAGGAGGGCCGCATACACCCGTCGTTTTGCTGCGAAGGATTTCTCGCAGGATACGAGGGTCTTGTTCGCGACTATTTCTTTGAGTGCCAGGCCGGAGTTACCGTTGCTTCTGTCCTTCTTGACGGTGGCATTGGTGCTTGCCCGAGCATACGTGCAGACTACAGACAGGGCAATATCTATACCGACGATTTTTGGGATGTATGGCAGAACCGTTTCGACACCTACCGCGACCGCCGATGGATGAAACGGGGTATATGTGCCGACTGCTCTTTCTGGCGCTACTGCGAAGGCAACGGTATGCACCTGCGTGACGCCGACGGAAATATCATGCACTGCCATCTTGCCAAGTGCGGCAAATAACGTTTGCCTCTGATATTCATTTGATATACAGTATAAAAACGGACGCTCCGCAAGGAGCGTCCGTTGTAAGGTATCTGTGATAGTATAGTATTATCGGATGGGATGATATTCCACGAAGGCTTCGATAGCTTCGTAGGAAGCGAGGCCAAGTCCTTCGTAGAGCTGCGCGGTGGCGCGGTTACGCTCTTCGGCACGCTGCCAGAACAGACGGTCGTCGTCGCCCAGGTACGGAGCATTTTCCATTTGGCTCTGGTGCTTGAGGATGGAGTTGCGTTTGAAGCGCAGTTCCTCGGGGCTGATGGGCACAGCCATTTCGATATGGTCGATTTCCCATTCTGCCCAGGCGCCGCGGTACATCCATATGCGGCAGTCTTTCATCCAGGGCTCATCGAGAAGCTCGTCGATAGCTGCCAGGACGGCGTCGGTGCATACTTTGTGTGTGCCGTGGGGGTCGGCGAGGTCGCCTGCTACGAAAATCTGATGAGGCTTAACGTCCTGCAGTAGTTTCTTTACAATGTCGACGTCGCGCTGCGACAGGTCGCCTTTTTTGATAGTGCCGGTCTCGTAGAAGGGCAGACGAAGGAAGTGGATATTCTCGGGTTTTACGCCGATGTAATGGCAGGCGATTGTGGCTTCGGCCTGGCGGATCATGGTCTTGATTTCGCGTACTTCCTTCGTGTCGATTTCGCCGGATTTCTTGTTGGCCACGGCTTCTGCCACAGCCTTGCTGAGTTTTGTATAACCTTCGTTATCGAAGCCGAAAAGGGGTGCGATGCGGTCGGTCATGAGGAAGTAGCGCATCATGTCCTCGTCGCCTACGGCGATATTGCCGGAAGTTTCGTATGCAACATGTACGTCGTGGCCCTGTACTACCAGTCGGCGCAGAGTGCCGCCCATCGAGATAACATCGTCGTCGGGATGCGGTGAGAAAACGATTACTCGTTTGGGGAACGGATTTGCGCGCTCGGGACGGAAGGTGTCGTCGGCGTTGGGCTTGCCGCCGGGCCATCCGGTGATGGTGTGCTGCAGGTCGTTGAAAATCTTGATGTTTACGTTGTATGCCGAGCCGTAGAGGGCAAGGAGTTCGCCCAATCCCCAGTCGTTATAGTCTTTGTCGGTGAGTTTGAGGATAGGCTTGCCAGTCATGTCGCAGAGCCATACGATGGCGCGACGGATAAGCTTGTCGGTCCACTCGCAGGAAGTAACCTTCCAGGGATGGCTGATGCGGGTAAGGTCTTCTGCGCCGCCGAGGTCGGTGATGAGTTTAACGTGCGGATGGCCCTGCAGCAGCGAAGCGGGAACTGCGGAGGTTGCGTTCTCCTCTACGGTGCGGTGGATAATGCCTGCACGGTCCTCGCCCCATGCCATTGTGAGTACGCGGCGTGCCGAGAGGATGTTGGATATGCCGAGGGTAACGGCGCCCTTGGGTGCCTGGTCGCATTTGTAGTCCTTGCTGATAAGATGGCGTGTTTCGTTGCCGAGGTGTACCAGACGGGTGTAGCTTGCGGCGGAGCTGCCGGGTTCGTTGAAGGCAATGTTGCCGGTGGCGCCGATTTCGCACAGAGCTACGTCGATGCCGCCAGCATTGGCAATACGGCGTTCGTAGTCGTGGCACATATCGGCCATTGTCTCCTTGGTGATATTGGAATCGAAAGAGCGTATGTTCTCGGGTTTGATGTCAACGTAGTTCAGGAATACGTTTTTCAGACGCTCCAGTGTGGAGGGGCCTTCCGGTTCCAGGGGGAAGAATTCGCCTATGTTGAAAACGATAACGTTGGCAAAGTCCACATGTCCTTCTTTGTACATTTTGATGAGGCTCGCATACACGCGGTGGGTGCTGTTGCCTGCACCGAGGGCCAGTACGCATTTGCCTTTGGCATCAACATACCGGTTGATGTATTTGGCAAGCTGTGCTGCCACAAAATCGGCGCCTTCGTTTGCTGTTTCAAAGATGCGGGTGTCAATTTTTTCCTCGCGGCGTATTGCCGCAAGCTCGATTTCCGAATCGGGATTGTAGTATTTCTTCGGAATTCGGTCAAGCTTGATCTGAGAGCTTAAGTCGGTTTTCATTGTAGTTACGCCTGTTATGGCGCTAAGGTATTTGTGTTTTGTGTTTCTATTGATTGGTAAATGGTGGTATAAAGACGTATTTTAACGCGCTACAAAATTAAAAATATTTCTTTCAATTCACAAGAATAAACCAAACTTTTTAATTAATTCTACCCGCAGCCTTCTCTGGCATAATTTCCCCGATTCAATTAAATATGTCTATTGTTTCTCGTAGCTTTCGTAGTAGGATTGATTGGTCGATGCCGTGGAAGATTACATCACGGTCGTCGGTCTCGGAGGTCAATATCATTGTATATCACGACGTATCTATGATTCAGACCTTTATCTGCTATTATTCGCTTAAAAGTTGGATGACTTCTTTCTTTAATTTGGGGACGTCATTAATGACAATGCCCCATATAGTATATGGTTGGAGTGAGTCGTATGCGTGGACAATGTAATTCCGTGTTCCTTTGATGTGTTTGGCATTGGTTATTGTAATTTCTGGCTCAATTTGAAGTATTTTGGACATGGCTTCGCCGATTATTCCAACTTGTCGCTCTAATGCGCTCCGAAACATATGGTCATCGAGGAATACCTGATATTGTCGTGGCCTTTGGCTTAGAAACAATTCTATCTCACCGATGGCCAACATGATGTCTTCAAGATATTTTTTGATTTTCCTATCCATAAATTAACTGTTTTGTTTCGTTGAGTTCCTCTCTGAAGTACTTATTTTTGATAAAATCTTCATCTACCAGATCAATCCTTCGGCCCATCAAGTTTTCGAGATCAATATAGAAATTCATAAAATTCTCGCCGGCAACCAAAGGGTCCGGGTCATGATTGAAGGTTGCGGAAAAGTCTACATCGCTGTTCTCGTTGAAGCGCGAAGAGAGTATAGATCCGAAGACATAAAGGTTCTTTACCCTATATTTCTTGCATAAGGCTATTATTTTCTGCAGATTGTCAGTAATCAGATTCATAAGCAAAATATTTAAAATTAAAGGCTGTGAAGTCTCAATCAATAAAGACAGAACTTCACAGCCTTTCTTATTAAGTTGTTAATTACAATCGAAGGAGATTACTCCTCAATAGCAGCCTGGGCCGCAGCTACGCGAGCGATGGGCACGCGGAAGGGCGAGCAGCTTACGTAGTTCATGCCGAGCTTAGCGCAGAAGATAACCGACGAGGGTTCGCCGCCGTGCTCACCGCAGATACCTACTTTGAGCTCGGGCTTAACGCTGCGGCCTTTTTCTACGCCCATACGTACGAGCTGGCCTACGCCGACCTGGTCGAGCACTTCGAAGGGGTCGGTCTTGATAACGCCATGTTCCTTGTAATATTTGAGGAACTTGGGAGCGTCGTCGCGCGAGAAGCCGAAGGTCATCTGGGTGAGGTCGTTGGTACCGAAGGAGAAGAAGTCGGCAACCTGAGCGATTTCGTTGGCAGTGAGGGCTGCGCGGGGAACTTCGATCATCGTACCTACGAGGTAGGGGATGGAATCGCCTTTTTCCTCGAATACCTTGATGGCGGTTTCGTTGATAACGTTAGCCTGGTGCTGGAGTTCCTTGAGTGAGCCTACCAGAGGAACCATGATTTCGGGATGAACCTCGATGCCGCGGGCCTTGCAGGCGAGGGCAGCCTCGATGATGGCGCGTGTCTGCATCTCGGTGATTTCGGGGTATGTGATGCCCAGACGGCAGCCACGGTGGCCGAGCATGGGGTTGAATTCCTCGAGGGCGTCAACTTTGGCCTTTACTTCGGCGAGAGTGATGCCCATTTCGTCGGCAAGCTCTTTCTGGGTAGCTGTCTGATGAGGAACGAACTCGTGCAGAGGGGGATCGAGAAGACGGATTGTAACACCGAAGCCGTCCATAGCTTCGAAGATGCCTTCGAAGTCGCCGCGCTGCATGGGCAGCAGCTTGTTGAGGGCAATGCGGCGGCCTTCGAGGTCGGAGGCAAGAATCATCTCGCGAACGGCCTTGATACGGTCGCCTTCGAAGAACATGTGCTCGGTACGGCAGAGGCCGATACCCTGTGCGCCGAACTTACGGGCCTGCTTGGCGTCGCGGGGTGTGTCGGCGTTGGTGCGTACATATGTCTTGGTGTATTTCTCTGCGAGGTTCATGATTGCACCGAAGTCGCCGTCGAGGGCGGGTTCGGTTGTGGGAACCTGGCCGTCGTATACTTCGCCGGTGGAACCGTTCAGGGAAATCCAGTCGCCTTCGTTGTAGGTCTTGCCACCCATTTCAACGGTCTTGGCAACATAGTCTACCTTGATTTCGCCTGCACCGGATACGCAGCACTTGCCCATACCGCGGGCAACAACGGCAGCGTGCGATGTCATGCCGCCGCGCATTGTCAGGATACCCTGGGCGACAGCCATACCGCGAAGGTCTTCGGGCGATGTCTCGATGCGGACGAGAACGACTTTGCGTTTCTTCTCTGCCCATGATTCTGCTTCCTCGGCAGAGAATACAATCTGGCCCGAAGCTGCACCGGGCGATGCGGGCAGACCCTTGGCAACCACTTTGGCGCGCTTGAGTGCCGATTTGTCGAATACGGGGTGCAGGAGTTCGTCGAGCTTCTGGGGCTCCATGCGCTTGAGAACGGTCTTTTCGTCGATAACGCCGGCGCGGAGAAGGTCCATAGCGATTTTCACCATAGCGGCGCCTGTGCGCTTGCCGTTACGGGTCTGGAGCATCCAGAGCTTGCCGTCCTGGATTGTGAA
>CABPYL010000018.1 GCA_902461565.1 uncultured Porphyromonadaceae bacterium
CTATCTAACTCGCTGTATGTCTTTGTATAAGCATCTTCAACTGTCAAAGATGGGAAAGTAACTATTATTTCGCGAATACCAAAAATTTCATCCACTTTTTTCATTCCGTCCATTTCTAAAACGATTTCCAAAGCGATTGCAGCACTTGCCCTGTATTGTATAAAGAGTTTCTTCTGCTAAACAACATATAAATATTTTTGGATTATTGAAGTATATATTCTAAATTTGACCGAAAGAAGAGCAGGTGCATTCATTTGATTGCTAATAATTTGAATTAGTCACGCATTTTCATCGTTAATGCGTCGACGGCCGTCGAAACAAAGGACTTGACCCGATAAAGAATAGCCAATCAACTTCTTGAGACCGGGCTGTTTGACTTTGTCGAACCTGTATTCTATCAAAAAGACTGTCTTGAGTTTTCCGGAACTCGGAATTGACAATCACAAACAGAATCTATCATAGCGTAAGCCCACAGCAGACGAAACTTTGGATTTGCTGACGGAGTTTCTATGCTTTTTTGATGTGGTTGCCATGCTTTCCGGCGGGAAATTTTGGATTATGACGGCCTTTTGTCTATTTTTGCAAGTGAGATGGAAAACAGACAAGCACTTATAAGCGTCGTCGTGCCGGTTTATAACAGAGCCGGAGTGGTTACGCGTACCCTGGATTCCATAGTGGCCCAGCAATCCAAAGCCTTCGAACTGATTGTTATAGACAACGGTTCCACCGACGGAACGGCAGAAGTAGTAGAACAATGGCGCCGGACCAACTCCGACGCCCTGGACATAAAAACCGCCGTTTGCCTGCGCAAAGGCGCTGCCGCGGCCCGCAATCACGGTCTTGAAATGGCGTGCGGACAATGGGTGCTGTTTTTCGACTCGGACGACACAATGCCCCCAACACATCTTGGACTTGTGACCGATGCTATCGCTGCAAATCCCGACGCCGACATCATAGGCTGGGACACCGTGCAGATTCACCGCGACGGCAGCCGAAGCAGCGGCGATTTCTACGGCAGGGCAATGCAGAAGCACAACCTTTTCGACGGTTCTATGGCAACGCAGCGATGGTGTGCCCGCACGGCCTTCGTGCGCGAATGCGGCGGCTGGAACGAGGAAGTGAGGGTGTGGAACGATATTGAGCTTGGCGCCCGCATGCTGTCGCACAGGCCGTGCGTGCGCTATATTGGTGCGTCGGGCGTTACCGTCTACGAGTCCGACGTGTCCATCACCTCTGTCGGCGCAGCCGACCCTACACTCTACGAACCGGCGTTGCGCAGCATCGAAAAAAGTCTTGGTGCGAAAGGGCGCCGCTGGTGCCGCCTGAAACGCGCCATCACCTACGGTCTGCTCAGCCGCCGCGGCACAGCTGACTGCCGCCAGCTGATGAATTCCATGAAACCGGGCGCGCTGCTTTGGGCCGCATATCACTACACCCGCCTGGGCGGACGCGGCGCGGGGCGCCTGTGCGTACTGTAATCCTCTATTAATAAAATAATTCTGTAACTAAACCAAATACTAAATATGACCTTTACCGAGAACTGTTTCCGAATTTTTGAGCAGAGTGTGGCCGATTATCATATCGACGACGATGTGGACGCCGCCACCCGTCAGCCCTACGCCACCGACAGCATAGAGGGCGTTCTGTATGCAAAGAACCGTATCGACGCAGTGCAGTGGCACCTTGAAGACATTATCCGTGATCCGGACATCAACCCCGTGGAGGCCCTTGCGCTGAAAAGGCGAATCGACAAGTCCAACCAGGACCGTACCGATATGGTTGAGGAACTGGACACCTACTTCCGCAACAAATATGCCGATGTAGCCGTTCTGCCTGATGCGACCATCAACACCGAAAGCCCCGCCTGGGCCCTCGACCGCCTCTCCATACTGGCACTGAAGATATACCACATGAAAGCGGAGACCGAACGCACAGACGCAACCGAGGCCCACAAGGCCAGGTGCACCGCAAAACTCGCCGTGCTCGAGGAACAGCGCGCCGACCTTATCGCGGCCATAGATACCCTACTCGACGATATCGCCGCAGGCCGCAAATACATGAAGGTGTACCGCCAGATGAAGATGTATAACGACGCCGACACCAATCCGGTGCTGTATGGCACAAAAAAATAACCCGAATCCCGAAGGCAATGTCCGCGGGCTGCAGACTGTGCTGATGGCTCGGTTCTCGGCCCTTGGCGATGTCGCCATGACCGTGCCGGTGATTTACAGCGCATGCCGCACCTATCCCGGTGTGAGATTCGTCATGATAACACGGGCATCTATGACGGCTATTTTCGTTGACGCGCCGGAAAACCTTATCGTCCGTGGCATTGACCTCGACGGCTATCCCGGAATCAAAGGGATGTATACACTGGCAAGGGAGCTGATGGCGGAGTTTCATCCCGACATGTTCATAGATCTGCATAATGTGCTTCGCACAAAACTGCTGGGAATATCGCTTCGTTTGTTCGGCGTACCGTCGGTATCGCTGTTCAAGCCACGGGCCAAACGCCGCGCCCTCACCAGACGCACAAACAAGGTTATGCTGCCGCTGACGTCGCAGCGCGCCCGCTACCGCGAGGCTTTTTTCAAGGCCGGTCTGGGAATATCAGAAAATTTCAACGGTCTGTACGGAGGCCGCGGCAATGCGTCGCCCGAACGCTTCGCCGCCATCACGGCACCCAAACCCGCCGGCGAGCAATGGATAGGCATAGCGCCTTTCGCCGCGCACGACGGTAAAGTGTATCCTCCCGAACAGATGGAACAGACCGTCGCCCTCCTCGCTGCCGATGCCGCCAAAAAGCCTCTGCGCATCTTCCTGTTCGGAGGCGGAGGCAAGGAAAGCGATATCCTGGGCGCGTGGGCCGAGAAATATACCTGTGTAACCTCGTTGGCAGGCAAGAAATACGGTTTTCCTGCGGAACTGGCACTACTGAACCATATAGATGTGATGCTTACGATGGATTCCGCCAACATGCACCTTGCGGCCATCGCAAACACACCAACACTGAGCATCTGGGGCGCCACGCACCCCTACTGCGGATTTAAAGGCTGGCGCCAGACCGATGCCGACACCATACAGCTGCCTCTGGACTGCCGTCCGTGCAGCGTTTTCGGCGACAAGCCATGCTACCGCGGCGACAAACTGTGTCTCAAGGCAATACGGCCCCAGATTATTTACAATAAAATTCAAGAACACCTTATATAAATGACAGACGAGGAACAATTCGACATACGGAGCTCTGCCGCTCCGACAGGCTCGGACGCAGAAATCGAAAAAGCCCTGCGTCCGGCATCGTTTGAATCGTTCAACGGGCAGGAAAAGATTATCGAGAACCTGCGCGTGTTCGTAAAGGCCTCGCTTATGCGCGGCGAATCGCTGGATCATATTCTTCTGTTCGGTCCTCCGGGCCTGGGCAAGACAACCCTTGCGGGTATCGTAGCCAATGAACTCGGCGTCGGGCTGAAAATAACTTCCGGTCCTGTGCTTGATAAACCCGGCGACCTTGCGGGCATCCTTACGTCGCTCGACCAGAACGATGTGCTTTTCATCGACGAAATCCACCGCCTCAGCCCCGTTGTGGAGGAATATCTCTATTCGGCAATGGAGGATTTCCGCATCGACATAATGATAGACAAAGGGCCCGGCGCGCGAAGCGTGCAGCTTGCCCTCAACCCGTTCACGCTTATCGGCGCCACCACCCGCAGCGGCATGCTCACATCGCCCCTGCGTGCCCGTTTCGGCATAAAATGCCACTTAGAGTACTACGACCACGCTGTGCTGTGCCGCATTCTGCGCCGGTCGGCAGCACTGCTGAAAGTGCCAATCACCGACGATGCCGCACACGAAATTGCCCTTCGCAGCCGCGGTACACCACGAATAGCCAACTCGCTGCTGCGCCGCGTGCGCGACTTCGCCCAGGTGAAAGGCACCGGAAAAATCGATCTTCCAATAGCCCGTTATGCCCTGGAGGCGCTGAACATCGACCGATACGGCCTCGACGAAATAGACAACAAGATTCTTACCACCATAATAAACAAGTTTAAAGGCGGCCCAGTGGGCCTTACAACAATAGGCACCGCCATAGGCGAGGACGCCGGCACTATCGAGGAAGTGTACGAACCTTACCTTATTATGGAAGGTTTTATAAAGAGAACACCGCGCGGACGAATGGTTACACAGCTTGCCTACGACCACCTCGGCATCACTCCGGTTGCCGACCGCGGAGGCCTGTTCGATTAAACCGTTAATAAACAACGAAGCATTGAGTATGCACGAAAAATCCGCCGGACTCAAGGAGAAGATATCCATCCTCCCCGATACCCCCGGCGTGTACATGTACTTCGACAAGGACGGCAACGTGATATACGTCGGCAAGGCCAAGAACCTCAAACGTCGCGTGTCGTCCTACTTCAACCGCACACACGACGTTCTGCGCACGAACATACTCGTGCGCAACATCGCCGACATGAAATATATAGTCGTTCCCACGGAGCAGGACGCCCTGAACCTGGAGAACGCGATGATTAAGGAATACAAGCCGCGCTACAATGTGCTGCTGAAGGACGACAAGTCGTACCCCTGGATTGTGGTTACAAACGAGCAATACCCGCGCGTGTTCCTCACGCGGCAGCACGTGCGCGACGGCTCGCGCTACTACGGTCCCTATACCAATGTCTCCGTCGCCCGCGCGGTACTCGAACTCATTTCCGAGCTCTATCCCGTGCGCACATGCCGCATCCCCATCACTCCCGAATATCTCGCCAAGGACAAAGGACGCCTGTGCCTGCAGTACCACATAAAGAAGTGCAAAGGCTGCTGTACGGGACTTATCGACAGCAAGAGCTACGGCGGCTACATAGACCGCATACGCCAGATTCTGCGAGGCGAGACACAGGAACTGCTCGCATATCTGCGCGAGGAAATGGAAAGGCTGAGCATGGAACTGCGTTTCGAGGAGGCCCAGGAGCTGAAACAGAGCTATCGTCTGATAGAAAACTACCGCAGCAAGAGCGTTATCGTAAGCCAGACAATCGGAGACATAGACGTGTTCGGTTTCGACGATGACGGCAGCAACGACGTATACGTCAACTATATGCACGTGCGCCGCGGCGCTGTTGTGCGAAGCGTAACATTGCGCTACAAACGCTCGCTCGAAGAATCGCGTGCCCAGATTTTAGGCTATGCGATGGAGGAGATACGCACCGACCTTGGTGTGGAATTCGACGAAATTATCGTAGCAGAGGCACCGGAGGTGGAAATGACAGGAATAACATTCACCATACCCCAGCGTGGCGACAAGGCCAAGCTACTCGAAGTGAGCGAGAAAAACGCACGTCAGAACCGTATCGACGACCTCAAGCACCTGGAACGCCATAACCCCGAGGAACGCGCCGAAAAACTGATGGAGCGCATGAAGGCCGACTTCCGTCTGAGCGAACTGCCTACACACATAGAGTGCTTCGACAACTCCAACATACAGGGCACAAACCCTGTAGCGTCGTGCGTGGTATTCCGCAACGGCAAACCCGCACGACGCGACTACCGCCACTTCAACATAAAAACTGTGGTTGGCCCCGACGATTTCGCGTCCATGAAAGAAATTCTGACACGCCGTTACACCCGGCTGATGCAGGAAGGCGAGGAACTGCCGCAGCTCATTGTAGTGGACGGCGGCAAAGGACAGCTGAGCGCCGCAGTGGAGGCCCTCGAGGAAATAGGCCTACGCGGCAAAATAGCCGTGGTAGGCATAGCCAAACGCCTGGAAGAAATATACTTTCCCGGCGACAGCGTACCCCTGTATATCGACAAGAATTCCGAAACTCTGCGTGTGGTGCAACATCTGCGCGACGAGGCTCACCGCTTCGGCATAACGCATCACCGCAACCGGCGCAGCAAAAGCGCGCTTGTAGGCGAACTGGACGGTATAAAAGGCATAGGACCTAAGACCGCCGAACTGCTTCTGCAACATTTCAAAAGCGTGAAACGCCTGCGCGAGGCTCCGTACCAGGACATAGTGGCCCTGATAGGCCCAGCCAAGGCCAGAATCCTTGCCGAAAACCTGAATTCCCCACAATCAGAAAACACCGGACAATGATTTTCAGCATCCTATGGCTCGTAGTGGGCCTTGCAGCAATTCTTTTGGGAGCCAATCTGCTTACCGACGGCTCCTCCGCCATCGCACGGCGTTTCGGCCTCAGCGATCTTGTAGTAGGCCTCACCGTAGTTGCCTTCGGCACCTCCACACCCGAACTGGTAATCAGCATAATGTCCGCTCTCCAGGGCAGCGCGGCAATTGCAGTGGGCAACGTTGTGGGCAGCAATATTTTCAACATCCTTGTGATTATCGGCATCACGGCGATGATACGTCCCATAAAGATTGAACGCTCGGTAATGTGCAACGAGATTCCGATGGTTGTACTGTCGTCTTTGATTCTGCTGGTGCTGGGAACGCAATCGTTCCTCGACTCCGGTTCCGCCGATACCATCACCCGTTGCCAGGGTATATTCCTGCTCATATTCTTCCTTCTGTTCATGCGCTACACACTGGCGCAGGCCAGAACGCAACCGGCAGGCAACGAAAAGACCCAAGAAAAACCTCCTATGGGCTTCCCGAAAGCCATCCTTTGGGTTGGGTTAGGACTTGCAGGACTTATATGGGGAGGCGACCGCTTTGTTGACGGCGCCACCGGCATAGCCAAAGGATTCGGCGTGAGTGATGCCGTGATAGGCCTCACCGTAGTGGCTATCGGCACATCGCTGCCGGAACTGGCCGCATCGGTTGTGGCAGCGTGCAAGAATATGCCCGGCCTCGCCGTAGGCAACGTCATCGGCAGCAATATTTTCAACATTCTGCTCGTGCTCGGCTCTGCATCGGTTATAAAGCCGCTTCCGTTCAGCGGCATCGGCGTGTTCGACCTCTCGGTGCTGCTCTACGCGAGCATTATTTTCCTTGTATTCGGATGGTTCTTCCGCAAACGTGAGATCACACGCGCCGAAGGCACCATCATGTTCCTTTCATATATTGCCTACACCGTTTTCCTGATAAGGAATCTGTAGGATTTCATGGATGAACATCCGGCACAGACAGAGCGTTTAGAGATAGACGCATTTGTCTGTTTAGTTCGTCCTGATGAAAGTTCTTCCGCTATTGGCAGCCTTCGTAACCGGGGCAATTTGCTCCGGCTGTATTTTCGAGTATCCGGACCCATGTCCTACCGACGGCTCGGTGGCGGTGAACTACAACTGGAATTCCGTAGCCGCCGACTCCGTTCCCCGCGGAATGTCGGTGCTTTTTTATCCTCTCGACGGTTACGACTATTGGCGTTTCGAACTACCTGCCGCCGGAGGCGAAGTAGAATTGGATGAAGGCACCTTCGATGTGCTCACCTTTAACAATGATACCCGTTCCGTAATGTTCAGCGGCCTGGGCGCTGCCAGCACGGCAATGGCCTATACCGCCCCCACTACCCTCACCTCCGGTCTGAACGGAGTGTATGCCGAATCGGCACCACCGCCGCGTAGCGATGCGTCGCAGCCAGTGTGCGCACAGCCCGACATGATGTATGCCGCCACAGTGCACAGCTTCTCTTTCTCGGCAATGGAAATGGAAAGTTCCATCACACTTGCGCCGACACAGTTTACGTGCTGCTATAAAGTCATTGTGGAAAACGTTACAAACACGGCATCCATAGGCATGCTGTCAATGTCGCTCAACGGTCTTGCATCGTACAAACACCTTGCCACCGGCACACGCAGTGCCGGTCCGGTGGAAATACCGGCCACGCTGACCATCGCGGATGATACCACTCTGGCAGGCTCAATCGTTTCCTTCGGTCCGGCTGCGAATACCGACAATACCCGTCTGAGCGTAAACCTGTGGCTGAAGGACGGGCAGAAGAGAAACTATGTTTTCGACGTCAGCCAGCAGATTATACCATACGCCACAGCTATGAATCTTACCATACGTGTCGGCGGCATCGACTTACCGGAAATAGAAAACGAAGGCGATATGGGCAACATCCAGGTAGGCGTAGACAACTGGGACACCATCGACATAGAGTTAACGAATTAACACCGTTGAACCGCCTTCACGCCGCGATTGTTGTACATAAAAGCACAAAATTTCAAACTCTCCATTTTCTTATGAGATTAAACAGCAAACACAAAATTTTTTGCGCCGCCGTTCCGGCTCTCGGCGTAATGGCTCTGGCACTCGCATCCTGTTCGAACAACGACGACGATGTGGACATTGAGCCCGGCACCAATGTGATAGCATTCACAGCCACCGCCCCCTATGCCCAGCAGTCGCGCGCCGTTACCACAACGGCATCACTGAACAGTTTCACCGTCTACGGCTTTGTGGATGGCGCCGTTTACATGAACGATGTAAAAGTAAACAAAACAGACAACAAGTGGACATACGCCCCTGTGCAGTACTGGCCTTTGGAAAAAAGCGTGAACTTCTACAGCTATAGCCCGGAAAACATTACGACACAGAATCCTGTCAACGGCATGGATGAAAAACACGCCGATATTCCGGGCTTCATAAACAACGGTACCACAGATCTGCTCTACGGCGTTAACATCGGACTTTCCGCGGCAACTTCCAAACAGGTAAAAGTCAACTTCCGCCACGCCCTTTCGCAGGTACGGTTCCTCCTTAAAAGACGCCCTGGCGAAATGGTAGACATCCACGTTACCAATGTAGACCTCATCGGCACATGCAGCATCGGATCGTTCAGCTTCCCGCGAGAAACAACGTCGGCCGACAACACCGTCGTCGGCTCGTGGTACAATCAGAATGGTGTAACCGATTATCAGCTATATCAGGGTATTGACGAAATAGACGATGACGAGGCCGAAGAATTCCTCAGCACCGGATATATGTTCGCCGTACCTCAGGTTCTTGCCGCCGCGAAAGACAACAACTACACCCAGGGGGCATATGTGCGTGTACGCTGCCGGATGACCGACAGCCGGACAGGAACATTGGTATGGCCTTCGGCATCGGCCGCGGGCTACGATCCGGCCACCCGGACTGCCTTTATATACTTCCCCCTGGCAACAAGCGAATATAACGAATGGGAAACCGGCAAAGCCTACCGCTATACACTTACTCTCGGCGTTCCCGGCGGTCAGGGTGCCATCGACTTCGATATCACCGTAGACGAATATCCCGAATTCGCACAGGGCGACATAGACTGATTCGACGTTTATGACGTTGAGATGTACCAGAACATCCATCGCGTGCGCCGTGGCACTGCTTGCCACGGCGTGCGCCCACTCCGACGAGCCTGCGCCAAAGCCGCAGGCTTTGTTGGATTTCGAAGTAGCCGCACCATCGTCCGGACCGACAACAACGCTGAATATCCCGAACTTCAACGTATGTGCCTACACAAGCGACAATGGATATCAGATGATTATGGACAATGTAAAGGTCCGGCGCACAGGGTTGAACTCATGGTACTACGAGCCGGCGGTAAAGTGGCCCGACAAACCGGTTACATTCATGGCCGTAAGCCCAATGGATATCAGAATCAACGTCAACCCATACTGGCACACGACCATCAACTACCGCACCGACAACGGGCACACCGATCTTGTGATTGCCGTAAAAGCCGATGCCATGCAGACCGACGGACGCCTACGCATGAATTTCTGCCACACAATGGCGAAAGTAGACATTTCGGTGGTCTCTACCGTGCCCGATACCGAGGTATATCTCAAGGAAGCCATATTGTACAATGTATGCGTCGGCGGGGAATTCTATTTTCCTGATTTCAGCACACCGGCCGGACACCCCGACATCGACGGCTGCTGGCCCGACTATATCAGCGACCAGGCCCACGGCATGTTTCCTTACTATATCGCCGACGAAGGCCGGGCGCTCAGGCTAACAGACCGGCCGCAACACATCGACAATCAGGGAAATATATTTCTGATACCTTTCACATTCCCGCCGCTGCATGAGAATAACGGCCATATAGCCGGCTCGGCCATACGTCTGACATGTCGTTTCGTATCTCCGGAAACGGGTGAGATAATATGGCCTGACAAAGATACACCATACCAGTTGCTGCCGGATGCGAACAACCGCGACTGGGGCTACATTTTCTTCCCTCTCCAGGACGATTCACGCACAAGCGGCTGGCGCCCCGGAATGAACTACAACTACAGGCTCACCATCGCACAGGCAGGCACATTGCCCGCTCTTTCAAGCAGAAACGCCCCCGGCAATACCGTTGCCGTGGAGACAAGCAGGTACTGACGGGGGGCGATATAAATAGTTTCCTTTATTATTTCCCGAAGAACTCGGCGCGTACGGCATCTACAGCGTCGATTTTTTCCCATGTAAACAGTTCCACCTCTACGGTGAAGGGTTTTTCGTAGTGCGATTCAAATGTTTTCTTCACAACCCGCGGTGTACGGCCCACATGACCGTAGGACGCTGTCTCGCGATAGATGGGATTGCGCAGTTTCAGACGTTTCTCTATGGCGTAGGGCCGCATGTCGAAAAGTTTGTTCACCTTCTCTGCGATCTCGGCATCGGAAATACCGCAGTGGCCTGTGCCGAAGGTGTTGACGTTAATACTTACAGGCTCGGCCTTGCCTATGGCATACGCCACCTGTACCAGCGCGCGGTCGGCAACACCGGCGGCAACGAGATTCTTGGCGATGTGGCGTGCTGCGTAAGCAGCCGAACGGTCTACTTTACTGGGGTCTTTGCCCGAGAAAGCGCCGCCGCCGTGTGCGCCGTGGCCTCCGTAGGTATCAACGATTATCTTACGGCCTGTGAGACCGGTATCGCCGTGAGGACCACCGATAACGAACTTGCCGGTGGGATTAACAAGCAGTTCGTAGCCGCCGTCGAGCATTTTGCGCAGATTTTCAGGTAGTTTTTCACGCATGCGGGGAATCAGAATATTCTCCACATCGCGGTGTATTATATCAAGCATCTTTTTGTCGGCTTCTTCCTGCGGAATACCTTCCTTGGCGGCATCGATAAACTCGTCGTGCTGTGTTGAAACTACAATTGTAACAACACGCACAGGGCGGTTCTCGCTGTCGTATTCCACCGTTACCTGACTCTTGGCGTCGGGACGGAGATATGTCATATCCACACCCTCTCGGCGTATTTCGGCAAGTGTCATCATCAGGCTGTGGCTCAATGCCAGGGTGAGAGGTATGTATAGCGGTGTCTCATTGGTTGCATAGCCGAACATCATGCCCTGGTCGCCGGCACCCTGGTCCTCGGCACGCTCGCGTTCCACTCCGCGGTTTATATCCTGGCTCTGCTCGTGCACGGCAAGTAGCACGCCGCACGAATTGCCGTCGAAACGCAGGTCGCTGCGGTCATAACCGATTTCGTTGATAACGCGGCGAGCGGTTTCCTGCATGTCTATGTAAGCCTCGCTCTTTATCTCGCCGGCGATAACCACCTGTCCGGTAGTAACCATCGTCTCACAGGCAACTTTGGACATAGGGTCGCGGGCAAGGAATTCGTCGAGGATAGTGTCGGAAATCTGATCGGCCACCTTGTCAGGATGACCTTCGGAAACAGATTCGGAAGTGAAGAGATAATTCATAACTCAGAATTTTATTATTCAACTTTTTCAGTTCTCCGCTGAGGAGAGCAATAAAAAAACGCGACCGGAACCCCTGTACAGAGCGGCCACGCAAGCTGAATAATCGCTGCCTTGCACATCGGAGCCTGTACACGGGCACAGACGCACGACGAAGGCGATTTTAGCATTTTTTCCAGTGGTTGCAAGCAGCCAAATCTGTCCACTACCGGGGCATAGCCCGTTTCGGCTGCAAAGGTAGCAATTATTTACGAGGGTGCAAATGTTATTCATAAAAAATTTGTAATTTTGTGGTCTTAAACCAACAGCACATGACTGCCATCGATATAATCCTGCTTTTCATTACCCTCGTAGCCCTTTTCACCGGCGCCATGAAAGGATTCACCCAGCAGTTGGGGACTCTTGCGGGCCTGGTGCTGGGAATACTGGCGTGCCGTGTGTTCGGACCCGATGTAGCGGCATGGTTCACGGGCATGAGCAGCAGCCATCCCACACTTATGACAGCAGCCGCCTACTTCTGCCTGTTCGTGGCTGTCTTTCTCGGCGCCGCACTTGTGGCACGGATGATATACGCCATACTCAAGGCGGTAAAACTCGGATTCGTAAACCGCGTTGCCGGCGCACTGTTCCGCGCAGCCCTGTGGCTGATTGTTACAAGTCTGCTTATAAACGTGTACCTCGGTTTCGAGCCGGCACAGAAGGCGGCGTTCCAAAATCCCGCAAAGCCGTGGCGACATGCCGTGGTGCAGCTGGCGCCTAAAGTCCTGGGATATCTGAACAACTAAAGGCAGCCACTCGTTGTTTTGCTTTAAAGACCGACATTTGCAATGAACGACAACAACATAGAAAATAAGGAACAAAAGGAAAGAGAACTTATATCCGACGCCACCGGCGGAGAATATAAGTACGGTTTCACCTCCGACATCGACACCGACATTATTCCACCGGGACTATCGGAGGATGTGATCCGCCACATTTCCGCTGTAAAAGGAGAGCCGGACTGGCTTCTGGATTTCCGCCTGAAAGCCTACCGCCACTGGCTAACGCTGCAACCGCCCACATGGGCGCACCTCACCATTCCGCCGATCGACTATCAGGCCATCAGCTACTATGCTGCGCCCACCCGCAAGAATGCGCCCAAAAGCATGGACGAGGTGGACCCGCAGCTTGTAAAGACTTTCAACCGCCTCGGTATACCCCTGGAGGAACAGAAAGTGCTCTCCGGCATGGCCGTAGACGCCGTAATGGACTCCGTGTCTGTAAAAACCACCCACCGTGAGGCATTGGCCGAGCGAGGCATTGTGTTCTGTTCGTTCAGCGAGGCCGTGCGCGAGTATCCCGACCTTGTCCGCAAATATCTTGGCAAGGTAGTAAGCTACCGCGATAATTTTTATGCCGCACTTAACTCGGCGGTATTCTCCGACGGCTCGTTCGTATATATTCCCAAGGGCGTGCGCTGTCCTATGGAGCTGTCCACATATTTCCGCATCAACGCGGCAGGCACCGGCCAGTTCGAACGCACACTGATAGTGGCCGACGACGACAGCTACGTCAGCTACCTCGAAGGCTGCACCGCCCCTATGCGCGACGAAAACCAGCTCCACGCCGCAATCGTCGAAATCATTGTAGAAGACCGTGCTGAGGTGAAATATTCCACCGTACAGAACTGGTATGCCGGCGACGCTCAGGGACGAGGCGGCATCTACAACTTCGTTACCAAACGCGGACTGTGCCGCGGCGACTACTCCAAACTGTCGTGGACACAGGTGGAGACCGGATCGGCAATTACATGGAAATATCCGTCGTGCATTCTTGCCGGCGAAGGCTCGGTAGGCGAGTTCTACTCGGTGGCCGTAACCAACAGGCTGCAGCAGGCCGACACCGGCACAAAGATGATACACATCGGCTCCAACACCCGTTCCACGATAGTATCCAAAGGAATCTCCGCCGGCCATAGCCAGAACAGCTACCGCGGCATGGTTAAGGTTGCCCCCAATGCTGAGGGATGCCGAAATTATACGCAGTGCGACTCGCTGCTGCTAAGCCCCACCTGCGGCGCACATACATTCCCTGTTATCGACGTGGCAAACAGCTCTGCCGTGGTGGAACACGAAGCAACCACATCCAAAATTTCCGAAGACCAAATTTTCTACTGCAACCAGCGCGGCATACCCACCGAGGAAGCCGTGGCCCTGATTGTGAACGGCTATGCCAAGGAAGTGATGAACAAACTGCCTATGGAATTTGCCGTAGAGGCCCAGAAGCTTCTCGAAATCACCCTTGAAGGTTCGGTAGGCTAACAATATATACACTATGAGCGAAGAATTACTGAAAGTACGCAACCTGCACGCCGGAATCGACGGCAAAGAAATACTGCGCGGCATCGACTTTACCGTCCGTCCGGGCGAAGTGCACGCGATAATGGGCCCTAACGGTTCGGGCAAAAGCACTTTCTCGGGTGTTCTCGCCGGAGACCCGCGTTTCACCGTTACTGCCGGCACTGCCACGCTCGGCGACGCCGACCTGCTGGCACTCTCTCCCGAGGACCGCTCGCACGAAGGCCTGTTCCTCTCGTTCCAGTACCCTGTGGAAATTCCGGGTGTTACTATGGTGAATTTCATGCGCGCCGCCGTAAACGCCAAGCGCAAATATCTCGGAGAACCCCCTATGAGCGCCGCCGACTTTCTTAAACTGATGCGGCAGAAACGCGCCGTGGTGGAACTGGACAACAAACTGGCGTCGCGCTCGGTGAACGAAGGTTTCTCCGGCGGAGAGAAAAAACGCAATGAGATTTTCCAGATGGCCGTACTGGAGCCGCGTCTGTCCATTCTCGACGAAACCGACAGTGGCCTGGATATCGACGCTTTGCGCGTGGTGGCCGAAGGCGTGAACAAACTGCGCACACAGCAAAACGCCACAATAGTGATTACGCACTACCAGCGTCTGTTAGACTATATAAAACCCGACTTCGTACACATCCTCTACAAAGGACGCATCGTTTACAGCGGTGGTCCCGAACTGGCGCTTGAACTCGAGGAGAAAGGTTACGACTGGATAAAACAACAGGTTGACGAACAATGACAACAGCAGCACAAGCCTTAGGGCAGTATCTTGAATTGTGGCGTGCAAACGCCCCGCTGGAACGCCCGGCACTGTTGGCCGAGGTTTCCGACAAGGCCGCCCGCGACCTTCCGGCAGCCATCGCGGCCTTCCGCCACGACCCGCAGGATTTGCGGCAGTGCCAGGCCGACGCCATGTTCGCGCCGGACTACGGCGTCAACCTGGGTGGCGTTACGATGAATGCCGACGTGGCAGCATCCTTCCACTGCGGCGTGCCCCAGCTGAACAGCCTGCTGTGTGTGGTAGCCAATGATTCCGTACATATAAATTGCGCCGACAGGCTCCCCTCCGGGCTGGAAATCTACAGCCTGCGCGATGTTCCCGAAAAATACATTTCCGACGCGTCGGAAATGCTTGGCACCGATGATAGCCCGGCATCACTTATCAACAGTCTCCTGCTCACCGACGGTCTGTACATCCGCGTGGCCGAAGGAGTCTGTGTGGAAAAGCCGGTGCAGATTGTGAACATCTTCAACAGCACGATTCCCATGCTTACGCCGCGGCGCATACTTGTGCACGCCTGCCGCGGCGCACAGATAAAAATACTTCTCTGCGACCACTCGCAGACACCTTCCACAGCGCATCTGAACTCGCAGAACGTGCGTATCGCCGCCGATGAAGACTCGCGCGTGGAACTCTACGACATCGAGGAAAGCTCTGATGCCACATCACGGGTGTGGCACCTGCACGCCACGCAGGACAGCCGCTCGGCGCTCACGGTATGCACGGCGTTCCTCCACGGAGGATGCACGCGCAACGAATACCGTATCGAAGTGAACGGCGACGACGCCGAAACAAGCATCAGCGGCCTCGCCGTATGCTCCGGCTGCCAGATCGCCAACAACCGCGCGACACTCATTCACCGGGGCCACCGATGCCGCAGCCGCCAGCTGTTCAAAAACGCTATGTTCGACCGCTCGCTCGGCGCTTTCGGCGGCAAGATTATCGTGGAGGAAGGCGCTACCGCCACAGATGCCGTACAGACCAACCGCAACATGCTTGCATCGCCCGAAGCGCGCATGCTCACAGCCCCGCAGCTCGAGATATACTGCGACGACGTAAAATGCGGCCACGGTGCAACAACCGGACAGCTTGACGAGCGCGCCCTGTTCTACATGCAGACACGCGGCATACCGCGCGAGCAGGCAGTGATGATGCTCACGCAGGCTTTCATGGCCGATGTTGTGGACAATATCTCATTCGAGGTGCTCCGCCAGCGCCTGCACGTGCTTGTTGAGAAACGGCTAAACGGCACTGCCGGAGGCTGCGACACGTGCGCCGCCACATGCCGCACGGCAGAAAACAAGGAGGAGTTATGAAATACGATGTAGAAGCCATCAGACGCGATTTTCCCATACTGCAACGCACTGTCTTCGGGAAACCTCTGGTATACCTGGACAACGCAGCCACAAGCCAAACGCCCAATCAGGTTGTAGGCGAGATAGAACGCATGTACACTCACGAGAAAGCCAATGTACACCGCGGCGTGCACTGCATGTCGCAGGAGGCGACGGCATCTGTCGAGGCCACCCGCGAATGCGTCCGCCGCTTCATCAACGCCAGTTCTGTCGAAGAAGTGATTTTCACGTCCGGCGCCACTGGTTCGCTCAACCTCGTGGCTTCGAGCTACGGGCAGCTTCTTGAGGATGGCGACGAAATTATCCTCAGTGTGATGGAGCACCATTCCAACATCGTTCCGTGGCAACTGCTGCAGGCCCGCAAAAAAATAGCCATTAAAGTTATTCCGATACATCCCGACGGAAGTCTGGATTTAGAAGTATACCACTCTCTCTTTACCGACCGCACCCGTCTTGTATCCGTATGCCACGCGTCCAACGTTCTTGGCACAGTCAACCCTATACGCGAAATGGCCGCCTACGCCCACGAACACGGCGCCGTATTCTGCTGCGACGGTGCCCAGGGCATACCCCACCACAAAGTGGACGTGCAGGAGCTCGGGGTGGATTTCTATGCCTTCTCGTCGCACAAAATGTACGGTCCCTGCGGCGTGGGCGTGCTCTACGGACGGCGCGACCTGCTTGAGAAGATGCCTCCCTACCAGGGCGGCGGCGAAATGATAGGGCATGTAAGTTTCAGCGGCACAACATGGGCCGATCTGCCATACAAATTCGAGGCGGGTACTCCCGATTTTGTGGATATCTCCGCACTTAAAAAGGCAGTTAAATATATCGAGGACATCGGAATAGAAAACATCGAGGCCCACGAACACGACCTGCTTGAATATACAACCGAAAAAATGCTTGCCATACCCGGCATCCGCATCTTCGGCACCGCTCCGGGCAAAAGCGCGATAATTTCTTTCCTTATAGGTACCGCACACCATTACGACACCGGCATCCTGCTGGACCGCATGGGCATAGCCGTGCGCACCGGGCACCACTGCGCTCAGCCCCTTATGGAGGCACTCGGCATCGAAGGCACCGTGCGCGCCTCGTTCGGCATGTACAACACACGTGCCGAGGCCGACGCTTTCATCGCCGCCCTCACACGTGTTGCCCAGATGTTGTATTGATCAGCGTCTCGGTGTGGAAGCTCCCGGAGTGGCGAATCCGCCATTTCCGGGACGCATTGTTCCGTCGATTACCGTAGGCACCCTATTGCCAGGATTCGCGTTGACGGGACCTGAGGGACGGTTTACGCCGGGATTCGACGGCGGTACCACCGGACCTATGCCGGGATTGAGAACAGGATAATGCGGACGAGGAGGTGGAGGAACCGGATTGGCGACCGGTCCGAGATTCCAGGCAGGAGAATCCCAGCCCCATCCCCAGTACGGATTTACAACTGGCCCGGAACCGTAATAAGGCCCGGGGGCGCCGGAGTCGATATCCACACCGAAACCAAGGTCGGCACATCCCGTCAGCATCAACGCCGCGGCGACGGCGACAAAGCTATTGTACACGGTAATTTTCATATTTTCTTTTTTTGCTTTATATCTAAAACAATTAACGGAGACAAAAAGACGGGAATATGGTATATTTTCATTAACTTTGGGCATGATTTACCAAGGAACAATAATCCGTAATACCGGCTCGCACTATGTTGCGAGGCTTACCGAGGGATCTGAAATGAAATGCCTCGCCAAAGGCAATTTCAGAATAAAAGGCATACGCACAACCAATCCCGTTGCCGTCGGCGACCACGTGGAGCTTTCCGAGCCGGGCCCCGACGGTGTTTCTTTCATACGCGCGGTGCTGCCACGGCGCAACTATATTATACGCCGCGCCAGCAATCTGTCGAAAGCAGCCCACATAATAGCCGCCAATGTGGATTGCGCCATGCTTGTGGCCACCTTGGCGCATCCCACCACATCAACGACATTCATCGACCGTTTCCTGGCCACTGCCGAGGCATATTCGGTGAAACCGCTGCTGGTAATAAACAAGACCGACCTTCTTACCGGAGATGATGACCGCGAACTGCTCGAAGCAGTGCTGTATCTGTACCGCAGCATAGGATATGAGGCTATGGCTGTCTCCGCACACACTGGCGAGGGACTGACAGAACTCAAAGAAACGCTCGCCGGCAAGGTTACACTTATATCCGGTAACTCCGGCGTGGGCAAATCCACACTTATCAACGCTCTTATCCCCGGCATACAGCAGCGTACTGCTGAGATTTCGGCCGTACATGACACCGGCATGCACACCACCACCTTTTCCGAGATGTTCACCCTTCCTGATGGCGGCGAAATTATCGACACGCCGGGAATACGCGGATTCGGTGTTTTCGATTTCGAGGCCGAGCAGGTAGGCCACTACTTCCCGGAAATATTCCGCGAATCGGCCGGATGCCGCTTCGGCAACTGCACGCATACGCACGAGCCCGGTTGCGCCGTACTCAAGGCATTGGAAGAAAACCGCATAGCCCAGTCGCGCTACAATTCGTACCTTAGCATACTCGAGGAAATATCCGACCCCGGTTCCGACAAATACAGAAAACCTTATTAATAATCCTCTTATAAATAAAACCTAACCCCAACCCGACCAATGAAAAAGACCTTTGCTGCCATCCTGACGGGCGTCGCCCTGTGCTCTTGCAGCCAGCGCCCCGACGTCACGGCCGACTATCGCGTCGTGCCGCTGCCCGGCAAGATTGAAGTTGACACCGCCGGTACTGCCGACAAATTCTTCAAGCTCGACAAAAACACAGTAATCTATTACTCCGACGCCAAGCTGGCCAACGAAGCTCAGTTCCTGGCCGAGTATCTCAAGCCCCTTACGGGCCTCGACCTCAAAATTTCCGAAAAAGAACCCTCTGCCAACTACATAGAACTGGATATAGACGGCGACATGACAAACGCCGAAGCCTATAAGATAGACATCGACCCCGACAAAATAGACATTGAAGGCGGCAGCGCCGCAGGTGTGTTCTATGCCGTACAGACACTGCGCAAATCCATCCCCGAAGCCGGCATGCACGACGTGAACTACCCCGTAGGCGAAATCGAGGATGCGCCGCGCTTCGGATACCGCGGCGCACACTTCGACGTAGCCCGCCACTTCTTTCCGGCCGATTCTGTAAAGACATACCTGGACATGATGGCGCTCCATAACATGAACACCTTCCACTGGCACCTCACCGAAGATCAGGGCTGGCGTATCGAAAGCGACAGATATCCCCTGCTCACCGAGATTGGCAGCAAGCGTCCCGGCACTACCATCGGACATAACACCGAAGAAATAGACACCATTCCCGTGGAAGGCTTCTATACCAAAGAGCAGATCCGCGACATTATCGACTATGCTGCCAAGCGCCATATCACCATCATCCCCGAAATCGATCTCCCCGGCCACATGCAGGCAGCCCTTGCCGCATACCCCAACCTGGGTTGCACCGGCGGTCCGTACGAAGTATGGAAACGCTGGGGTGTCAGCACCGAAGTGCTCTGCGCCGGCAACGATTCTGTCTACGCTTTCCTCGATGGCGTTCTTGACGAACTCACTGACCTGTTCCCATCGGAATACATCCACATCGGCGGCGACGAATGTCCCAAAATCGAATGGGAGAAGTGTCCCAAATGCCAGGCAAAAATCAAGGAACTCGGTCTGAAAAAAGACAAGGAACACACAGCGGAACAGAAGCTCCAGAGCCATGTTACCAAGCACGTGAGCGATTTTCTGGCAAGCAAGGGCCGCAAGATTATCGGCTGGGATGAAATTCTTGAAGGCGGTATCGCACCGGATGCCACTGTAATGTCGTGGCGCGGCGAAGCCGGTGGCATCAAGGCATCCGACATGGGACACGATGTTATCATGACACCCAACACCTATCTCTACTTCGACTACTATCAGAGCCCCGACCGCGACAAACAGCCTCTGGCTATCGGCGGCAACCTGCCTCTGGACAAGGTTTATTCTTACGAGCCTACCCCCGACACTATGTCGCCCGAACAGAAAGCTCATATCAAGGGAGTACAGGCAAACCTATGGACAGAATACGTGCCCACCTTCGCACACGCGCAGTACATGGTCCTTCCCCGCTGGGGCGCCCTTGCCGAAATACAATGGATGCAGCCCGGAACGCGCGACTACAAGGAATTCTACGAGCGTCTTAAACACCTCACCAAGATCTACGACGCTGAAGGCTACAACTACTGCACGCTTGCTTTCGAGGACGAAAACGCCGGCGCGGTAAAATAATTCCCGGTGGCACCCATCATGGTTCTGCCGTTTTACCCCAAAACATAAGGACTAAAGAAATCGGCTGCGACGCACTGAGCATCGCAGCCGATTAAAATGTAAGACCGTATGGTACCGCTTATTATTTCACGATTATCTTCTTTATGTTCTTGCCCTGACGCACAATGTAGAGACCGGCGGGAAGGTCTTTAAGTTCAGTAGCTGAGGCATTGCGAAGCACTGCCAGACCCTGAAGATTGAAAACGTCGACCGAAGCATTGGCGTCGCTGACAACAGCGCCGACACCGGAATTCTCGATGACAGTTACTTTGCATGACGCGGTGTGGGGAACACCGTAGCCATCGACGACGGTGTAATAAATAACGGCATCGCCCTGGCCGACAGCGGTTATCACGCCGTTATTCACAGTTGCCACTGCGGGCTTGGAAGAACTCCATTTTTCGGTGGCGACAGTCATATCGTCGTCCTTCGTTATTGTCTCGGAGACAGTTGCGGTTTTTCCGGCAGCAAGTTCAAGCGCCTGCTCGCTCAGAGCGACTTCTAAAGCACCCATCTCTCGGATGTCGCTGAAGCGTTTCCAATAGTTTGCAGAGAAATAATCACTCGCGCTTCCTTTGGGAACGTAGATAGTAGCATCCCTTGGAATGGTACTGATTGAGTGCTCGTCTACACTTTGTGGAACAGGATTTTGATTGTAGATAGTCTTGAGCTTACTACAAAAGCTAAAAGTATTTGCCAGCATATGCTTTACACCCGATGGTATATTGATTGAAGCAAGCTCGCGGCAGCCCGAGAAAGCACCCATGCCAATTTCAGTGACTGAGTTAGAAATTGTAACAGAAGTCAGTTTCTCGCAATGATTGAAAGTACCCTCGGCAATTTCAGTTACGGAGTTAGAGATTGTTATTGAAGTAAGGCCATCACACTGCATGAAAGCTTTTGCTCCTATTTCAGTCACCGAGTCAGGAATGTCAACAGAAGTCAAGCTGCTGCAACTTTCAAAGGCGGACTCGCCTATTATAGTAACAGAGTTAGGAATGTAGACAGTGGTGAGGCCATCGCAATAGCGAAAAGCGTACGCGCCTATTTTAGTAACAGAGTCAGGAATAGTGATTGATGTAAGGCTACTACAGATTTGAAAAGCAAAATCCCCGATTTCAGTTACATTGTCGGGAATAACATATTCAGTTTTGACTACCGGACATTGAATAAGTAAGGTTTTGTCTTTGTTAAACAATACACCATTTTCAGAAACATAATTATTATTGCCATCTTCTACGATAAAAGAAGTAAGGCTACTGCACCCGAAGAAAACAGAAATTCCTATTTCTGATACTGATTTTGGAATTGTGACTGCTGTCAGACTGCTGCAATACGCGAAAGCCACATCTCCGATTTTAGTAACCGAGTCTGAGATAATGATTTTTGCCAGATTGATACAGTAATTAAAAGCATACTCTCTGATTTCAGTTACAGATTCGGGAAGAGTTACCGATGTTAATTTGCTGCAATGGTCGAACGCGTAGGCACCGATATTGGTTACCGATGTGGGAATATTATATTCAGTTTTACCGGCGGGACACTGTAAAAGTATGGTTTTGTCGAAATTTAACAGTGCCCCGTCTACCGACGAGAAGTTGCTGTTGCCTTCTTCGACGACAATGGACGTGAGCTTTTCACATCCCTCGAAAACTTCCCATCCGATTAAGGAAACAGAGTTCGGAATAGTTACAGATGTTATGTCGGGGCAATCATTAAAGGCTCTGTCGCATATTATAGTTACGGAATACTCTGTTTCGCCATTGATGGCAGTGGCCGGAATAATAATATCGCCGGAAAGTTGCGAGTTTATGTCGACCCTGGCAGTGTGCTCCTCTTCGGAGATTACGGAGAAAATGATGCCTTTATACTCAAAGAATTGTGCATTAACAACCGTGGAGAGCATTAACGCCACAAGGAAAAGCAAATACTTTTTCATTAGAATAGCTTATTAGTTGGATTATTAATTGATTGATAATTACAATGGTAGCTTAAAATGCCGATGAACCTAACCAATCAGCAGTTTAAGTAGGTATTAAAAAGCGCAAGGTCCAGACTTGTTGCCCGCTCTACAGTTAGAGGCCTTCGCATTGCCCGGATTAGTAGAACGGACAACGCAGAGGCCTCGCGCAAATATGCATTATGTTCCGGCACGATACTCACGCATCACTGCCGGGACAGCTATATACATATCCACAAAGACGTCAGTCGCTGCCACATTCCTGACTAATCCTGAAAGTTGCGAAGTTTCTAACTGTCAAGAAAGAGCGCTAAGTACGCTTTCTATATGTCGTTGCATACCGCCCGCACAATCCCAGTCCGGGAGTTGGTTCGGAAAACTCTCCTTACTGGCGTGCTCTGCGAAGCAGTCTGCAAACGCAAAGATAGTACTAATTTTTGATATTCAGCGCCTATCGTGCGAAAAACATAATTCATAATTTTAGAATCACAGCATTTTTGAAATTATTATAGCGAAAAAAGCCGACAAGATATGCGCGGGATAGATGAATTTTTGTAATTTTGCCGTTTGAAACAGAACCGTGAAACTATTCCGAATATACCAACATTACAAATATGACCCTCTACGAAAAAATAGATGCTGAAATCAAGGCAGCGATGCTTGCTAAGGACCGCGTTCGCCTGCAGGCTCTGCGTGGCATCAAGAAAGAATTCATCGAAGGTAAGACAGCTCCCGGCTCCAACGGCGAGCTCTCCGACGAAACCGCGACCAAGATTCTTGTAAAAATGGCCAAACAGCGCCGCGACAGCGCCGCTATCTATAAGGAACAGAACCGTCCAGACCTTGCAGAAGGCGAACTGGCAGAACTGACCGTGATTGAGGAATACCTCCCCAAAGCTATGAGCGAGGAGGAACTCACTGCCGCTCTTGGGGAGATAATAGCAAAGGTAGGCGCCGCTTCGCCCGCCGACATGGGCAAGGTGATGGGCGTGGCCACCAAGACACTGGCCGGCCGTGCCGATGGTCGCGCGATTTCCGCAAAAGTGCGCGAGCTTCTTAACAAATAATCAGTAACACACTCCATAATGCTTACATTACAACAAATCAAGGCCGACCCGAAATTTATTGTCGAGCGCCTCGCTGTAAAAGGCTTCAATGGCGAAAAGCCCATAGCCCGCGTACTCGCCCTCGACGAGATGCGCCGCGAGCTGCAGCTTAAAAACGACAACGCTGCCGCCGAGCTGAACCGCATGGCCGCTACCATAGGCAAAGCCATGAAAGAAGGCCGCAAGGACGACGCCGAACAGGCAAAAGAGAAAGTGGCCGTACTCAAGGAAGAACAGAAAGCCCTTAACGACGAACTGCAGCGCACACAGCAGGAAATCGAAAACGAACTACTCAGCATCCCCAACATCCCCTACAGCGGCGTGCCCGAAGGAACTTCCGCCGCCGACAACGTTGTCGAGGTAACCGGTGGTCCCATGCCCGAGCTTCCCGCCGACGCTCTGCCCCACTGGGACCTCGCCAAGAAATACAACCTTATAGACTTCGACCTCGGCGTAAAGATTACCGGCGCCGGCTTCCCCGTCTACATCGGCAAGGGTGCAAAACTGCAGCGCGCCCTCATCCAGTTCTTCCTGGACGAGGCGTCCAAAGCAGGTTATCTGGAAATCCAACCGCCGTACGTGGTGAACGAAGCCTCCGGCTACGGTACAGGCCAGCTTCCCGACAAGGAAGGCCAGATGTACTATGTTAACCTCGATAAACTGTACCTCATTCCCACCGCGGAGGTACCCGTTACCAACCTGTACCGTGATGTAATCATCCCGCAGGACAAGCTGCCTATCAAGAACTGCGCCTACTCCGCCTGCTTCCGCCGCGAAGCCGGCAGCTACGGCAAGGACGTGCGCGGACTCAACCGCCTGCACCAGTTCGACAAAGTTGAAATCGTACGCATCGAGAAACCCGAGAACAGCTATGCCGCCCTCGAGGAAATGAAAGCCCACGTGCAGGGACTCCTCGAAAAACTCGGTCTGCCCTGGCACATCCTGCGCCTGTGCGGCGGCGACATGAGCTTCACATCCGCCATCACGTTCGATTTCGAGGTATATTCCGCAGCACAGCAGCGCTGGCTGGAAGTATCGTCTGTTTCCAATTTCGAGACCTACCAGGCCAACCGCCTGAAATGCCGCTACCGCGGCGACGACAAGAAAACGCACCTGTGCCATACCCTCAACGGCTCCGCACTGGCTCTTCCCCGCATCGTCGCTGCCATTCTTGAGGACTTCCAGACACCCGAAGGAATCGTCGTTCCCGAATGCCTGCGCAAGTATACCGGATTCGATATCATCGACTAAAAATACCCCGTTCGCAGTATTGTGTAGGCCGCAGCAGCGACGTAACTTTGCACTGTGATTATTAATTGGGGGTTTGAAACACATAAGCCCGTTCTGAAAGTTGCCACCGCACTCCGGTGGCAACTTTCAGTTTAACGTCCCCTTTCCACTCCTCACCCCTCACTCTCCTCCAAACATTTATTTGTATATCAGCGAAAAAATGCGTACCTTTGCAGCCGGAAATAAAACAATCCACGTAATTCATTAATTATCAACCAAACAAATGCAGTACGAAACCGTTTTCATTTTAACTCCCGTTTTGTCTGATGCTCAGATGAAGGAAGCGGTAGAAAAGTTTGCGAATGTACTCACCTCCAATGGTGCAGAAATCGTAAACTCCGAAGAATGGGGTCTGCGCAAGCTCGCATATCCCATCGACAAAAAGTCCACTGGCTTCTACAGCCTCATCGAGTTCAACGCAGAACCCACCGTTATCGCAAAGCTCGAAACAGCTTTCCGCCGCGACGAACGCGTTCTTCGCTGGCTCACATTCCGTCAGGACAAATATGCCGCTGAATATGCCGCCAAGCGCCGCGCACGCCGCGCACAGGCCGCTGCAGCTCCCGTTCAACCCGTAGAAAACAAGGAGGACTAAATCATGGCACAGGCTCAATCCGAAATCCGTTACCTCACACCCATGTCGGTGGACGTAAAGAAGAAAAAATACTGCCGTTTCAAACGTTTCGGCATTAACTTCGTAGACTACAAGGACCCGGAATTCCTCAAGAAATTCCTTAACGAGCAGGGCAAAATCCTTCCCCGCCGCATCACCGGCACCTCGCTGAAGTTCCAGCGCCGTGTGGCTCAGGCCGTCAAGCGTGCCCGCCACCTCGCCCTCCTGCCCTACGTTACCGACCTTATGAAATAACCCATTAACCGCCAGCACAATATGAAACTTATTCTTAAAGAAGACGTCAGTGGCCTCGGCTACAAGGACGACGTAGTTACTGTGAAAGACGGTTACGGCCGCAACTATCTCATTCCCACCGGCAAAGCTGTAATCGCCAGCGAATCCGCACTCAAGGTTCTCGCCGAAAACCAGCGACAGCGCGCCCACAAGCTCGCCAAGATCAAAGCCGACGCAGAAGCTCTTGCAGAGCAGCTCAAGGATATCAAGCTCACAATCGGCGCAAAGACCAGCGCAACAGGCACTATCTTCGGTTCTGTAAACAGCATCCAGATTGCCGAAGCACTCGAAAAACTCGGTTTCAACATTGACCGCAAGATTATCGAACTCAAGGAAGCCGTTAAGGAAGTGGGCGAATCCGTTGCCACCGTCAAGCTCCACAAGGAAGTAACCGTGGAGATTCCCTTCGAAGTTGTAGCTGAATAATCCAGCCGCCACACAATACCGCTGCCGTCCGTACCCCGGGCGGCAGTTTTAACATTATTTATATCTCCGGCAGTGCCTCTGACCGCCCCTGCACCCCCAGCAAGAGCACGGACATTTTGCCAAATCGCAGAAAATTCGTACCTTTGCAGCACCGATTATGTCCAAATCTAAACAGGCCGTGTGCGCGGGCACGCTTTTGGCCAAGTAGGCCTTTACGCATCGGCACATTTAAGTAATTATTAAACAACCAATTAGAAAGTGGATACCATTAGCTATCGCACCGTATTTCCCAACGCAGAGCAGGTTCAGCACGACTGGGTAGTTATCGATGCAACCGACCAGGTACTTGGTCGCCTCTGCGCCAAAGTTGCCAAACTTCTGCGCGGCAAATACAAACCTTCCTACTCGCCCAACGTAGAATGCGGCGACAACGTTATCATCATCAACGCCGACAAAGTTATTCTCACCGGCAAAAAGATGACCGACCGCACCTACCTCACATTCTCCGGTTACCCCGGCGGCCAGCGCGAACTTTCGCCTGAAGTGCTGATGAAGAAATCCTTCAACAAGCATATCAAACCTGGCATGCACCCCCTGTTCATCCATGTGATGAAGGGCATGCTCCCCAAGAACCGTCTTGGCCGTCGCCTCATCGAGAACATGCACGTCTACAACGGTCCCAACCATCCCCACGAGGCACAGAACCCCACCGTTATCGACATTAACAAACTGAAATAACAGAAAGCATGGAAAATATAAATGCAGTAGGTCGCCGCAAAGCAGCTGTAGCCCGTGTCATTCTCAAAGAAGGCAACGGTGCCATCGTTATCAACAAGCGCCCCCTGGAAGTTTACTTCCCTTCCTCCATTCTCCAGTACATCGTTAAGCAGCCCCTGAGCACCCTCGAGGCAACCGACAAATACGACATCCACGTAAATCTGGACGGCGGCGGCTACAAAGGCCAGGCAGAAGCACTCCGCCTCGCTATCGCACGCGCACTGGTGAAAATCAACCCCGAAGACAAGGCTGTGCTCCGCAAGGCAGGTTTCATGACCCGCGACCCGCGCGCCGTAGAACGCAAGAAACCCGGTCAGCCTAAAGCACGCAAGCGCTTCCAGTTCTCCAAACGCTAATATCGTTTGCATCCCCGTGCCCGTCCGGGCATAAAAATAAGTGTTTAGTATCTAAACGGCGGCGATGGACCAACGTTCCCTACCCCGTCGTTGTATAACCCAAAGAACGTAAACAAACAACAAAAAAATGGCAACACCCACATTTGAACAGCTCCTGGAAGCCGGATGCCACTTCGGCCATCTCAAACGTAAATGGAATCCCGCAATGGCACCGTACATCTTCATGGAGCGTAACGGTATCCACATAATCGACCTTTATAAAACACAGGCCAAACTCGAAGAAGCAGCCAACGTACTCCGCGGCATGGCCAAATCCGGCAAGAAGGTGCTCTTCGTTGCAACCAAGAAGCAGGCCAAGCAGGTTATCGCCGACCTCGCAGCTTCCGTAGGCATGCCTTACGTTATCGAACGCTGGCCCGGCGGTATGCTCACCAACTTCCCCACCATCCGCAAGGCTGTGCGCAAGATGACCTCCATCGACAAGATGACCAAAGACGGCACCTTCGACAACCTGTCCAAGCGCGAACGCCTGCAGATTACCCGCCAGCGCGCAAAACTGGAAAAGACTCTCGGTTCCATCGCCGACCTTAACCGTCTTCCCTCCGCTCTTTTCGTAGTAGACGTAATGAAAGAGCACATCGCCGTTGCAGAAGCAAACCGCCTCGGTATCCCCGTATTCGCTATGGTAGACACCAACTCCGATCCCAACACCGTAGACTACGTAATCCCCGCTAACGATGACGCTTCCAAGAGCATTGAACTCGTTGCCGGCGCTCTCGTAGCCGCTATGGCCGAAGGTCTGGAAGAGCGTAAAGCCGAGAAGCTCGACAACGAAGCAGCCGAAGCACAGGCAGAAACCCCCGCAGCTCCCCGCCGCGAACGTCGCCGCGTACGCCGCAACGACACTCCCGCCGCTGAAGCTGAAGAAGCTGCAGAAACCGAAGCTCCAGCCGCTGAATAAACTTCTATTCGTAAACATTTTAACACCTATACCGATATGGCAGTTACAATGGCAGAAATCACCAAGCTGCGCAACCTTACAAGCGCCGGCCTGATGGACTGCAAAAAAGCTCTCGCCGAAACTAACGGCGACATCGACGCTGCTGTCGAAATCCTTCGCCAGAAAGGCAAAGCTATCGCCGCCAAGCGTGAAGACCGTCAGGCTTCCGAAGGCTGCGTGCTCGCCAAAAACGACGGAAACTTCGCAGCTATCGTCGCACTCTGCTGCGAAACAGACTTCGTGGCTAAGAACGCCGGCTTTGTGGAACTGACACAGCAGCTCCTCGACTTTGCCGTAGCAAACCGCATCAAATCCCTCGACGAACTCAAGGAAGCCACTATCAACGGCCAGAAAGTTGCCGACCTCGTTACCGACGAAAGCGGCAAGACCGGCGAAAAGGTAGAACTCGCACGCTACGAATGCATCGAGGCTCCCGCCACAACATTCTATGTTCACTTCGGCAACAAGCTCGCTACAATCGTTGGCTTCAACCAGGAGAACGTAGACTACCAGGTTGGCCGCGAAGTGGCCATGCAGGTTGCTTCCATGAATCCCCTTGCAGTTGCCCGCGAAAACGTTACCGAGGACGTTATCAACTCCGAATATAACGTTGCCGTAGAAAAAACCAAGGAAGAACAGGTTCGCAAGGCCGTAGAGGCAGCCCTCAAAAAAGCAGGCCTCAACCCCAACCACTTCGACAGCGAAGACCACATCGAGTCCAACATGGCAAAAGGCTGGATCACAGCCGAAGATGCCGCCAAGGGCCGTCAGATCATGGCCGAGACAGCAGCCGCCAAGGCAGCCAACCTTCCCGAGCAGATGATCAAGAACATCGCCCAGGGCCGCCTCAACAAGTTCTTCAAAGAAAACTGCCTCATGGAACAGCAGTTCATCAGCGATGGCGAACTCACCGTGGGCCAGTATCTTGAAAAGAGCAGCAAAGGCCTCGTTGCCGTTGACTTCAAACGCGTCAACCTCAACCAGGACTAAAACATAAGCTCCGGCAGCCTGTCTGCCGGAGCCTCGGGGTCCGGTAGCTCAGCTGGATAGAGCATCTGCCTTCTAAGCAGACGGTCAGGGGTTCGAATCCCCTCCGGATCACTATTATAGTAAGCCAAATTGCCGCAGCAGTCTGGCTTGCTTCGTTTGCCGGATTTCCAGTAAATCGCAATATATTTGAGAGTATCCTCATTTTTAGGACCGAAATCGCTATATTTGTCTCCAAATTCAGGATACATGGCCAAGATTAACGATATCAAAATTGTTGTACGGAGGGAGGAAGCAAAGGATTATCCGGAGATAGAAATGCTGGTAAAGGAGGCTTTTGCTGCAGCTGAACATAGCGACGGAGATGAACATAAGTTGATTGACCGGATCCGGAAAACGGAAGACTACATTCCCCAGCTATCACTGGTGGCGGAAATGAACGGCACTATCGTCGGATATATAATGTTCAGCAAAATATATATCGGCAACGAAATTGCGGTTGCACCGGCGCCGCTTGCCGTAAGAATCGGATTTCAACGAAACGGAATCGGTCGACTTCTGGTTTCCACCGGACATGAAATAGCGCGCAATCTCCAATTCCCGTGTTCCGTGGTATTGGGTTCTCCGGATTATTATAGCCGCTTGGGATATCAACGTGCATCTGAATTCGACATTATTCCGCCCTTCGATGTAGAAAGTAAATATTATATGGTTTGCCAGCTGACAGATAGAATGCTTTCCTCCGGCATTGTTGAATATTCCGAAGCATTCGGGCTGTAATGGCCACAAGAAATAAACAATCGGGAGACGGCCCGCAGGCATGTCTCCCGACTGTTTTATAGTGATTATAGCAAAGTATTACAGTGCAGCCTTGATGCCTTCTACGAGCTTGTCGTGGTCGCGGAAGTCGGGATGCCCGGTTGCTTTGCCATCGCGGTCTACGAGGATATAGTAAGGTATGCCGTCTACGTTGAAACGATTGCGTATTTTATCTATCTGATCCTTGCTCACGAGCATGTGATTACCCTTGATGCCAGGAATCATTGCCGCATAGCTGCTGAGTGTAGAACTCTCGTCGGCAATATACAGCCATACGATGTCGGGGCTTGAAAGTTCACCGGTCTTGAGAGGCTCGTTGGCAGCAAGGGCAGCGCGGCAAGGAGCACACCATGTGTTCCACAGATCGACAAGCACAACTTTGCCTTTATACGGTGCGACAATAGCGTCGAAAATATCACCGTCGGTTTCCGGCACGGGGGTAAGCTGCGCCTTGATTGCCTCGTATGATTTCTCAGCTTCTGCCTGACGCTGTTTTACAGCATCGGCATAGAACGGTGTTGAGGTGCCAGCGAGGCGGTCGATGTCGGCCTGCGTGAGTTTGCCGCCTTTGGCTTTCTCGTATGCCTTGACGTATTCAGCGACTTCTACGGGCTGCTTGCCGCGGGCACAGTAGTTGTTCCACACCGACATGCATGCGTCGCCATAGTCCGGAACTGCCAGCAGTTTCGGATTCGCTACATTGACAGCACCGGCTACACGGGCATATTGGTCGGGGCCAGGCACGGCGGCGATTGAATCGTTGATGCCATCTCCATTGCCTTTCTCAACATAGAAATTATTGAAATAGATATTTTTTGCGGAGGACATTATCGAAAGTGCCTGAGCGTCGACAGTATCAAGGATGTAATCCTTTGCTGCTTGAGGAATGTCGGCCGCGGCAATGCTTTCGCGGAGAGTGGCGCATTTTTCCAGCAATACGTCCGTGAATTCGTCGGGGGTAAGGCGCCAGTCGAAGTCAGGCGAGCCATGAGCACCAATTTTTGTGTTAAAGTTAGCCGTAACGCGGTTTAGCGCTGCATAGCGTCCGTTGTCGAATGTACGTTTGATTCTATACAGACTGCTATTGCCAGTACGGTTGGCAAGAATATAATCGCCGAGTTTGGCGGCATCGAAATAAATGTCGGTGGAGGTCTCTGGAGCGATAAGGATGGGGTCGCCGTACAGTCTGATCGTTTCGAGAACGGGCCTCAGTTCGCTGGTTCCGTAAACGACGGGCGAAACTGTTCCGTTGCCGTCTTCATCAAGTTCAACATCAACTTCCTCAATATCGGCAAGATTGGTAATCACTGCCTTAAGATTGCCGTATTCCGGACGATAGTTAAGGACATGAAAACGGAGCTCGGTAGGAGCGATTTCCATTACGGGATCAGAGAAAACTTCGGTAGTGTCGAGATTGACAATGTCCTTCGGCAAATCGTTGCAGAACCGAGGAGCAGGTGCGGCCGCTTTTCCGCTGATATCAATTCCCCAAATATTCCATCCGTTGGGAACGCCTTCGGTAAAGTCGATGCTCTCAGTATCGAAAGGCACAGGTTCGAACACAAGCGTGAACTCAGTCTTGCCGCTTTCCGGCATATAGTGCTGCTCGCCCGGCACAATACCGTCGGCGCTTTTGAGCGCGTATTCTTTACCATCGGCCACGATATGACTTTCGGGTGCAATCCGTATCCACCATCCGGGGCGGTATGTTACATTGAATCTGACGACAGTGGCGGTATCAGTGAGGGCTACCTCGGACACATCCAGCGAGCGGGTGTCGTTGGCTGCCACATAAGGCATTTCTACAGTTCGCGGACCTTTGGAAGTGCAGGCAAAAACAAACAGACAAGCAATTGCAAGCAGAGGAACAATAAGTTTTTTCATATCGGGCATTAGTTAAATTTCAGTTTACAAATGTACGGAAATTTCGGAAAGGCACAAAAAAGTCCCAACTCGTTTACTCAACGTTTCAGGACCTAAGCCAAAAGGCATGATTTGTGATTCAAGTGTTTGTTGCCTTATAGCAATTGTAATATAGAGATTATATCATACTTACTGAATAAGACCTTTCGGGGCATTCCTACTGTCATCGCGACGTTGGAGCCCGGAATTTTGCCTTGGCTTAGATTCTCGTTTTTTGGGGAATATACGTAAATAATTAAGGGTCTAAGTCAGAGACAAGGTTCTTATCGCCTGCAAAGTTACGCAGCTTTTTTTGCATACACAAGAGCAAATGTTAATAAAAGGCGCACAAATAGCGTTAAAAAGGCTGTTGCGCGCCAATTTGCAATATTTTTTAACTTTTTACGGTGAACAAAAACCTATAGCCGCTTTAGTCTCAATCTTTCCTATTCTTTATCGGATGTTTGCGCACATACTCTAACAAATCGCCGTATGTGCCGTTAAACAGATCCACGTCCACAGCATGACTGATGCCGTCGCAACGGCCCTTGTCGGTGAGTTGCCACAGTTCCCAATGGCGTGCCGACGGTTCAGTACCGTAGCGCGCTATCCAATAATCGTACTTGTCGAGCCCATGTCCCTTCATGTAATTCAGATAGTAGTTGTTGTAGGTGTATATTATGGGCTTGACACCATAGTATTTCTCCACTTCCTTGAGCCATTTTTTCGCCATTTTTATAACCTTGTCGTGCTGCTGTTCCATAACACGCTTGCTTATTTCAAGGTCGAGAACCGGCGGTAGGTCGCCTGGCTCTAACGGAGTGTTCTCGATAAAAAATTTCACCTGGTCTTCCACCGGCGAATTGACACTGAGGAAATGGTAGGCCCCACGGATTATTCCGCAGCGTTTGGCCTCGCGGAAGTTCCGCTTGAAATAGGGATCTGTTATAGTTGTGCCTTCGGTACTTTTCATCAGGGCAAACAACACGGGCTGACGGTACTTTGTCTTTTTATTGCCCTTGATTATATCTCCGTTGGCATCTACGCGCAAGGCGAGTTTTTCCCAGTTCACCCGCTTCTGATATTTGGCTACGTCGATGCCATAGCATTTTTTTCCTACCTTGAACTTGCGTCCGGCCGGCTTCGATAGTGTGCCGCGCACCCACGTCCCGAAGTCCATAGTACCATCGGCGAAGATCATAATGCCCGTGCCGCTCTTGTAGCCCATATTCCAGTTCCCTTTATACACGTTACCGTTCTTGTAACGGCATATACCGAATCCGTTCTGCTTGCCGTCGGTTACACCGCCGGTGTATTCATAGTTTGATTCGGAAAGTTTACCCTCGTGTGCAGAGACCGCAAAAGCGAGAATTACGGGAATCGACAGAGCCGTAAGGAGGCGAAGTATGAAAGTAGAGTGTAACATATTGGGCTAAAGAGCATTCGGCAGCAACAGGATAACGATACTGCAGTTCTGATATGCAAATATACGCTATTCCGGCGATATTTAGTGCGGCTTGGTGTTGATATTTCGGTGCACTTTTGCTATTTTTGTTCAATTTTTGAGACGATGGAACAAATATTGTATATCCTACCGCGCGGAATTGCCATAGGCATCCTGATATCGGCGCCAATGGGCCCGATAGGCATGCTGGTGATACAGCGTACCCTTAGCAAGGGGCGCTGGCCAGCATTCTTTACAGGCGTAGGAGCGGCGTTGAGCGACCTTATTTACTGTCTTCTCACCGGACTGTGCCTCAGTCTGGTAATTGGTATAATCGACGACCATCAGCTGTTGATTCAGGTTATCGGCAGTGTGGTATTGGCGGCTTTCGGCCTTTATCTGTTCCGGAAGAACCCCACACGGGCACTGAAAACGCCCGACAACAAATCCACCAACTACTGGGGCGAATTCATTTCGGGATTCCTGCTCACGTTCTCCAATCCGCTGATACTCTTCTTTATAATCGGTCTTTTCACACGGTTCAACTTCATTTTACCGGAATTCCTGATACCACACCACATTTTTGCATACGCAACAATTTTCGGAGGCGCTTTGCTGTGGTGGTACGGCGTAACTACGCTGGTGAGCCATCTGGGCAAACGCATAAATGTGCGCTCGCTCAAGATTATAAATCGTGTGATTGCAACCATATTGCTGCTGATGGCGCTGATGGGTGTGATAATGGCCTTTTTAGACAAACAAGTAATGTAACATCCATGAACGACAACAAACTGACAATACCATTCGGCGCAAGCAATCCCGCCTCCGCAACTTTGGACTGCACCAACCACTGGCCGGGAACCGACACAAAGGTGAATGCCGGCATGTCGGCATGGTACGACGAGGACTATCTGCATCTTATATTCACCACCTCCAACGCCCCGATAATGTGCAGCGCTTTCGGCGACCAGAAGCCGGTGAGCTGCGATTCGTGCGTGGAAGCGTTTATCGAGCCTGTCGAAGGAGGCGAATACTTCAACTTCGAGGTAAATATCAACGGCTCACTGTATGTCTCGCGCCGCTATGGCCGTCCCAACCCCACGCGTCTCACTCTTGACGAGTGCAAAAGTGTACTCCGAAAAGCCAATCCGCAGATCACCGAGCCTACAAGCCGGCATGGCAATGACAACAAATGGACGTTATCGCTGGATATTCCCTGGAAACTACTTGGTGTGCAACCCCGTGCGGGACTGAGGATGCGCGGCAACTTCTACGCCTGCTCCTCGAACGCCGTCCCGCCCTACTATCTCACCTGGGCACCCATACATACGCCCGCACCCGATTTCCACCGTCCAGAATACTTCGGCGAATTAATCTTAGGCTGATGGACCTGTCCCAGTACCACCGGATTCTCGACTATCTGCGCGACGTTATCGACGGCTCGCAATGGGAGGGGCATGTATTTGCCGTTGGCGGATGCTGCCGCGACGAAATTCTCGGCAACGAGATAAAGGATGTAGACCTCGCCATAGACCTCGCCGGCGGCGGCATAGACTTCGCGCAGTGGCTTTTCGACAAAGGTCTGGCTGTTAAGGTTCCTACGACGTTCCCTTCGTTCGGTACCGCCATGCTGCAGCTTGCCGAATTCCCCGATGAAGACATAGAGATTGTGCAGACGCGCGCCGAAAAATACACCGACCGTACCCGCCGCGACCCAACGGTAGTATTCGGCCCCATAGAACAGGACTGCCGCAGGCGCGACCTCACAATAAACGCTCTGTACTACGATATAAGCCGGCGCAAACTGATGGATATACTCGGCTGCAGTGTCGACGACATTCACTGCCACGTTATCCGCACCCCGGACAATCCCGATACCACCTTCGACGACGACCCCGTGCGCATTTTGCGCGCCGTACGCCTTGCCGCACGCTTTGGCTGGGAGATAGAACCTTCAACCTTTGCAGGCATGAAAAACAATGCGGACCGCCTTCGGATAGTGCGGCCGGAACGCATGCAGGCCGAAATCGAGAAGATGCTCACAGGTCCGCGCCCGGCAATAGCCATGAATCTGCTGCTGCAATGCGACGCCATGCACTACATTATGCCGGAGGTAGAAGAACTGCACGGTTTAAAGCAGGGCGACGGCAACGGTCCCGACGTATGGGAGTTTACCATGTCGGTACTCGAACGCGTTCCTGCCGACCCGTGCCTGCGCTGGTCCGCACTGCTGCACGACATTGCCAAGCCCATATGCAAAGCCACGCGCAAAAGCGGAGGAATCTATTTCCCGGGGCACGAACGCCGCTGCAAGCCGCTTGTGAATACCGTTATGCGGAGGCTGCACTACGACCGCCGCATTATCGACAAGGTAATATTCCTGTGCTCCAACCATCTTGCCACAAAAGGCTGGGGTAACGACACATCAAAAATGACCGACAGCGCCCTGCGCCGCCTGCAACACAAATGTATTACTCCTCGGCGTTTCGATATGCTGATGGAGCTTATACAGGCCGACAACATCACATACACCAATCCTCTGCCCGACCAGGTGGCCAATGTGAAGCAACACAGCGAACGGTTGCGCCGCGAGGGAATGGCGCTGTTCTCGTTCAAACAGCAGATACCGCTACCTAAGCTGCGCAAGATGGTGGGCGTGCCGTACGATACCGACATGAAACCCTACCTCGAACTGCTTCTGCAGCTTGCCATAGAAAATCCGAAGATGCCACGCACCAAAGTGCTGGCACGGCTGAAGAAGTTAAAGCCCAAAAGTATATAAAACATTTTCACAACCCAAGCCATGAAAATAGACCTACCTGGCCGACGCACGGGCGAGGCATCGGCAATACAGATATCCCCCGGACAGTGCATGCTGATTGTAGGCGCCAACGGCGCCGGCAAGACACGTTTCACGGCCGCTACGGCAGAGAATCTGGGCGAACTGGCGTATCCTCTGTCGGCGCTCCAGGCGCTATACGTACGCATGTCGTCTACAGGCGAATTGGAACCGCAGTACAAAAGCGTTTTCGCGCCGGCAGTGCTCTCTGCCATCGACAAAGGCATCAGCGGCACTCTTTTCGAGCTGTTTCTGAGCCAGTTGATGCACGACGAGATGCTAAACCTCATAGGCTATAAACTCGCCGTGGCCGACGGACAGCCGATAGAACTGAAAAAGACCCGTCTGGACCGTGTGATAGAACTGTGGCAGGATATTTTCCCCGGCAACCGCGTACTGATAGACAGCGGCAAAATGCTGTTTTCCAGAGGTGTGGACATCACACGCCACTCTGCCCTGCGCCTGTCCGACGGCGAGAAAGCCGTGCTTTACTACGCCGCCGCAATACAATATGCTCCGGCAGGTGCTGTCATTTTTGTGGATTCCCCCGAGAATTTCCTGCATCCTACAGTTACCAATTCGCTGTGGAACAGACTGGAAAGCATGCGCAGCGACTGCTGCTTCTGCTATACCACCCACGACACCGAATTCGTGGCCACCCGCAACGAGGCGCCTATGGTATGGGTGCGAGACTGCGATCCCGCCAATGCAGCATGGGACTACGACGTGATTCCGCCCGATTCGGGCATCTCCAACGAGCTCTACCTCACCCTTGCCGGAGCCCGTAAACCGGTGCTTTTCATCGAGGGAGACGCCCGCCGTTCCATCGACGCAAAGCTATATCCGCTGGTATTCCCCGACTTTACCACGCATTCCCTCGGCAGCTGTAACAAGGTTATCGAGGCCACGCGCACCTTCAACGATCTCAGCTCCATGCACAAACTCGATTCATTCGGTATCGTCGACCGCGACCGCCGCGACGATACCGAGGTGGCATATCTGCGACGTAAACGCATAATGGTGCCCGAAGTAGCCGAAGTGGAAAATATGCTGCTGATAGAAGACGTTGTGCGCACAATGGCAAAAGTTACCGGCCACGACCCAGACCGCGTTTTCGGCAAAGTGAAACGCTCGATAATACACATGTTCAAGGCCGATGTACGCGCACAGGCGCTGCTGCATACCCGCCATCGCGTAAAACGCACTGTCGAATACCGCGTGGACGCGCGTTTCGACGATATAACAACTATGGAAAGGCATCTCGACGGACTGCTGGCCATGATAGAGCCGCGCAAGATCTACGAGAACTTCTGCCGCGAGTTCCACCGCTATGCCGACACCGGAGACTATGCCGCCATTCTGAAAGTATACAACCAGAAATCAATGCTCCCCGGCTGCAATGTCGCCGGCCTGTGCGGCTACAGCAACAAGGACGAATATATCCACGGTATAATCGGTGTTCTGCGGCACCACACCCCCGAAGCCGATAAACTCCGGTGCTCCCTTCGCTGCGCCCTCGGCGCAGACAGGGAGGCGGAGCCAGAAATGCGATAGCGCGTGCGGCGAATTTAAAGTGTGAACTGTATGCCTATCTCAAAGCCATTATTGATGGCGAAACCTACGTTGTTTACGCCGTCAAAATGGTTGTATTTGAGTAACAATGTTTTGCCAACAAGCCCGAATTTATCGTTGAAATGAGCGACAAAGCCGGGGCGTAAACCTGCAACGAAACCGCTGGCGCCATATCCTTCCACAGACTGATGCCCATAGCCAAGCGCCACCTCGCCGAAGAAATCAAAAATGCCGGCACGTGCAAAAGTTCCGCGGACATAAGGTAGGACTGTTACCGTGGTAACATCTGTTTCCGATACATTCTGGTACTGAATACCGATTGTTGCTCCCACGGCCCATGTGTCATTGAAATTATAGCCGACTTCGGGGGCGATTGCGAACGCTGTGCTTGTTACGGATTCTCCGTCATAACTTGCATTTTCAACACCGATTCCAAGTGTACCTCCAAGATAGACCTGTGCATTGGCAGCGACCGACGCCATTGCCAGTAATAACATCGCGAATACTTTTTTCATAAGATTTTTTTGTCGCCTCCATTCCTGATTTGACCTTAGGTTGTTAGACAGAAAAGCGGGAATGATTTCTTGTTTATCTTAATAGATTAAGCAAAAACGCTTTTTAATAAGTTTGTCTCGCAAAGCTACAAAAAGTTTTGTTACTAACACAATTTATCAAAAGGAATTCCACTGCATGACAAAAAGTGCCCATCATGGCACCATTCCATAATAATAAAGACAACCCCGCAGGATTGTCTTTTATTGATGATAATGAAGGAGGCGTTCAGAGTATCAGCATTGCATCGCCGTAGCAGCCAAAACGGTAGCCGTTGGCGACCGCCTGTTTGTAGGCTTCCATCACAAGCTCGTAGCCGCCGAAGGCGCACACCATCATAAGCATGGTGGAATACGGCATGTGGAAGTTGGTTATCAGGCTGCTGCACACCGAAAAATCATACGGCGGAAAAATGAACTTGTTCGTCCACCCGGAATATACCTTCATGTGGCCGCCCATACTGTCGGCTGTGGCGATGGCGCGGAGAACCGAAGTACCCACAGCACAAACATTCTTACCCTCATCCTTGGCGGCATTGACGGTTTCCACCAGTTCTTCGCTGGCTTCCATCTGCTCACTGTCCATGCGGTGCTTGGTAAGATCCTCCACATCGATTGCGCGGAACGCGCCCAGACCGCTGTGTATAGTGATGAACGACTCTTTCACGCCCTTGATTTTCAGACGGGTGATAAGGCTGCGTGTAAAATGCAGACCTGCGGCGGGTGCCACAACGGCGCCTTCCTTGCTTGCAAATATAGTCTGATAGTCCTCGGCGTCGCGGGGTTCCGACTCGCGGTTGAGATACGGAGGCAGCGGCGTCATGCCAAGCGAGAACAGTTGTTTCTTGAATTCGTCATGCGGACCGTCGTAGAGGAAACGTAGGGTGCGTCCGCGCGATGTTGTGTTGTCGATAACCTCGGCAACCATGCTCTCGTCATCGCCGAAATAAAGCTTGTTGCCGATACGAATCTTCCGAGCCGGCTCCACAAGCACGTCCCAGAACTTGTTCTCGGCCGAAAGTTCGCGCAGCAGGAAAACCTCGATACGCGCACCCGTCTTTTCCTTGTTGCCGTACAGCAGTGCGGGGAAAACCTGGGTGTCGTTGAATACCATCACATCGCCTTCATTGAAATAGGAAGGCAATTCTTTGAAAATATGGTGCGAAATCTCGCCCGTTCGACGGTCTACAACCATCAGGCGCGCCTCGTCGCGCTCCGGTAACGGATGTTCGGCTATGAGATCCTTAGGAAGGTTGAATTTGAATTGCGACAGTTTCATCGTGTTATGTCAGTGATGTTATGATTTTTATTTTTCTTGAGGCATCTCTACTTCCACAGTACGGATAAGTTCCGCTGCCTGCTGCACGGAAAGACAGGTTTCCACTGTGATATCGCCTACCCTTGTGCGGCGCAGAGACGTGAGATGGGCACCGCTGTCCAGCGCCAGGCCGATGTCGCGCGCAAGAGCACGGATATACGTTCCTTTGCTGCACACAACGCGTATTTTAATCTCCGTCGGTGAATACTCCAGAAGCTCTATCTCGTCGATAACAAGAACCTTGGGCTTAAGGTCGGCGGTCTCTCCCTTGCGGGCGAACTCGTAGGCGCGCACACCGTCGATTTTGCAGGCCGAGTACTGCGGCGGAATCTGCTCTATGCGTCCCAGGAAGCGCGTCAGCGCCTGCTCCACAAGCTCGCGGGTGATATGTGCCGTGGGATAGGTGGCATCTACTTCCGTTTCAAGGTCGAACGACGGTGTGGTAGCGCCGAGGGCGATGGTTGCCACATACTCTTTCACACCGGTCTGCAGCTCGTCGATGCGTTTTGTTGCGCCGCCGGTGCATATAATCATTACACCCGTGGCAAGCGGATCCAGTGTGCCGGCGTGGCCCACCTTTATCTTCTTCACCTTAAGACGGCGCACCAGCGCGCCGCGCAAACGTTTGCATGCGTCGAAGGATGTCCAGCCAAGAGGCTTGTCTATGTACAGTATTTCTCCGGCGATAAAATTCACGCTCGTATGTTTTTATTGTACAACAGAGTCTTATCAGGCAAATATGCAGACAAGACCGACTATAACGCAATACACGGCGAACCATATCAGCTTGCCCTTCTTCACAATGTTCAGCATCCATTTGCATGCAAGACAACCGCTTATGAATGCGGCCAGGAAGCCTACAGCCATAGGAACGAAGCCAATAGGATGTGCGGCGGCAGCATCGGCAGCGGGAGCGATCATGTCTTTGATGTCGAGCAGGGCCTCGCCAAGGATGGGAATGATAACCATGAAGAAAGAGAACTGGGCTACCTCCTCGCGTTTGTCGCCTATGATAAGACCGGTGGCGATGGTAGAACCGGAACGCGACAGGCCCGGCAGAACAGCCACAGCCTGGGCGCAGCCGATAATGAAAGCGTCAAGATAGCCTATGCTGTGCGCACGGTAAGGCGTGGCTCCCGGAATACGTGAAGCATCCTTTGCGGGAGCGGTACGGAAGAAATAGGAGAACGACAGCAGCAACGCCGTTATACACAGGCAGATTCCGACGATAGTGAGACCGGTGCCGAAGAATTGTTCGATCGTATCCTTGAAGAAAAGGCCGACAATACCCACTGGAATGCAGGAAACAAGAATCTTGCAGACGTAGTAGAAATTATCGTCGCGTCTGAATGTGAAAAACGACACACACAGAGGCCAGAACTGACGCCAAAGCACCACTATTGTACTCAGCACCGTTGCTACATGAAGCATAACGTCAAATTCAAGGCTGTCTGCGCCGCTGAGCTCTATGCCGAGCAACTCGCGGAAAATTTCGAGATGGCCGGAAGAACTGATCGGCAGATATTCCGCCAGGCCCTGGACAAGGCCCATGACAAGAGCGTCCAATGTATCCATTTCTTTATTTCTTTCGTATAGTTAAACGTTTAGGATCAATAATAATAGCAGCACCCATCGCAATAAAGCCGATGAAGGCTATGCAGGGACCTACAACAATACGGCGAGTACTGAAAATATCCGGATTGAAAGCCGTGTCGGTGGAACTGCCCCCCAACATAAGCAGGAAGCCTATCACAATAAGCGCTCCGGCGATTGCCATTGCTATGAAATTGTTTTTCTCCAGCGGCATTCCGGATGCCGGCTTTTCGAATTTGTCTTTGGAATCTTCCATTATATAAGTTATTTCATGAACATTTCATCGTAGGATGCACGCAGATATCGTCCGGCAGCAAAATATGCCGTAGCGGCACACAATATGCCGCCCACAGCAACCATTGCGGCTGCGACAGCCGCTACTGTGGGCCACGGCAGCAGTTCGGCGACGGCAGAATCGGTTTGTGGCGCATAGTAGCGTCCGGCAAGAATTAGTCCACCGGCAATGGCGCCTGCAAGCAGACCGCCACGGGCGGCGGCGAGCACGAAAGGCCGGCGGATGAAACCGGGAGTGGCTCCCACAAGTTTCATGGTGTGGATAATAAAACGGCGTCCGTAGATGGAAAGGCTCACTGCATTGTTAATAAGCCCTAAAGAAATTATCAGGAGTACGGCGGCAAGCACGCACATGGCAAGCGTTACGCGCCTCAGTGTATTGTCAAGACCTTCAAGAACCTCGTTATCACACACCACATCGGCCACACCGAAACCTTCGCGGTAACGGTCGACAAGTGCGGCGATGCTGTCTGCACCGGAATATGCCGGACGCACACGCACCTCGAATTCGGCGGAATATGGATTAGCCTCAAGCATCGCAAGGATATCGGAGCCGAGATTTGCAGCTTCTTCGCTCAATATGGCTTCAGGCGAAGTGTAAGCATATCGCTCGATAGCCTTATCGCCGTGCAGACGCTTTTTCATGGTATCCACAGTGCCCTGGGGGCAATCGCGCTCCATAACCACCACGAAACCCATGTTGCCGCGCACCTGCTGCTGAATACGCGCGCCTGCAATACCAACAAGAGCGCCTAATCCGGCCATAATCAGCACAAGACAGACACTCACGAGCGAAGTTGCCCGCGATCCCAACGTGGATATCTTCCTTACGTCTTTATTCTTCATATCGACGGTTTCGCGGCGAAATGGCCACTACAAACCCAAAATCGTGCAAAATTAAGCAAAATTCCATTATACTCAAACAGTTTTCACTTTTATTCACACAACAAACAGGATATGAACCCGATTGCTCTTTTGGCTTCTACTGTACAGACAACTTAGACAAAAATTGTCAATTATGTTCATAAAATTGGTAGTTAGGGTAATTATTCGTAAATTTGCATAATATATGACCGGTATCCGCTTATCAGCGACACATCTGCTCGCCGGATTATTTTCTCCATGATTAAAGCAGTCTTAAAAATTTTTATCAGCTATCTTGTGTTTGTGGCGCTCTTCGTTGTAGAGAAGCCGCTCTTTATGGCCGTATACCACCGGCTGTATACAGACATCAGCTTCGCCGATATTCTCGCCGTGATATGGCACGGACTGCCTGTCGACCTTGCCGTTGCCGCCTACTGCACGGTAATTCCCGGAATTATCATAGCCTCCATGCTTGCCTGCGGCAGCCGCGTGTTGCGCGTGGCAGAACGCATATATTTCATGATAATCTCCGTGGTCCTCGCAGCCGCGGTGGTGCTGAATATGGTTCTTTACGGCTACTGGAACTTCCCGCTGGACGCCACTCCGGTGTTCTACTTTTTCTCGTCGCCGGCAGTTGCATTCGCCAGTGTAACAGGATTGCAGATAGCCGGTGGTTTCCTTGGTCTGGCAGCAGTATCATGCCTGGTATATTTCATTTTCCGTTTCACGGCCATGCGCATCCGCATTCTGCCGCTCGATGGCCGAAAGCGCTGGACCGGCGTACTTGCAATGACTGTGCTCACGGCAGCACTTTTCATACCCATACGCGGCGGCATCACCGTCTCTACTATGAATCCCAGCCGCGCATACTTCAGCACCGACTACAAGCTGAACCATGCGGCCATGAATCCTGCCTTCAGCTTTCTCTACTCTGTAACGCACCAGAACAACTTCTCCGGCCAGTTCCGCTTCATGGAACCCGACCGTGCCGACAAACTTTTCCGCGCCATGACGCACACTGCATCCGCGCAGGACACCCTTCTGACCACGGACCGCCCGGATATTTGGATTGTGATTGCAGAGAGCTTCTCGTCGCACCTTATGCCGTCGCTCGGCGGCGAGGCTGTAGCCACGCGCCTCGATTCCATAGCGCGCAGCGGACTGCTGTTCACCAACTTTTATGCCTCCAGTTTCCGTACCGACCGCGCGCTGCCTGCCATTCTGAGCGCTTTCCCGGGCCAGCCGAACACCTCTGTGATGAAGTTTGTGAGTAAAACCGAGAATCTGCCGTCGATGCCGCTGGAATTCAGGAAGGCCGGCTACGATACGGAATATTACTACGGCGGCGACATAAACTTCACCAACATGCTCGCGTTTCTGAAAAATTCGGGCTTCGAGAAAATCGTGTGCGACAGCGATTTCCCGCTCTCGCAACGCGCCAGCAAATGGGGCGCGCCGGATTCATATCTTTTCGACAAAGTTATCGCCGATATCAACGGCGATACAACATCTGTTTCCAAATTCCGCGTGGTGCAGACCTCAAGCAGCCATGAACCGTTCAAGGTACCCTACCGCAGCCGCTTTGCCAACGAACGCCTCAACGCTTTCGCCTACGCAGACAGCTGCATAGGAGCCTTTGTGGATACTTTGGCTGCATCGCCGCGCTGGAATAATACTCTCGTAGTTATCGTTCCCGACCATTTCGGCGTATACCCCGAAAACCTTGACGACAACCGCCTGCGCCACAGCATACCGCTGATATTGACCGGCGGAGCTTTGCGCATGCGCGGCACCAACGCCACCGTAGGCGGCCAGACCGACATCGCAGCAACCCTGATGAACGCCTGCGGCCTGGACCACACCCGCTTTGTGTACAGCAAAAACCTGCTCGACAGTCTTGCGCCGCATTACGCATTCTACACCACGCCGTCGGCTATGGGCTTCGTTACAGCCTCCGACACCGTGGACTATAGCCTCGACAGCGACAAACCGCTTGTTCTTGACGGTCCCAACGCGCAATCCTCGTTGGAAAGCGCAAAGGCTTATCTACAGAAACTTTACGACAATCTCTCCGAATTATAACCATCATGCTCGACTATCTGATAAACATCGATTCACAGCTTCTGCTGTTCTTCAACAGCTATCATACTCCTTTCCTGGATAACTTCATGATGCTGTTCAGCGGCCGCTTCGTATGGGTTCCCATGTATGCGGTCATTCTCCTGATATTGTTCAAAAAATTCAAACCGGCTACAGCGGCGCTGTTCGTGTTAGGCCTTGTGGCCGCCATAGCCCTTGCAGACCAGACCTGCGCTACGTTTATCCGTCCCGTGGTCCAGCGCCTCCGGCCATCAAATTTAGAGAATCCGCTGTCTGAATTCGTAAACATTGTCGACGGCTACCGCGGTGGCTCGTACGGCTTTCCGTCGTGCCATGCCGCCAACTCATTCGCACTGGCCGCATTCCTTATTCTGGTTGTGCGCCGCCGTGCCTTTGTCTGCTTCATCCTCACATGGGCCGTTGTGAACTGTTATTCCCGTATGTACCTTGGAGTACACTATCCGGGCGACATCCTTGTTGGCGGCCTGATAGGCGCTTCCTTCGGCACAATGTGCTACTACGGCGTGTGCGCCTTATCCCGCTATCTGCTCAAAGCCAATGCAGAGGCCCACAAAGGCAGCGTGAGCCTGCCAGGCTTTGAGCTGAGCATACTACACATGGAAATGACAAGCACCACCGTTCTTGCAAGCGATGTAATGATTGCCGTGGGCGCAATCAGCGCCCTGCTGATGATGCTTGCCACTTTCCTTTAAAAAGCCACAATAAGACCTGTAGAGAATGTCCCGAAATCGAGACCCGCACGGTCGCGGAAAACATTCATGGGCGAATAGCGGGCATACACGCCGAAACCACCTACGGTTATGGCAAAGAGGCCGTCGACAGTAACGGGACGCTGGCTTATGGCGTGGGTATCAACCTTGTATTCGCGGTCACCCATTTTGTAGCGGGTGGTTAGATGCGCGCCGGTATTGAAGTTGACAATCGGACCGATGGTAGCACCCCATTCACCGGCAAAACGCAGACGATAGAACACCGGTATCTGCAGGCTGAACATGTGAAAACCCGATTTAATGTCGCTCGCGCCATCCTCGTAGGGTCGGAGGACAATCTGGCCGTTATCAGCCTTGTCGAAATAATGCCTGTCCACGGTGTTCATGTGCATGAGCCTGAAACCGAGACCAGTTCTGAACGAGCTGCGGCCTCTGCGGGCCTCCACTCCCAAAATTGTTTGCCATGTCCATTCAAGGCTGCGGCCCATCGACGGGCTGAGAGGCACCGAAGAATTTACAGGCGTAACGAATCCGAACGAAAGGCCTGTTGTTATCATGCTCCATTTCGTTTTACCACTGTGGTTCAACGGTATGCCAAGCCCGAATTCGCTGTTGCCGGTCCACGATCGGATGCTGCGGTTTGGAGACGCCGCCAGCGGGAATGTGTTGCGTATGGGCGAGCCTACATTGTCGTTGAACGATACAGTAAGGGTAGAATCGGACGCGATAACCAGTATACTGTCTACATCGCTGTATCTCAGCGCCACTGTCTGGTCCATGTACAGTAGGGGCTCCTCGTCAGATGCCGCAGCCGCCGAAGCGGCGAATTTATAATGGAATGTATCTTTTGTTCCGTTGATCTGCCTCACGTTCAGCGACAGAACCTCCGGCGAATAGTTCAGACTGAGGCTACGTGCCGACGACGCCTGCAACAGTGTGTCGGCAGGAGCCTGTGCGAAGGCGGCACTTACGGAAAATACAGACAGGAGAGCGGTGAGTAGCGGTTTAAGTTTCATATTATTTTTTGTTGTGTTTCAATGATTCAATAATTTTTGCCTGTTCCTTGGCCGAGAGGCGCCCTTCCAGAAGCACTACCATTACGGTAGCGGGCTGTTTCTTGCGGCGGCTTTCCACAAAGTATACAAACGTGTTGGGGCTGTCCGGCCGGGGATTGTTAAGGGCGAGGTATGCGTACGACAGCGCCCCGTCGGAATAGCGCAGGTCGCGCCCAGACGCATTGCGGGCGTCGGCAAGGACAAGTTTGCGCACCCTCTCGCCATAGTCGGCGGCATCGGCCTTGAAGAACGCCAGCCGGTCCAGCCGGGCATTGATTTTCTGAGCAGCCTTGCCTGTTACCACAGCTTCGGTAACATTTGGGTCGGACGCACAGTCGGCATTGAAAATCTGCTCGATGCTCAGCTGGGCCTGCATCGCAACCGCACATATTGCCATAGCTAATGTCAATAATATCCGTCTCATGATTATTGTAGGTTTAGGTTTTCGGGTATAAATGCAGCGAATTCCTGAAGGTCGGAAGCCATAGATTGGTCGGCATCCTCGATATCGCCGCCGAATTCGCTCAGATTCTGTGCAAGAAGGTCGAGGACCTCGCTTTCGTCGCTGATATACACGCCTCCGCTGTAGGCAAAACTGCTGTCGGCTATCTGGGGTGTGCCATTCAGCCATCCTATCCCGGCAACGACAAGCAGCAACAGCGAGGCGGCAGCGGCCGTAGCGGCATAGCGGCGTCCTGTGTGCATGCGGCGTTGCGGACGTCGGAAGCCCATAATGGCACGTGCACACTCGATTTCCGGATGGGTCGACGCCGAGTGAGCCACAAGAAAACGCAGACGCGATTCCTCGGCATCGGTAAGACGGCAGTCGTAATATAGCTTCAACTGGCTGAGTATGTATTCGGTATCATTCATAGCGGTCGCGGTTTTCATTGTACATATTTCTGATAGTTCGGCGTGCACGGCTTAGAATCACACGTGCGTTTGCCTCGGTTATGCCGCAGGCATCAGCCGTTTCCTGATAAGAAAGGCCCTCGATATCGTGAAGCGTGAATACCTGCAGTTGCGTTTCCGACAACACCCGCCTGCTAAGGCGCAGAACAATGGCATATGTATCCTCGGTCTCCGGCTGCTCATCAGGTTGCACGTCGATATCGTCGGAGAGAGCAACGTCAGGATGTGAGCGCATACGCCGGAAAACGTCTATGGCAGCGTTTTTCACAACTATGGTGCTTAACCGCAGAGCCTCAGCCTCCTGTTCCACCACCGGCTGGCGTTCCCACAGACGGCAGAAGGCGTCGTGCAGTACATCGTCGGCCTCGTCATCGCCCGCTATGCGTGCTGCCAGTGCCCGGAGGCGGCTCCGGAATACTGTGAAAACGTCGGTGAGGGTATTCGTGCTCATTTCATCTCTCTTTACACTCCATTAACGAAGCCGGACCTGGTTTGCAACATTTTTCCTAAAAAAACGATAAAAGCTACCTGAACATATCTATGATGCAGGTAGCTTTTATCGTTTTTTTTCTAAAAATCAGTTATTGCCTATTTTTTCGAGGTAGTAGTTGCGGAGGGCCGGCCAGCTTACATAATCGCCGTTCACAAAAGGTACAGGCAGTTTCACCGGATGCTCGTTAAGAAGTACCTTTACAATAACATCGTCGGCCGTATAGTTTTTCTTCTTAGCCGGACGAGCGAACACCATCTGTATATTGCATCCCATAGGGAAGATTTCGTAGCTGCGCCATGTATCGGCAAGTTCTTCCAGGGTATCGTGCCGCTTGCCGTAATCATTGAGTTCCATCAAAGAAACCAAAGGAATTACGATGCTTTCGTGGCCGTAACGGAGGTTTGCCGAAGCATTGGGAGAAGTCATGGCCGTGTCGGCGCTCTCGATGATGTTGCGCAGCAGAAAACGCTGCCGCAGAGGCACAAGGCCGTTTGTCATTTTGGTATTTCCGCTGCGGATGAACCACTTCGCATTCTGCAGACGCCACAGGCGGTCGATTTCCTCGTGCGAGAACAGATCTGCAATGTCGGACTGGTCGCCGGTGCTCACGGAGTTCGAGGCAATGTCATAAAGCCACTCGGCAAGTTCATCCTCGTCCATCACGCGAGCAGCGGCCTGGGGATTGTTGAACAGTTTGTCCAAGAATTTGCCGTCGGTTCTGTTCTTCTGCCTGAAATCATCGAAATACATCGTCATGGCATCTTTTTCGGCCTTTATCGCGGGCTTGTCGGTAACATTCTTCATGTAGAACGTTTCGGATTCGGAGGCATTCACTTCCACATTCATCTGGGGCTGTATGCTCAGCAATCCCAGAATACTGTTGTTCATTGAGATGATACACCGCTGAATCATTGTAGAGTGTGCATTCACATAAGCACCCTTGCGGAATATTCCGGGGAAATTCTTTGCCATTCGTCGGGCGATATCGCGGTGCTGCTTCGCGCCTTTAGGCGAAAGGTCGCCCTCGCGGCCCTGCAGGTCGGCAAGATACTCCTCTACCTCGGCAAGCACTTCCTTACCGCGCGGAGTAAGGCCTCCGGCAAGAGAGTCGCCGCGCTGAAGATAACTTATCGCACCGTCGTGGCGGTATGTGCCGATAAGCCAACGCGAGCCATGACGGCCGTAATGTTCGATATGGAAGTTCTCGTAGCCCTTCGGCGCCTGCGACACGTCGGGAAGATTGTTTTCGGGATATTCCTGATAGTTGTTGGCAGCCACAGGGAATGTTACGAGTTCCCGTGCCTGTACGGGCACAAGGAGTGCCAGTGAAGCAAAGAAAGTGATGATACGCTTCATTTTGAGCGATGGTTTAGACTGTTAGTTTAATCAAAAAAACGGCCGTACGCCGCGTGTTTTTCATGACAAAATTAACGACAATTCCCCAAAAAAGCAAATCGCTACTTTCATAAGAGCGGAGAGCGGAGAGAAAGTTTTGCCGGAGGTAACCTCCGGCAAAATTTTGGCTTGACCGGGCTTACTTTGCCACAATCTTATGCGCTTTGCCGTTCACACAGAGCAGATATACTCCGGGAGCGGGAAGGGTTAGCGAAGCCTCGCCGCCTGCGGAGCGGATGTTTGCTGCAACGCGCCCGTCGGCAGTATAAAGGCTGACAAGAGCGTTTTCACCGGCGTTGGCTACAGACACAATCCTGCCGCTTACACGCACGGCTGCCGCTGCTTCGCCAAGCGATTCAAGACCTGCAGAGCCGGTGTATGAACCGACAAAACTATGCGAAAGTTCTTCATTCGTAATATCTTCGCGCCAGGCCGAGCGCAACGCGCCCTTGTCGATTGTAACCGTATAGTTCACATCTTTCTCGAAGAACATACTTGCACTCATATCCGCACCTGCGTAACCCATATCCCAGTCCCAGCCGGCGAAAACGGGAAATTCCCTAACAAGCTGGCCTTCGCGGTACACTTTGAACGAGCCTTCGCCGGTGGATTCCGTTTCGGTACGGAAATAGAAAGTGATATCCTTGATACTTGCCGCCTTTTCAGGAAGGCCGAGATCCCAGGATGCTTCATTCAGACAAGCGGGCACACGCAGTTCGCTGACAATCTCGCCGTTCACGTCATCGCCGTCGGCTTTGCGCAGCGAGCCGGCAGGAATGACGACACTATAAGTATTGCCCAAAGGAAAATTGACAGCAGGCTCGACGGAAAAAATAGCCTTACCGTCAGGTCTGGAGTTATCAACCGCCAGCGGAGCGGAGGCCACGACTTCCTTATCCAGGTAAACAAATGCTTCGGGAGTTCCATTAAGCTGTACAGCACCCTCAAAATAGAATTCTGCACCGGAAAATGGACTATAGCCGGTCCGCGCAGTAATGGAGTTATCCTTTGGCATAAAACCTTCGGCAAACGATGATGTCGGCAATAGACAAATAGCAGTTAAAATGAGTAAGAGTTTTTTCATATCGATTAAATCTGGTTTTTTTATAACTACTTTGGATATCTGCTGCAAATATAGTGATTTCAAATTTAAAAAATGCAAAAAAACAACAGCAAGTATTAAATAATATTAATCCACAATAAAAAAATACAATGCAGAGCAATCCTTGAAAGGACGCTCTGCATTGGGTGCTAAATTAGTGTTATTTCAGGATTTGCGGCGCCGGTAATAGTCGACGAAGGCTTTGTTCACCTGTCGCACACCGCCGGGAGTGGGATAATCGCCGGAGAAGTACCAGTCGCCCGGGCAATCGGGAATGGCATCGTGCAGGCCCTCGAGTGTTTGGAACACGAGGTCTACACGTGCCGAGATATTGTCGGGTGTGAGCATACGCGTCATTTCGGCAGCAATCTCGTCATCGGTGAAGCGGTTGTAGATTTCCTTTACAGCGTTCTCGGTAAGGGCGTCGCCAAGCAGGCATCGCTCGTACACATGGTCGAGTACAGCGGTCTGCCCCGTCCGTTCAAGCAGACTTACGGCGGCACGGAAGGCGGCAAGTTCCTCCAGTCGCGGCATGTCTATGCCGTAGTAGTCGGGATACCGCACCTGCGGCGAGGATGAGACAACGATGATTCGCACGGGGTTGAGACGGTCCAGAATTCGCAGGATAGACTGTTTGAGGGTGGTTCCGCGCACAATGCTGTCGTCGATAATCACCAATGTGTCCTTTCCGGGGTTCACACTGCCGTAGGTAACGTCGTAGACATGAGCGGCAAGGCCGTCGCGCGAGCTGCCTTCGGCAATGAACGTACGCAGTTTAATGTCCTTGATAGCCACCTTCTCTACACGCACCTTGCGCCGCAGGATAGCTGTGAGAGCCTCCTCGGTGAGGCGGTTTTCACGCTCCAGCGCAAGGATTTCCTCCTTGCGCAGACGGTCGAAGTTGGCGTTCAGCCCCTCCACCATGCCCAGAAAAGCCACCTCGGCGGTATTAGGAATGAAGGAAAAAACCGTGCTCTCGAAGTGTGCGCCTATCATGTCGAGCAAACGCGGCACTATGTTGGCGCCAAGGCGCTTGCGCTCGCGGTAGATGTCCACATCACTGCCACGCGAGAAATAGACTCGCTCGAACGAGCAACGTTCGTTTGTGCCCTGCGGAAGTATGGAACGAACCTCGGGGTTGCCCTGCTGGTCGATAAGGAGAGCGCTGCCTGGGGCGAGTTCGCAAACTTCGTCGGCGCTGATATTGAAGACCGTCTGGAGCACAGGACGTTCCGATGCCACCACAACCATCTCGTCATCAACATGGTAGAAAGTGGGGCGTATGCCGTGAGGGTCGCGCATCACAAACGAGGAGCCGGATCCGGTAACTCCGCAGATAGCGTAGCCACCGTCCCACAGCGGAGTGGTGTCGGCCAGCACGCGGCCAAGGTCAAGCTCGGCCTCGATGCGGCGCGCCAGCATGGGATCGCGCAGACTGTCGCGGTACTGACGGTAGAGACGGTGATTCTCCTTGTCGAGCGCGTTGCCTATCTGTTCGAGCAGCAACACAGTATCACTGTAAAGGCGCGGATGCTGTCCACTGGCAACGATACTGTCGAAGATAGCCTCCACATTGGTCATGTTGAAGTTGCCGCACAGCATCAGTGCGCGCGAGCGCCAGTTGTTGCGCCGCAGGAACGGATGCGTGAACTCCATGCCGCTGCGGCCCGTGGTGCTGTAGCGCAGGTGTCCCATATATACCTCGCCGATGAACGGCGTTGTGCGGTCGGCTTCGTCGGCATCGATGGCGTCGAGATCGTGCGGCAACACCTTGCCTATGCGTGCAAAGATTTCGTCAATTGCCCCGGTGCCAAGGGCACGCTCACGAAAAACGTACTCCTGACCGGGGCAGCTGTTCAGCTTCACCACGCCCACGCCGGCGGCTTCCTGTCCGCGGTTGTGCTGTTTCTCCATAAGGAGGTACAGCCTGCCCAGCGGATAGAAAACGCTGCCGTATTTTTCCTTGAAATAGGCGAGCGGCTTGCGCAGCCGTATCATGGCTATGCCGCACTCGTGTTTGAGTGGTTCCATTTAGCGGATGAAAAGCATTTCCCGATACTTGGGCAGAGGCCACATCTCGTTATCGACCATCAGCTCGAGTTTGTCGATATGATAACGGATGGTCTCCATTGCCGGAGTAACCGTGTCGTGGTATGCTATGGCCTTCTCGCGCTCGTCGGTGATGGCATTCGCAACCTTGCGGGCATCCACCATCTCGGTAACGGTGCGACGTATCACGTCCATGTGGCGTGCAATCTTCTCTATGGACTGCAGATCGCCCTTGCAAAGTTCGGCTGTGCGGTCCTTGCCGAGCAGCTCCTGCATTTTCACCATATTTTCCACCAGCATAGACTGGTAGCGTGTGGCAACGGGCAGAATGTGGTTCAGGGCGAGGTCGCCGAGCACGCGGGCCTCTATCTGTATCTTCTTGGTGTACATCTCCCACTTCACCTCGTTACGGGCATGCAGTTCCACTTCGGAGAGAACGCCCGTGCGGCGGAACATTTCTATGGATTCGGGCCTGAGGTAGTTGTCGAACACCAGGGGGGCGGAGTTCTCGCAGTCCAGACCGCGGCGTGCGGCCTCGGCCTTCCATTCGTCGCTGTAGCCGTTGCCGTCGAAGTGGATTGCCTCGGACTCGGCGATAAGAACACGGACTTCCTCGAGGATAGCGGCGTTAAGCTCCATGCCCTTGGCGACACGGGCCTGTACTTTTTCGTGGAAGTCGGCAAGCTGGTCGGCCACGGCGGCGTTGAGTACAATCATCGCCGAGGCGCAGTTGGCGCTCGAGCCTACGGCACGGAACTCGAAACGGTTGCCGGTGAACGCGAATGGCGACGTGCGGTTGCGGTCGGTGTTGTCCAGCATAATCTCGGGAATCTGCGACAGGCCGATGGAGAACTCGGATTTCTTGCGCAGGTCTGAGAGGTCGGTACCTGTACTCTCCTTCAGGTGCTGGAGAATATCGGCGAGCTGGCTGCCGGTGAAGATGGAGATGATTGCCGGCGGTGCCTCGTTGGCGCCCAGACGATGGGAGTTGGTTGCCGACATGATGGAAGCCTTGAGCAAACCGTTGTGGCGGTGTACTGCGGCCATTACATTGACAACGAAGGTGATGAACTGCAGATTGTCCAGCGGCGTGCGGCCCGGCGAGAACAGCATTGCGCCGCGGTCGGTGCCGAGGCTCCAGTTGTTGTGCTTGCCCGAACCGTTTATGCCAGCAAAAGGCTTCTCGTGCAGCAGCACGCGGAAGTTGTGGCGGCGTGCCGTCTCGGCCATTACCGACATCAGCAGAAGGTTGTGGTCGTTGGCGAGGTTTGTCTCCTCGAATATGGGCGCGCACTCGAACTGGTTGGGAGCAACCTCGTTGTGGCGGGTCTTTACGGGAATTCCCAGACGGTGGCAGCGTATTTCAAGATCGAGCATGAAAGCCTCCACGCGCGAAGGAATGGCGCCGAAATAGTGATCCTCCAGCTGCTGGTTCTTGGCGCTTTCGTGGCCCATGAGCGTGCGGCCTGTCATAACAAGGTCGGGACGTGCGCTGTACAGCGATTCATCCACAAGAAAATACTCCTGTTCCCATCCAAGATATGAAATCACATGCTTCACCTCGGGGTCGAAGTAGCGGGCAACGGCAGTAGCAGCCTTGTCCACGCTGTTGAGCGCGCGCAGCAGCGGCGTCTTGTAGTCGAGCGACTCGCCGGTATAAGAGATAAAGACTGTGGGGATACACAGGGTCTGGTCCAGAATGAAAGCGGGCGAGGAGATATCCCATGCGGAATATCCGCGGGCCTCGAAAGTGTTGCGGATACCGCCGTTGGGGAAGCTGGAGGCATCAGGCTCCTGCTGCACAAGCAGTTTGCCGGAAAATTCCTCTACCACGCCACCCTTGCCGTCGTGCTCGATGAAAGCATCGTGCTTCTCGGCCGTTCCGCCGGTAAGAGGTGCAAACCAATGGGTGTAGTGGCGGGCGCCGTTGTCTATTGCCCAGCGGCGCATGCCGTCGGCGATTTCGTCGGCGAGCTCGCGGCCCAGGGGTTTCTTGTTCTCGATAGCGTAGATAAGCTGGTCGTACACCTTCTTGGGAAGGTATTCGAACATCTTCTGGCGATTGAAAACGAGTTCACCATAATACTGTTCGGGACGCTCGTCCGGGATAGAGACGGGAGCGGCTTTACGGTCGAAAGCCTCCTCCACCATTTTAAAACGTAAACTGGTCGACATAGAAATTATATGATGTACAATTGGATACAGAAAAAAGAGCGCGCCCGTTTGCGGAGGGGGCAAGCGGGCGTGTTATATCGTGGTGTAGAGCGGTGCGCAGGCGGGCAGTGCGGCTGACGTCGTCGCCCGGCGTCATATAGCAGCTTCGGCATATAAGTCTACCACAGGAATGCATCGCTTGGAAATTTTAAGCCGCAAATTTAAGGCATAATTTTGAATACTGCAATACCCCGCCCTGAAAATTTTTAAGAATATGCGCAAATGGTAAAATGGAAAAAGGAGAGATGAATGTCAGGAGAGAGTTGGTTTTACTTCAGGAGCAGTTCTTTGAACCAGTCCGTGTCGGCGAAGTCGTCGGCG
>CABPYL010000019.1 GCA_902461565.1 uncultured Porphyromonadaceae bacterium
TTGCCACAGTTATCACTCCGGGTTGATCGCCGGGGAATGTTATCGTGTTTCCGTTACCGGCAGATTTTACAATCACGCACCCTTTGCCGTTTCTGCCATATGCCAAAGCTGAATTGATTGCGTTCGTGATATTTGCAAACGAATCGTTCAGTCCCCATGAGCATGAGATTATGTCAGCACCATTTTCCCAAGCCCAAGCAATTGCCGAAGCTATTGAAAGAGGATCGTAATTCGTCGTATTGATTCTTACGGACATAATCTTTACATCGGGAGCAACTCCGGCGATAAACTTTTTGTTGTTTCTTATTCCCGCAGCGATACCTGCACAATGGGTTGCATGATCGTTGTATATTTTGTTATACAGGGAATCTCCCTCGGCATCGTAACTTTTTTTGTTCATGTTTTTTGCGAGGTCGATGTGGGTAGAATCTACGCCATTGTCGATTATGGCAATTTTTATCCCTCTGCCGGTCGCATAGTTCCATGCTTCGCTTAATGAAATGTCATACATTGGATTCTCGTTGTTATATAATCCCCATTGTTTATGTACGAGGGAATCGTATGAAATCTCAAGAATGTCTTTTTGATAGAATACAGGTTCGACAAAGTCAAATAACTCGGTCTCAAGAAGTTGATTGGCTATTTTTATCGGGTCAAGGCCTTTGTCAGGATGTACAATTAATGAATACCAACTTTTCAATACCGATGAGCCTTTTATTGTCAAACCTATTTTTTTTGCTATATCATTAAGTTTTTCAAGATTCTCTTCCGTTTTAAGTTTAATACTAATATAACCGCCCGGAATTTTTAAATTTCCTTTTGAGTCGCGATAGCAAGGAGTTAAACTTAACTTTTTGGGGAAATATTTGCGATTTTGCAAATCAAACTTGCTTTTAGGAAGTGTTACATTGTATATTTTAAGGACCATCCCGTCGCGGGAAGCCGAATCAACTAACGATAAATGACTGGGAACAGCTTCGTTTTCATTTTGAGATGTAAATGAGACAACCGTACTGCTGTCAATTGTGAGGTATTCTTTTTTGTCTCCAATAATATAATAGCAGTCCTGCGCAAATATAGAGATTATGGCGATAGTTGCAAATATGATGAATAATAGTCTTTTCATAGCTGATAGGATTTTATTTTATAAGAACTTTTTTGGATGATGTTTCGTCGTCGGCAGATGCATTAACAATGAAAATGCCCGCTCCGGGCATTTTCATAGCTGACGTAGGAATTTCTACTATACAACTGTTGAAGCTGGCGGAATACAGCTGGCGTCCGATAAGAGAATATACCGATACATTTATTATCGGTTTATTGGAAGAAATAATAATAGGAGAATCATTCGTGGCAATATTAGATATTCTAATATTACTGTGTTTTTCTGCCGGTTCGCTTACTGAAGCAGTGGCGGCTTTCTTCGGTTTCCTGCTATATGCATCAACGGAACCCGCAATAAGAGTAGTGTATATATTATCAGGAATCAAAGAATTCATATTGGAAAGACTTATGCGAGTAGTCGGTATACGAAATTTTTGTTTGATGTATGAATCATATTTATTTTCGTCGGAATATTCGTATTTGACATCGTCATTGAACGCCACAACTCTGTCTCCGTCATTTCCGTGTATAAAAAGTATGGGGTCTACGTTGTCAGCAACCTCTGTTATAGTACTGGCGGAATATTCCGAATTATCAGACTTGAATTCAACATCTTTGTAAACATAATTCACAGGTACAGAATCGAAAAAATATTTTCCGTTTATATTTACGTTTATGGTTCCCGCTTGTTCGTTTTCTCTTGAACGGAAGCGAATTAGGTAATGGCCTTCTTCGGGTGCCGACATCTGTAATTTTAACGTCTGCATTCCCGTTTTATCTGATTTTTCAGAAACGCCTTTCCAGTTATAGCCCTGCATCTTTTCTGTATTGGTGAAGAAATCAATCTTTGCAGGATCTGTAGGCACAGGAATAATCTTTTCCGCTTGAGAAGTCTTAAGGGGTACGGTATAAAATGGAACCTCGAGTTCTGGCATTTTTATTTTAGAATATCCATAGAAAATAACATCGACATCATGCGGAACCTTGCTTGACGTATTTATTATAAGAGTTCGCCCCTTTGGTATATAGTATCTCTTATAGAAAGAATAGACCAAGTGGACTTTGTCAAAATACTGATATGATTTTTGGGGTCCGGCAAGAGTGCCTGGATTATTGTTCTTCATTGCTTTTGCGAGATATTCGTCGTAGGCAAGAGAAGAAATTGCAGCATTCCGATAGTACTCAGCCACTTTTATCGTCTCGACGTCCGGAGCTTCGGGAGCACGTGTTGCAACGGAAATATAATTTATACCTTCGATAAGGTGTAGCCGTCCGTCGCCGTCCGGTTCCGCAACCTGCCAATTACCGGAACGCATAGTTATGCAATCGGCATACTCCCCGTTTACGAAGATATAGAAAGGAGTGTACTTATTGTCGGCATAGCGTGCAGGCAATAGCCAGAGCTGGGTGTAGTAATCTCTTTCTGCGGGTGCTTCTACGCAGAACGTTTTGTAGTTGTAAATTCCGTCGGTAGCAAATCCGACGTCTTTAACAGGCAGAGACGAGTCGGCTGAATCAGTTATCTGCTCAACAACGTTTGCATAATGTGGCACTGAAAGACATGATGCAAGAGCAAGAAAAAGAATTTTTAGTTTCATAGCATTTTGCAGATATTTGTGAATAGTAGTTATGTAGTTGCAATTAGTTGAAAGGATTACTCGTTCTTGTTTCGGCCAAATATAGGATATATATATCAATAATCCAAAAAATTTTATATGTTGTTAAGCAATGTTTTTGTCCGTTAAATTGTGCTGGTGCAGCGCCACAGGCGTTGTATGTCAAGTGGCAGCTTTGGGAATGGTGTCGCAAAATGCAATTTTTGACAGTTTTGGCACCCGCGAGCAGCTACCGTGTACGGAAGCTGCTGTTGAGCAGGCGCGATCCGAAGCGGCAACGCAGGCACTTGCGCGGTTCGCAGTAGCAGCGGCGCAGTTGAATAAGCGCCTGGCTCGTGAAAGCATCGGGGCACTCTATGCCTGCAGACGTGAAAAGACGTGTTATGCGGTTGTCCTCCGGAGGAAGACTTTGTAGAAGTCCGACGCATTTTTCCAGACTGCTACGGTCGCCGTAGATTTTGGAGTAGGCGTACATTGCCGTAACCACGACGTTTATTATAAGAATGTCCACAGCGCGTTTGCTTAGCTGCGGACCCGGACGGTCGGCGGCGGGAGTAAAACTGTAGTGCGTTGCCCAGAAATCGCCGAGAGATATGGCAAAAAGTCGTCTGGCGGCATCGATGCTGTCTGTCGACGGCATTTCGGCGGCTATGCCGAAGCCGTCGCATACCATCCGGGCAAGGTAGGCGATACGTCGGTAGGGGAAGTTCTGTGGCCGCATGCGCGCGAGTTTCCATCCTAAATCGCCAGGTTGTTTCAGATTGTATTTCTTGCGCAGGAAGCCGTAGTCCTGCCTGAGTGCGGCAAGATATTTTTCCTCCGCTTCGCCACCGGGCTGTGTGTCCAGGAATCCGGCCTGGCCGAACATCATGCTTTCGACGGCACGGATGTCGCCCTGATGATGAATAAGCGCTTGCAGCGGCGTGGCGAGAGCGAGACGTTCCATCGCATCGCCGTTTATGCCGAAGCCCAGTGCGCGGGCAAGAAGAACGTACACCGCACCACGCCATTCGTGGCCGGTGCGCCGCATGATTTCGCCCATGTGTTCTGCTTTGGCGTGGATGCGCTCGAAGGCGAGCGATGTCAGCCAGTCGGTGCGGTAGAGTGCCGGAATGTCGGCCAGCATTGCACCGCATGGCAGTTCCCATGCGGGCGAGGTTGTCATGCGGTCGTATATTTTCTTGAAATCGAGGGCCGATGGCAGTACGGCCTGAGGTATCTCAGAACCGTCGGAACGTATTATGCGGGCATCGTCGGCCGTTACCACATGCAGAATAATGGAATCGTAGGCATGATCGCTGTCGTGCCCGTGGCGCTTCCAGTCGGAGGCCCGTTCGTGAATCTCCACATTTCCGGCCCATGTGCGGTTGCCTATCCGAATCTTCGCGTTGAAAAAGTCTGGTCCGGCATCAAGATTCTGCATGCCCGGGTCGAGAACCTCCACAGGTTCGCCGTACACCGTTGTCAGGGGCGATGGGCGCCACAGCCTGTGCTGCCACATGTACTGTATCACCTTCTCCATAGCCCCGTCCCGTTATCAGGATTCCTTTATTTCGGCAAGGCGCGCAAGGTATTTGCCGATGATGTCGAATTCAAGGTTCACAACACTGCCTACTTCGATAGCGCGGAAGTTGGTATGCTCTAAGGTGTAGGGGATGATTGCGACACGGAAGCTGTTCAGGGTGCTGTCGCACACGGTGAGGCTTACGCCGTTTACTGTTACCGAACCTTTTTCAACTGTCATGTAGCCTTTGGCGGCCATCTCCGGCGAAACGCTGTATTCAAATTTGAAATACCTGCTGCCGTCGGCGTCCTCTATGGCCGTGCAGCGTGCTGTGGTGTCCACATGCCCCTGCACGATATGGCCGTCAAGGCGCCCGTTCATAAGCATGGAACGTTCCAGATTGACAAGGTCGCCGGGGTGCAGCAGCCCTAAATTGGAGCGCTCAAGGGTTTCGCGGATGGCGGTTACAACGTATGTGCCGTCGGGGCGTATGTCTACAACTGTGAGGCAGACGCCGTTGTGGGATACCGACTGGTCGATGTGCAGTTCATCGGTAAACGAACACGCTACCGTTAGGTTTACATTGGATTCGTTATGTTCTACAGCTACTATACGTGCTGCTTCTTCTACTATGCCAGAAAACATGGGATTTATGCTAAAAGAATGAATGTCAAGGATCTATCCAGTATGTATAAGCCAACCATCCGAAGGAGTTGTCGCCTTCGGGGTTGTAGGTCGGCGCATGCTTGCCTGTGCGCGGGTCGCGTTTGGTTGTCGAGCCTTCTACGGCGCGCACCACGGCGGCGAAGTTTTTGGAATCGGCTAATTTGGGAGCCCAGAAAGTTTTTATGCGCTCGAAATTGTAGGTGTTCAGGTCGTCGAACAGGCCTGCAAGGGCTGGAATGGCCTGCATCTCGTCGCGATTCCACCTTTTATGGGCTTGCAGATATTCCACGCCTTTGGCATAGTCGGCTGCGGTGAACTGTGCGGGCGGGGTGGATGCGGCAGGTATCGGTTGTTCTGTGGTCTCGGCCTGAGGTTTCTGTGTCTCGGTTTTGTTGCTGTCGGCCGGTGTGCTTTCCGGTTTTGGAACAGGAATAGGGGCGGCCACCAGTGCAGCCTCTTCGATCTGTGGTGCGGTAGTTTCGGACGCTACTTTCTTGCCGTTCCAGAAAACGAACGCGCCTATTAGAAAGCCGGCGATAAGCGCTCCCACGGCAACGGCAACGAGTATCAGGTTGTTTTTCTTTTCTTTCTTGCCGATGTACTGCAGGTTGTTGGGCTCGCCTCCTTCTATAAGCTTGTCCCCTGCGATGTCATAGCCCTCGATGGGACATTTATGCAGAGGCTTGAGCGTTTTTATGTATATGCGCAGTGGTTCCAAAGGCTCGGGAGTGTCTAACGGCATGTCGAAGCGGTAGCTCTTGTGCTGCTTGCGTAGCTGCACGGTGGCTTGTGGCGTTATGGCAAGGTCTACGGTTCCGGCAAAGTTGAAATATCCCGGGGCGGTTATCTCTACAGTGGCTTTGTTCAGCTGTTCGAAATCGAATGGCGTCGCTTCGCTTATAACAGTGCCGTTCACTTTTACGGTGTAGTCCTTTATGGGCTTGCGGGAGCTTTGCTCTACCACTAAAAACGAAGCAGGAGTAATGATTTTGCGCGCTGCAGAGGTATCGCACTGCGGCACGGTGGCGAAATTTTTCTCCACCTTGAATTTCTGTGTAACAGGTTCGAAACCGCTACGGCGCCATACAATAGTCAGCTCGTCGCCCTCTCCGGCGAGTACCGGATGACGGAAAGTAACGTGGTCTATACTCGGAAGAAAATTTTCGGGAGTAGCGTGCGGCGGCAGCACGGTAAGCATCTGGCGAAGCGGACCGGATACGTTGTGCGAATGTTCGCGTCCTGTAGTGCCGGACTCGGAGTCTACAAGCAGTACGCCGGCATATCGGGCATATTCGGGCTGATAGAATCTCAGTTCGGCAAAGTCTCGTAGTGTCGGATTATCGCCGCCTATTATGGCGTAGGCGAAAGTCTGGCCCGTCGATGGCACGAAATGGGCTTTGTTGGTATCCATCGGTAACTCGCGGGCAAGTAGCTTGCGCAGGTGGTTGAGCGAGACGTCGGCGGGGCTGTCGGCGTTGAGGAGTTCTTCAGCTACGGTATCGGCCATCTCGATGAATTCATCTGCATCAAGTTTCAGGCCCGACGGGAAAAATAGCGAAGCGGCGATGTTGTCGTGTATGCTGTCCGGCAGCGGGCGGATAAGCGTAAGCATCAGCCCGTCTTCCAGATATTTTATCAAGTAGAAAATCTGAGGAACAGTGGCATCGTAGTGCAGGATTTCCAGGGCCGGCCCAAAGTCCCGGATATGTCTGGCAACATCTTCCGACGGATTTATATTGCCTAAACTTGAGAAACCTTTCTGCGATTTGGTGAGATATAGTTGTACTTGTGCCATTATTTCTTCATTGATATGCAAAGATAGTCAAGTTTGGCATTATGTCAAAAAAAATGTCGTTAAATGTCAGAAATGCGCGTCCTGCCTCCGGGAGACCTCGGAGACAGGACGCGTAAAATTTAATATTGATTCTTATTTTACTAAAACTTTCGACGCCAGACCATCTGCTGTTACGATATATACACCACCTTCATTTACCGGAATGACAGTATCGCCTTTGCTTATAGCTGGACTGAAGATACATGTTCCCGCGGCGGAGAATACGCCGACAGCTTTCCCTCCGGCGTTTTTGACCACGATGTTGCGGCCGGATGCCGTTACGGATACTGCCGGCGCCCGCATCTCGGGCACTGCTGATATTTCGTTTTCGGTCAGTATGATGGTGTCGTACGAGCTCTCGTCGGCCTTGATGTAGGCCCTGAAAGCCGGAATTACCTCTCCCATCTGTGCAGGACGATAGACAGAACGCTCGTCGGACGGTAGATAACAGCCCGAAGTCCATTCTCCAAAACCGCAGAATGTACCCCGCAGCAAAGAGGTATCAGCAGGCTCGGGCAAAATCTTCACGTTCTGCTTTGTTACGGACCATTCTTCGATACCCTCGGAAACGTAGAACAGGAACGGCTCTCCTGCCTGCAGGTGCTCGACTTTGTTTATCAGCATGCTGCCGTTATCCTGCATTCTCAAAGGTTGTATGACGGTCATGCCTGCAGGAAGATCGTCGCTGTTAAGGATGAAAGGAAGGCAGGCTGCCCCTTGGACTGTATTGGCCAGATTGCGGATATATGTTAGGGTGCGTGCTTCCACGGGCTTGTCAATGGTCAGATTGTGTCCGTCGACAAGCATGGCCCGCCTAACGGTATCGTTGTTTATAACATTATAGGCATCGAGCACCATTCCTGTATCCGGTGATGTGAAGAACATGTTGTCTACAGGTGCACCGAGATCGACATATACAGAGTCTCCGCCGAGGGTGGCCACGCGGAATGCCATGTGTGCGTTGTCGGCACCTGTAACGTTGAAAACGGGGCGGCCATAGCCCTGAACGAAGGCATCCGGGGTTTCGTCCCACCAGTCTTTCACGTTGAGTTCTGGGGTGAGATTTTTCAGAGCGTCCGGGCCAATGGCTGTGAGATATGTATTTTTCGTGTCGTCGCACGTATATCCTTCGCCATGCAGCATATCTTCGAGATAGTAGCAGTTGCGGAACAATCCGCTGGCATCGCTGTAATTGTATGAGCCTGCTATGTTGCCCAAAGCACATCCTGTCCCGGTGGCGCACACGCTCCCGGCATTATAACTGTTTTCCACTCTGCTGCCGGAACGGTTCCCGTGGCTGTCGAAAGACTGCCATGTGTTGTATACTAAGCCGCCGGCGGTACTGTTGTCGCCGTCCGCACATACCGTGCCGGTGTTGTAACTGTTGGTGACAGAGCCGTTACCTCCGCCAAGTCCGCCAATTGTGGCACCGGTATTTGAGGTGTGTATGTATCCGGCATTGTAGCAATTGGAAAGATGCGAGCGGCTTGCATTGTTGCCTGCAATGCCACCTCCCTTTGTCGCATGTGAGATTTCGCCGGTATTGAAGCAATATCTTATGCTCCCCGAGGTATAGCCCGCAATACCTCCAGCGTCGCCGTTGTCGGAGGAATTGAGAATATTGCCGGTATTCCATGAGTTGTCGACCGAGCCGTTGGTGTCCCCCACGATACCTCCGGCATAGTCCGCAGCCTCTACCGTCCCGCTGTTTCCGCAGCCGGAAATGTTTGAGTGGAACTCACATATCGGGCTTATGCCGCCGGCGGTGGATGCAGATATAACATGGCCCCTGTTCTCGCAGCTGTGTATTTCGGCGCAATAGTTTTTGCCGCTTATGCCGCCGGCGCGGCTGGATGCGTCGGTGGTCTGTATAGTGCCATCGTTTACACTGGTATAAACCATCGGAGTATAGTAGGTGTCGTATTCACGGCCTCCGTCCATGTTTCCCACTATGCCGCCAAGATTGACATTCGGCAGAGTGCAAATAATGTCGGCCTTGTTGGAAGAATTGTATATACGGGAGTTAAAACTTGACGTGCCCACGATACCGCCGATGTTCGATTTTTCGGTGGTGGCAACTACGCTGCCTTCGTTAGTACACCCCGACACGGTCTGCCAGTTGTTGCCTGCTATACCGCCGATACTTGCGCCGATAGTGCTGGATACATATCCCTTGTGGATGCTCCACCGGACAGAGCCTCCGCCTGTTACCGTTCCGGTTATACCGCCTACAGCGCCCCAGCCGTCGGCAAGCACGACACCGGCATTGGTGCAGCTGTCAACCGTGGCCGATGACACCTGTCCACAGATGCCGCCGGTGTAGCAATTATATAGCTCGCCATATTCGTTTGGCGCGGAAACGCCTGTAACCTTGCCGTAGTTGCGGCAGGATAGAAGACGGCCGTCATAACCGTCGACAACACCCGCAATGCCTCCGGCCTGCAGGGACGCGCCGGTAGAGATGACTGATGCGCTGCTTTCGCAGTTGATGACTTGTCCGTCGTGGCAGTGCCCGCACACGGCACCCACCGCTTCGCTGCCATAGATGTAGCTGTCGGCAATGCGGAGATTACGCACAACGCCGTCTTTGTGTATATATCCGAAAAAGCCGCGGTCGCTCGCTCCGGGTTCATTGATGTAAATGCCGGATATAGTATGGCCGTTGCCGTCGAAATTTCCCCGGAAAGCATGGTAAGGCCGCAGGGTCTCGCCATAGCCTATCGGAATCCACTTCTTCATACCGGCGGTATCTGCCTCAAGCAGCGAGCCGTCATCATCGAGCACCCTGTCGTTCAGGCGTATGTCGGCCGTGAGGCGGAAATACTTTCCGATGGTGATGTCTTCCCGTTTTTCCATTAGTTCGCGTACGAACAACAAATCTTCCTCGGTATGGATAAGCAACGGAGACTCCTCGGTACCGTATCCTTCGAGATAAGGATGGAAATCTTCCGCAGCCGAGGCATGCGGCGCAATGAATCCAGTGCCGCTTAATACGAAAATGAGCGCCAAAATTTTTAGTTTTTTCATATGTAAATTTTTATGACATCGGCCAGATAGTGCGGAAACCGCTTGGACACAGCCGGTGTTCGGGTTAATGAATGGTTCGCAGCATACATCCCGGATAAAAGTTCGGTTCACACATAAAAAAAACGTGGACCCGGACAGTTGTCCGTTCCACAAATCGAGGCTCTTGCATTGCCCATTACAGTTGAACAGACAACGTTAGAGCCCACGCCGATATGAATAATACTAAGCCGTAAAGAAACGAGGCAAGCAGGGTGTTTGCATCCGAAAGGACACAATATCTGCCTCAAGGGTCTCTACGGGAGTCGGTATAATCATACCACGGGCATCTACCGTTGCTATATTCAAGACTGTAATACGTAATGTTTGCAAGATTCCGATTTGTCTCAAACACAGCGTCATGTAAACGCTCCTGTATGTCTTGACTATTCTACCTGTCGGTTGCAAGGCTTCATAGTCTGGCAGCAAAGGTAATAAGAATATTTTAAATGCACGGAAACAAATTCCGATAAAAGATGCAATTAAGCAAAAAAGTATGCAGATCTTTATAGGTGTTGTGCAAGTAAGGCGATGGCTTCAGGGGCTATCTCGGCAAGCGGCACAGTCACGAAAGGACGCTCTGCGGCACGTGGGTGTGGAAGGATGAGAAGCGGGGTGCGTTGGCTATAGCCTTCGATAGCGATTATATCAATGTCGATTTCGCGGTCGCGGTAAGTTCCGTCGGCGTTGCGGTGGGGCATTGCAGACAGTTCATGTTCGATGGTTTTCAGCTGTCTCAGAAGCGCTTCTGCCTCGGCTTGCGTCCATTTTTCCGTGCGCTCGAGGGTGAGGACGGCGGCAATGTTTATGAATTCATTGTTGCTGCAGAAGCCTACCGGTGCGCCTGTGTACTCCGACGAGGCGCGCACACTGCCGAGTTCTCCGATTTTTGCGAGTGCGGCCTGCAGGAACGCACGGCGGTCGCCGCTGTTCGAGCCCAGGCTCAGGTATATCTTGCTTTGCATTATAAAAAATATGCGCCGGTTCCAGCTGGAACCGGCGCAACTATTTGTTTTAATATCAATCGATTGTGGTGCGGGCTACTTCGGTTTCCTCGAAGCCTTCCACCATATCGCCTACTTTGATATCGTTGAATCCGGCGATGGACAGACCGCAATCGTAACCGGCCTGAACCTCCCTTACGTCGTCCTTGAAACGCTTGAGCGAGCCGAGTTCACCGGTGTAGCGCACGATACCGTCGCGGATAAGGCGTACCTTGCAGCCGCGTTTCAGCTTGCCTTCGCGTACCATCGCGCCGGCGATGGTGCCGACCTTGCTGACGTGGAATGTCTCGAGCACTTCGGCGGTGCCTGTAATCTCTTCCTTGATTTCGGGAGCGAGAAGGCCGGCCATAGCGTCCTTCACTTCCTCGATAGCCTGATAGATCACGGAGTACAGACGAATCTGTACGCCGTCGCGTTCGGCGGCACGGCGGGCGGCGAGGCTCGGGCGTACCTGGAAGCCGATAATGATGGCATCAGATGCGGCAGCCAGTGTTACATCGCTCTCGGAGATTTCGCCCACGGCCTTGTGGAGGACGTTGATCTGAATCTCGTCGGTAGACAGTTTGATGAGGGAGTCGGAAAGTGCCTCGATGGAACCGTCCACGTCGCCTTTGACGATGATGTTGAGTTCCTGGAAGTTTCCGATTGCCCTGCGGCGGCCGATATCCTCAAGGGTGAGCATCTTGGTTGTGCGCAGACCCTGCTCGCGTGCAAGCTGTTCGCGCTTGGTGGCGATTTCGCGTGCCTCCTGTTCGGTTTCGAGCACATTGAAGGTATCGCCGGCCTGCGGTGCCCCGTTCAGGCCAAGGATAAGTGCAGGTGTGGCGGGGCCGGCTTCCTTGATGCGCTGGTTGCGTTCGTTGAACATGGCGCGTACACGGCCGTAGTGGTTGCCTGCCAGTACGATATCGCCCACATGCAGCGTACCGTTCTGCACAAGCACGTTAGCTACATAGCCACGGCCCTTGTCGAGCGACGATTCTATAATTGCGCCAACGGCGCGGCGGTTCGGGTTTGCCTTGAGGTCGAGAAGTTCGGCTTCGAGGAGCACCTTATCCATAAGTTCTTCCACGCCGGTACCTTTTTTGGCAGAAATGTCCTGGCTCTGGTATTTGCCGCCCCATTCCTCAACCAGGTAGTTCATACCGGCCAGTTCCTCCTTGATTTTGTCGGGGTTGGCGTGAGGCTTGTCTATCTTGTTGATGGCGAATACAATGGGTACGCCGGCTGCGGAAGCATGGTTGATGGCCTCCACAGTCTGCGGCATCACGTTGTCGTCGGCGGCAACGATGATGATTACAATATCGGTAATCTTGGCTCCGCGGGCACGCATTGCGGTGAATGCCTCGTGGCCCGGGGTATCCAGGAAGGTTATGTGGCGTCCGTCGGGCAGCTTGACGCTGTACGAGCCTATATGCTGCGTGATACCGCCGGCCTCACCGGCAATAACGTTGGCTTTACGGATATAGTCCAGCAGCGAGGTCTTGCCGTGGTCCACATGGCCCATGACGGTAACGATGGGCGGACGTGCTTCCAGATCTTCTTCCTTGTCCTCCTCCTGGTGGATGGCGTCGGCAACTTCTGCGGAGACGTATTCGGTGGTGAAGCCGAATTCGTCGGCCACGATATTGATGGTTTCGGCGTCGAGGCGCTGGTTGATGGACACCATTACGCCGAGATTCATACATGTCGCGATAACGTTGTTCACAGGCACATCCATCATCACCGCAAGGTCGTTGGCGGTAACGAATTCCGTGATTTTGAGCACGCGGCTTTCTGCCATTTCGGCTTTCATTGCCTCGCGTTCGCGTGTAGCGTTGGCCTCGCGTTTTTCCTTGCGCCACTTGGCGCCTTTCTTCAGTCCTTTGTCCTTGGCGGTGAGGCGTGCAAGTGTTTCCTTAACTTGCTTCTGTACATCTTCCTCGCTTACCTCAGGCTGAACGGGCTGCTGACGGCGCTGCTGTTTGGGTGCGTTGTTATTGTTGTTGCGTCGGTTATTGTTGTTGCCCTGACGACCGTCGCCGCCGTTCTGACGGTTTTCGGCGCCCTGACGGCCATCACCATTGCGGCGTCCGCCTTCGTTCTGACGGGCGTCGGCTGCCTGGCGCCCTGCCTTTTCGATGTCGACCTTTTCCTTGCCGGCTATACGGCGTCGTTTCTTGCGGTCGCCTTCGCCACCGCCGCCGTTGGCACCATTGCCGTTGCCGCCACGGCCGTTGCGGCGTTCGTCTTTCGATTTTTTCTTGGGACGCACGCTTTGGTTAAGGGCGTCGAGGTCGATTTTGCCTACAATGTTAAGACTGGGCGCGGGTGTGCTGCGCTCCAAGGTAAATACCTCGGGTGTTTCGGGTGCACTTTCTTCTTTCTTGGGTTCGGGCTTCGGCTGTGCCATAGCTTCGGGAGCCTTTACTTCAGGCTTTGCTTTGGGCTGTTCCACGGGTTTGGGTGCCGGGGCTTTATGCTGTTCGGGTTTTGGAGCCTCTGCTTTCGGTTTTTCCACCTTTGGCTGTTCCGCAGGCTTGGGTGCCGCGGGTTTGGCAGGTTCTGTCTTGGGTTTTTCGGGAGCCTTGGGGGCGGAGATTTCGGGCTTATCAGATTTATCGGTTCTCTCAGGCTTGTCCGATTTGTCGGATACGACTGATTTGTCCGATACTTCGGATTTCCCGGAAGCTTCCACTCTCGGAGCCTCTGCTTTAGGGTGTTCCTGCTTTGGCTGCTCCTGCTTTGGTGCCGGAGTGCGCGAAACAGGGTTACCGTTGGCATCCAGTTCCAGTTTGTACAGAATGTGTGGTTTCTGGGCGGTAGGAGCCAGTTTAATCTCCTCGGGCGCCTGGCGCTCGGGCTCGGCAGTTTTCTGCCGGCTTTCTTTGCGCTCGGTGGCTATTTGCGTCGAGCGGTTCTTGAGATCCTTATCGCTCGCGAAAGCGGTGGTGAGAAGTTCGGCGACATTCTCTTCAAGGCGTGCGTTGGGATTCTCTTCGATGTTGATGTTTTTCTTGCGAAGGAATTCTATAACGGTGGTTACCGACACGTTAAGGTCCTTTGCTAATTTGCTTATCTTTATTTTAGCCATAAATTGTTTTGTTCGCTTTTGATGTTGAGGGGATTAAACAGATGAAAACCGATGGGAGAGAGGTGCCGGACCTTATTTTTGGCCCTCGGTTTCTGGTTCTGCTTCCTCTCGTGCATCCTCCTCGGCTGCGGATTCGCCATCGGTTGCCGGTTCTTCGTCGGCAGGTTCATCGTCTTCGTATTCCTTGCGGAGTACGGCGAGAACTTCGTCGATGGTGCTTTCCTCGAGGTCGGATTTCTCCAGTAGTGTCTCTCGCGGAGTGTTGAGCACGCTCTTGGCGGTTACACAGCCAATTTCCTTGAGTGCGTCGATAACCCATGCGTCGATTTCGTCGCGGAATTCATCAAGGAAGATATCGTCCTCGTAAATCATTTCGGTATCGCGGTAAACGTCAATCTCGTAGCCGGTGAGCATGGTGGCCAGTTTGATGTTGTGGCCGTTCTTGCCGATAGCGAGCGATACTTCTTCGGGGCGCAGGAATACTTCGGCTTTCTTGGCTTCCTCGTCGAGACGGATGGTGGAAATGCGGGCGGGCGAGAGGGCGCGCTGGATAAACAGCGACGGATTGTTGGTGTAGCAGATAACGTCGATGTTCTCGTTGTGGAGTTCGCGCACGATGCCGTGGATTCGCGAGCCTTTAACGCCTACGCATGCGCCTACGGGATCGATGCGGTCGTCGTAGCTTTCTACGGCAATCTTGGCGCGCTCGCCGGGAATGCGGGCCACGGCGCGGATGTTGATGAGGCCGTCGTGGATTTCGGGTACTTCAAGCTCGAACAGGCGCTCCAGGAACATGTTGCTGATGCGCGATACGGTTATCTTGGGATTGTTGTTCTTGTTGTCTACATTGGCGATTACGGCGCGTACTGTCTCGCCCTTGCGGAAGAAGTCGCCGGGAATGGCCTCGCTCTTGGGCAGGAGCAGTTCGTTTTTCTCGTCGTCGAGCAGCAGGGTCTCGCGCGACCATGTCTGGTAAACTTCGCCGGTAACGAGCTGGCCTTCCAGTTCTTTGAATTTCTGGTATACAGCTTCTTTCTGCAGGTCGAGGATACGGCTCTGCAGTGTCTGGCGCAGGTTGAGGATAGCGCGACGACCGAATTTCTCGAAAATGATTTCGCGGGTATGCTCTTCGCCGACTTCTGCCTCGGGGTCGTCGTCGGCGCGGGCGTCGGTTAGAGATATCTGGAGGTTGGGGTCCTGAACTTCGCCGTCGGGCACTACTTCCAGGTTCTGGAAAATCTGAACGTCGCCCTTGTCGGGGTTAAGGATAACGTCGAGGTTCTCGTCGGTACCGAACATCTTGGCAAGCACGTTGCGGAAGGATTCCTCCAGCACGCTTATCATAGTAGTCTTGTCGATGTTCTTCAGTTCTTTGAATTCGGCGAATTGCTCCACCATATTCGGTCGGTCCTCTTTCTTTGCCATTGCTTTTTTAGGGGATTTATGCTGTTTACTTTTTTAAAATTTCAAATCATAACGGACATGCTTGCACTCGCCCGATGTGAGTTTCACAGGCAGGCTTCGGAGCACGGGTTTCTTCTGTCCTTCCTCCTTCACTTTTGTGAGTACTTCCACGGTGAAGTCGATATCGCGGTCGCCGGGGTTGCCTGGACCGACTTCCACAAGGACGCCGTGCAGTTTGCGGCCGTCGCGTGTTAGCACCTCAAGGTCTTTGTTGAGATATTTTACAAACTGGGCGCGGATTTTCAGCGGCGATGTAATGCCGGCAGAACCGACGGTGAGGGAGTAGTCCTCTTCGTCGCGGTCGAAAACCGCCTCTATGTTTCGTGTTATTTCGGCACATTCGTCAATGTCAACTGCCGTGGGGCTGTCTACCTCTACGTTAATGTCATTGTCGGACGACACGGTTATATCTACAAGGAACAGGTCGGTGCCTTCGATGGACGTTTCGACGGTGTGTTGCAATAAGTCTTTATCTATCATACGTATGGACGCACCTCTATATAAAGAGGAGGAAGCTCTTGCTCCCTCCTCTCTCGAAGATGTGCCACAAAATTAATAAAAATTCGCCGTATATCCAAGTGATAGAGTACAAAGACAGTTAGAACACGGCAATATTATTATCTGTAAGTTTTTGTTCCCAGATGATTATACATATGGCCGGAGGCCATTCATTTAGTTAACCCCGTACACTTGTGTGCGGGGAAAGGCAATCAACTGATATTCAGCCCCGGAGGTGGCTGCATAGGCAATTCGCGGACAACGCTGTGCAGCCACCTCCGGGGCTGGTGGTTGATGTATACAAAATCCACGGGCGGCAAGCGCCCGCGGTTAACTAAATTTATGGCCTTCGGTCATGCAATGCTTTGGTAATACGATGATTATGCAGCGAATCTTACTCTAAAATAAAAATCGGGTCATTGCTGCGCTTGTTAATAAAAAATAACATTCTACAACAAACTTTATCTCTATCAATACTGCCTTTCGCCGAAGATTGCTGTGCCGATTCGTATAAGAGTACTGCCGGCGGCGATGGCCAGGGGGTAGTCGTCGCTCATTCCCATAGATACGATGTCGAAGCCTCGCAGGTCGGGGGCGACCTCTAAGATACGATTGCGGGTATCGGCTATTGCGCGGAAATCGGCACTGACACGGTCGGTGTCGTCGGTGTTAGTGGCCATTCCCATTATTCCGCAGATGTGAGTGGCTTTCAGATTCTCGAAGTTGCGGCTGCGGAACCAGTCGACAAGCTCGTCGGGCCCGAAACCGAATTTTGTTTCTTCGGCGGCAACATGTACCTGCATGAGCACGCGTGCCGTGATGCCGAGCCGTTCGGCCTCGGCGTCGACTGCCCGCAGGAGGTGGTCGGTGTCGATGCTCTCTATCATCGCAACCGGACCGGCGGAGAACAGCTGACGTATCTTGTTTGTCTGCAGATGGCCGATGAAGTGCCAGCGTATGTCGGCAGGCAGGACAGGCATCTTTTTCACCAGTTCCTGCACACGGCTTTCGCCAAACAGTCGTTGCCCGGCAGCGTAGGCATCGGCGATAGCTTCGGCCGGATGGAATTTTGAAACAGCCACAAGCTCCACGCCCGGCGGGAGCGTGGAACGGATGGCGGCGATTGAATCGGCTATGCAGCCCATAGTCTTATTCTGCAGTAAGTTTCATTTTATAAACGTCCATAAGGGGCGTTTCGCTGATGGAGAGGATATCGTAGTCGGCCATAGTGCCTTTCATACCTTCCTCGAAGTGTTCGAATGCCTCCTTGAAATCGGATGCCTGTACTAATATAAGCGAGTTGGAGCGCTTTTCGGCGGCAGTCTTTTCGTCGATGGTGATAAAGCCGACCTTAACAAGGTACCAGCGGTCGCCGCCCTGCCAGAATACTTCGGCGATTTTTGTGCGCTTTACGGCAGATACGGAGAATTCCCCGGAGATGTATGGACTTACTTCCTCGGTGATGCGTGCTTCGGCTTCTGTGAACGATAGCGCATCAACTAAATAAGGTTCATTTACTTTCTTGACAGAGCCGTTTTCCTGCAGTCTGTCATATCTTACTTTACATTCAAACCAGTTTGACATTGTACTTATTGTATTTATTTGTTCTTACGGCCTTTTGCGGCCTTCTTGTTTTTTTTCTTGCCGTCTTTGGTATGAGCCTTGGCTTTCTCGGCGGCTATGCGCTGATGCTTGGCTTCGACACTGGCGTCGAGGATCGGACGGATTTCGGGATATAGTTTTTCGGCGTAGTATTTGAAGCCGAGGTCGGTGAGGTGGATGCCATCCACGGTGCCGTCGTCTTCGACGCCGTCTAAGTTAACGCTGTCCACATAGTAGAGGTTGGCGGGATTCTCGGCCTTGAGTTTATCGTAGTTCCTGCGGTATTTCTCGTTCTTGGCAGGGAGATATTTGTTGAAGAAAGAGTCGTAGCGGTAGTATGGGTAGAGCGGTCCTTCCACCATAACAATGGGAACGTCGGGTTTGGCGTCGCGCAGGATTTTCACAAAACCGTAAGTGAGGGTATCGCACATCATTTCGGTGCAGTTGGGCACCGGGTCGAGGATATACATGTCCACATCCGGAATGCTTGCCAATGCACGGGCTACCTCGGAGTCCATCTTTCCGTCGCCGCTGAAACCGAGGTTGACAACTTCGGCGTTGAGCATGCGCGACAGTATGTTTGTGGCCGCCATACCAGTGCGCGAGGCGCAACCTCCCTGCAGGATGCTGGTGCCGTAGGCGATAATCTTGCGGTCGGGGTCTATCAGCGATGTGGCGCCGGCGTTGATGTCGGCGTTCTCGTCAACCTTTATTTCGAGCCATTCTATACCGTCGTACAGAGGGAAGTAAACCATATATTCTGTCGTGTGTGCGGTATCGAGGTTGCTCACGTATAGCGATTCCACAATCTTCTCTTCCTTAGGGTATTTGTCAGATATATATGGACGGTTGGTGTTTACGTGGCGCCAAACCGAATCACCTTCGAAAATATACAGGTCTGTACCCTTGAGGCCGGTATCGGCCATGTGTATCATGTGCGTGTTCAGATGCAGCTTGTAGCGCACGCCAATGCGCGACGAGTTTGTGGCGAAGCGTACGCCTATTCCCGACGAGCACTGCTGACGGTCCCACAGGGATGTGCGTACACTATCCTTAAGATATGCCGGCAGACGAGAGAAGTCGCGTTCAGTATCGTTGAAACCCTTGTTGATGATACGCAATTCTTTTGCGTTGACGTATTTCCAGGGCTTTTCGGGTTCGTCGGCCGCGAATGCACCGATTGTCAGCAGCATGGCAGCTGCGGTGATAATAAGTTTTCGAAGCATGATTTCAGGTTGGTTTATGTCTGTGTTGTTTTATGTTGTCGTTTACCGACAGTATTTGTCGATAAGAATTTTTTCGAGTTCAGCGACGCCCTCGGTGGCCGGTTTGCGGATAAGTGTTACTCCGGCAGGTACAGTGGACGGGTTGGGATCGATATAGTACACGGGCGTCCCTTTGCGTACGTAGTTGAGGAGCGCGGCGGCGGGGTACACCACTAATGACGTGCCGATTATCACGAAGATGTCGGCTTCAGCCGCTATCTCTGTGGCAGGTTCGAACATAGGAACGGCTTCCTGGAAGAACACGATGTGGGGACGCACGTGGTGGCCGTCGATAACGGTCTGCGGCGTTGTTTCGGCGTTGTAGTCGATTTTGTACACCTTGGATTCGTCGTCGAGGGCGCGCACTTTCGTAAGTTCGCCATGCAGGTGCATCACATTGGTGCTTCCGGCGCGTTCGTGCAGGTCGTCCACGTTCTGGGTGATAACGTATACGTCGAAATATTTCTCAAGCTCGCGCAGGCCGAAATGACCGGCGTTTGGTTTTGCGCCTCCGAGCTGCTTGCGGCGCTCGTTGTAGAATTTGTGTATCAGCTCCGGATTGCGGCGGAAGCCGTCGGCGCTTGCTACGTCCATAACGGGGTATTCTTCCCACAGGCCGTCGGCGTCGCGGAAGGTGCGGATACCGCTTTCGGCGCTCATACCGGCACCGGTGGATACAACTAAACGTAGTTTTTTATCAGTGGTCATCGAGGGAGAAGGTAATGGTGTCGTTGTTTTTGGGTTTTGGTTTCTCGGCTGCGGGCTGCTGCGGTTCGAGTTTCGGGACTGCGGTTTTTGCCGGTGCAGCAACGTTGCGCTTGTCGCGCTTGTAGGCAGGAGTAGCTTCCACGCGTGCTATGGCCTCGTCGCTGTCCAGCTCGTCGGGGCTGAGGATATAGTAGTTCTGTGTTTCCTGACGGCGGATAAGATCGTCGACCTTGTCGGTACCGTAGGCTGCCGAAATGGCCTTGATGTCGGCGGGAGTGGTTTCCTTGTCGTCGTCGTTTGCGCGGGCGCCGTGGATGTCGTCGATGTGTATGCCGTTTGTCTCGACCGACATGTCGAATCCGGAAGCCAGGATTGTGAATTTAATCTTGTTTCCGAGTGTATCGTCGAAGCCCCATCCGAATTTGATGTGAACCCGCTGATTGATGGAAGCCACAAGCTGGTTGGCCTCTGACGATTCCGACAGCAGCAGCGGCGGATTGAGGTCGTGCGAGTAGTAGAAAGCGAACAGGAGCTCGCGTGCGCTCATAATGTTTGTCTCGCACAGAAGGGGCGAGTTTAGAGCGTCCTCGATGGCATGTTTCAGACGTCCTTCACCTTCGCCGTATCCCACGGATATCAGTGCCGTGCGTCCGTTTCGCAGGCATGTGTCCACGTCGCGCATATCAATGTTTATGTTCGCCAGTATGGTAACCATGTCGGAGATTGTGCGGGCGGCCGTGGTAAGAATTTCATCGGCTTTGCTGAAACCGTCCTGCCATGCCATTGTGGGATAGATCTGGCTGAGCCGGTCGTTGTTTATCATCAGCATAGCATCCACGTTCTCCTGCAGGAGTGCAGCTCCCTGCATGGCACATTTGATACGAGCCATACCTTCGAAGAAGAACGGGATTGTAACGATGCCAACAGTGAGGATTCCTTTGTCTTTGGCAATTTTTGCAACCACGGGAGCAGCGCCGGTACCAGTGCCGCCGCCCATGCCAGCGGTAACGAATACCATCTGCACGTCGGGCGTGAGCAGCTTCAGAATTTCCTCGGCGCTTTCTTCGGCGGCCTCTCGGCCTTTCTCGGGCTTGCTGCCGGCTCCGAGGCCGTTGCATACCTTAGGGCCAAGAAGCACCTTGGTAGGAACGTCTATTGGAAGGAGAGCCTGGCGGTCGGTGTTGAGCACAACAAAGTCTACTCCTTTAACGTTCTGCTTTGCCATATATGCCACGGCGTTGCAGCCGCCGCCGCCAACACCCATCGCGAGGATGGTTGGTGCACCGCCCTCAAGAACTTCGTTGGCGTTTTTATATTTGTCGATCAAGTCGGGATTTTCAGAATCGTAATATGTCATTTCGCTGATTTTTATGCGGTGAGAGCTTTGTTATTTTTCATTATCATCATCGTCGTCGGCAACACCCTCGGGTGGCATGAAGATTTTTATGAAACGGTTGCGCAGAATCTCCATTCCCTTTTTAGTGTCTTCGAAGTGATCGTCGTCGGCAGCCGTTCCGGTCGCTGGTCCGGATTCGTATTCGGTGGAGTCATCATATTCTTCCTCCTCGAATTCGTTCTTTTCTAACTTCTGCTCGCGTCTGGATTGTTTTCTGCCCCAGCCGAAAATGCCGAAGCGCTTGTGAGGCTTGCTTTTCTCTTCGGGTTCGGCCTCTCCGTCGGGATCGTCGCGCAAGATGTCGTCCTCGTCGTCGGGCACAGGTACCGGTTTGGGACGGTTTTCGCGGGTCCTTGTCGGTGTTTCGGTGGCGGCGGTTCTTTCGATTTTTTCCACCGTAACATTTTCGAATACCGGTTCCTGTTCGGCCGGTGTATCGTCCTGTTCGGGTTCCGGGTCGGCCATGCAGCTTGTCTGGAACACACGCGACGCCGCAGAAAGAAGGGCTACGATGTCGATGTTGGCTGCGTCGTTGCGGCCAGCCACGCGGAAGGATACTCCGGATGGCATCTCGGCCTGACGAACGGGCAGCTTCGAGAGTGCCGACAGTTGTTCTGCAAGGTCCTTTATACGTGCGCCTCCGCCGGTGATTACAATCTTGGTAACGGCCTGTGCTCCAAGACCGGAATTTTCGATCTGGTTGAAAACGTTGGCGGCGATTTCACCGCAGCGGGAGTGCACGTAGTTGCGTACGTTTTCGGCGCTGCCGTCGGGTTTTTCGGCGTATTCGCGTTTCATCCGTTCGGCGCCTTCCTCGGTTGTGCCCAAGCCGGCCACCAGATCGAGGTTTATCAGACGCGAGCCCATAGGAATAGTGCGGAACGATGCCAATGTGCCGCTTTTGTATATTGCCACCGATGTTGTTTCGGCGCCGACATCCACAAGTGCTGTTCCGAGTTCCTTGTCGTCGGCTGTGAGGACGAAATCGCCTGTCGCCTTGGCGTCTATTATATATTTTACCTCCGGAGTGAGCGATCCGGCGAATTTTATACGTTCGAGATTCTGTATCGTCTCCCGGGCGCAGGAAATCATAAGGAATTCGGCGCGCAGGCTGTCGCCGTAAGTTCCTACGGGCTGTGCCGTGGCGGTGTTGTTGACCAGATAGCTGCGAGGAATAGCTTCGATAATGTGCTTTTCGGCTTCGAAGTTCTGTTTAGCCTCGAAGATAAGACGCTGGATGTGCTTGCCGGTAATTTCGCATTCGTCCGGGAACTTGGCCGATGCCTGTGCGCGTTTGCCGGCGAGGGAGCGACCGCCAATAGACAGGGCGAGGGCGCGTATGCGGCGTTTGCCAACGGCGGGAGAAGCCTCGAGCCGGGCGATGATGTCGTTGACGGCCGATGATACCTCACGTATGTTCTGCACGCGGCCATAGCGTACGTTGTTTGACGCAGGCATTTCCTCCACGGCAAGCACGGACAGGTTGCCGGAGGCGTCGCTGTAGCCTATGGCGCCTTTGATTTTGGAAGAAGCTATTTCTATTGCTGCTATATATTTCGGTTCCATTAGCGGAAGATTTTAAGGAAGAGTTCGTTTCTGGTCGGCTAAGATTTCGGGATTTATATCCTCGGGAGACGGTTCGTTGTCGGCAATGTCGAGGGCTCCTGTCATTTCGTCCTCGGTTGGTACGGCAACGGGTGGCATCTCTTTGTTGCGGCGAGTGGCGACAACGCGGTCGCGCCACTTCACGGCTACGGTGTCGTATGTGTTCCAGCCTTTTGTGGGAGCAATATGGCGGTAGAATGCCCGCAACCGCATAAATTTGTCGGCCACCATAGAGGTGTCGCCGAAGTTTATCACATGGCCCACGATTGTCGGCACAAGGATTATGTTGCCGTCGGCTTCCTGGGTTACAGTAGCGACCATCGCGTTGGCCGAAGGATCGGAACTGATATAATCCAACAGCGGCAAAAGGCGCTGGGCCGGGTATTCCGAGCCGAAAGTGCCCACTAAAACGGGAACGTCTATATGATAACGCACATCGGCCGAGATTCGTTTACCGGAGGCGTTGATATAGTACGATGGACGTGTGGTATCGAACACGCGGGCAACAGGTACCATCGGCTCCACGTACACCTGAAGCCGACCGTCGGTAGTGAGCGTAATGTTGGCGCTCTGTAACTTGTCGGAATCGCGCAGACGCTTTTCCAAGGTAGCTATGTCGAAGGTTTTCAGCTTTTCGGCCGCCATCTTTTCCGGGTCTACGTTCAGTTCCTGCATCACGTCGGAAACGTTTACAAATTTCGAATCCGGATCGGAAAGCACAATGTCGATATGATTGCTCATGCGAGCCTCCGATGCCATCGTGTGCGTGAAGGGGAGCGCAAAGCAGATGTAGACGATTATGATAACCGTCAGAACAAACATTAGTATAGTGTTTCTCGACATTGCGCCAGTTTACTGATTGTCAAATTATTATTTGCCGTTGCCGACAGTGATTGCCTCCACGAGCGCGGGCACATAGAGGCTCAGGTCGCCGGCACCGGCGGTCAATAATATCTCAAAGTTACGGTTTTTCATCGTTTTGACAAAATCCTCTTTCGAAATCAGCGTTTTTTTATCGTTTTTTATCTTGGAGAATATTGTCTCGGAGCTGATGCCCGGGATAGGCTTTTCGCGTGCCGGATACAGATCGGTCATCACAACTTCGTCGGCTGTGGAGAGGGCGTCGGCGAACTGCTGCGCGAAATCGCGGGTGCGTGAGTAAAGATGCGGCTGGAAAGCCACAGTGATTTTTTTGTCGGGGTACAGCGCGCGCACCGATGCTATGCTCTGGCGCAGTTCGTCGGGATGGTGGGCGTAGTCGTCGATAACGGCGCGTCCAGGTTCTTTGAGATGAAACTGGAAACGGCGTTCCACGCCCGGATAAGATGCGATAGCTTCGCGTGCCAGCTCGGGGGTGAGTGTACCTGTTAGCCATACGGCAGCGAGGGCGGCTACGGCATTGTCGATGTTTATTTCCACAGGAACTCCAAGTTCGATATCCGTTATGGAGCCTTCGGGATACACGAAATCGAACACGATGCTGCCGTTGCCTATGCGGATGTTTTCGGCGTGGAAGTCGCCTTCGTGGCGGCTGAAAGTATAGGTGCGGACGCCTGCGGCAGGACGCGGTTTCAGTTTCAGGCCGGTGTGGACAATCAGAGCGCCGTCCGGGCGTATCAGTTCGGTGAAATGCGCGAAACTTTCAAGATATGCTTCTTCGGTGCCGTAGATATCGAGATGGTCGGGATCTGTTGCGTTCACCACAGCGATGTAAGGTGTCAGCTGATGGAAAGAGCGATCGAACTCGTCGGCCTCGACAACGCTGTACGGCGAGGTTGAACTGAGCATAAGATTGCTGTTGTAGCGGCGTAGGATTCCACCAAGAAAGGCGTTGCACCCCACAGGACCGGTGTGCATTATATGCGCTGCCATCGAGGAGGTTGTGGTCTTGCCGTGCGTGCCCGAGAAGCACAGGCTTCTGGAAGCGCGTGTGATCTGTCCGAGGACGGCGGCGCGCTTGTGAATCTCGAAACCTCCGTCGCGGAAGAATGTAAGCGGCACATTGCTCTCCGGCACGGCAGGTGTGTACACAACCAATGTGCCTTTGCTGTTGCGGAAGGCCTCGGGAACAGCGTCCATGCTGTCGCTGTAGCTTACAAAGCAGCCCTCGGCGGCAAGATCGTCGGTAAGGACGGATTCTGTGCGGTCGTATCCAGCCACGGCTATTCCGTTGGCAAGATAGTAGCGGGCAAGCGCGGCCATGCCAATGCCGCCTATACCCACGAAATATACTCGTTCGGTATCTTTAAGTTCCATTATTTTACGGTTTTGTTATCGAGGACATCTATCATGACGTCTACAATCTTTTCTGCAGCGTCGGGGAGCGCCATAGCCTTGATGTTATGCGATAGCGCGGCAAGTGTTTCGGTGTTACCTATTACCGTCGAGATCTCATCCCACAGAATTTCTTTCACATCGGCATCGGGCACCAGTCCTGCCGCACCCCGCTCTGCGAGTGCTTCGGCGTTGTGGCGCTGATGATCTTCGGCTACGTTGGGCGATGGCACAAGGATTGCGGGTTTGCCGAGCAGTTCGAGTTCGCTGATGGTACCAGCGCCGGCACGCGACACGACAAGGTCGGCGGCACGATATGCCACAGCCATGTCGGTAACGAAATCGGTAACGGTGAGGTTGTCGGACGGATGCTCCTCCTCGGCTTTGCGGCAGCGTTCGATGTAGCGTGAGCCTGTCTGCCACAGCACCGAGAAAGGCGCTTGTGCAACACGCCCCTCGCGTACCGTCTTCATCATCGCCTCGTTTATTGACAGCGCTCCAAGGCTGCCGCCGACAATCATCACAAGGGGTCTGGCAGGGTCGAAGCCGAGGGCCTGCTTGGCGTCCTCTTTGCTTATTCCTGGGTTAAGAAGACGAGCGCGTACGGGATTTCCGGTAAGAACAATTCTGTCCGCGGGAAAAAAGCGTTCCATTCCCTCGTATGCAACACATATCGCTTTGGCTTTGGATGCGAGCAGTTTGTTTGTTACGCCTGCATAAGAGTTCTGCTCCTGTATGACAGTGGGTACGCCTGCGCGCTGTGCCGCTTTGAGCGTCGGGCCGCTTGCATATCCGCCCACACCAACGGCTATGTCGGGCTTGAAGGCGCGGACGATACTGCGCGCCATGCGCATACATTTGAGCAGCTTGAAAATTACCTTGATATTGCGCCACAGATGCTTCCGGTCGAATCCGCTTACGGGTAGGCCAACAATTTCGTAGCCTGCGGCGGGCACCCGCTGCATTTCCATGCGGTTTTCCGCTCCAACAAACAGGATCTTGCTTCCGGGGCAGGTCTTTTCTACTGCAGCGGCAATTGACAGGGCCGGAAAGATGTGTCCTCCGGTACCTCCTCCGCTGATAAGCACTCTAAGTGGTCGCTTTGTATGTGGCATAATAAATTCGGTTACATCAGTTCTTATTATCTACGTCTGAAACGAGCGCAGGGTTTAGCGCACGTGCATTTTCAGGCAGGATGTCGGCTTCTTTGGCCTGTTCGGCCGTGGTATCTGTGATACGTGCAGCATGTTTGGCGCAACTGAGCATTACGCCGAACGCCAGGGACGTGGCAAGCACGGAAATACCGCCCTTGGATATCATGGGCAGCGGCTGTCCGGATACGGGAACCACTCCTGTAACGATGGACATGTGGAAAAGCGCCTGGAAAACTATTACAAATGCGCAACCCATTACAAGCACACCAGGCATGGTCATTTTGAACTGCATGGTAAGCTTGGCGCTTCGTCCAAGAATCCACATATATACGAGGAGTATTCCCAGGCCGACGAACATGCCGAGTTCCTCCACGATTATGGCGTAGATATAGTCCAGTGATGCCAGAGGCAGTCGGGCGCTCTCCATAGATTTGCCCGGGCCTACGCCGAACAGGCCTCCGCGAGCCTGTGCTATGTAGCTGAGCTGCTCCTGCTGGTTTTCCACGCTGAATTTCTCATTCCATTTCTCGCCGCGTGTGTGGCGCGAGATTCGCTGTTTCCATGTTTCGCCTCGTCCCTCGGCCATGCCTTCCTCCACGCTTACGTGGTTAAGCTTGAAAATCTGCTGCTGTCGTGGCGACAGTTCCGTCTGGGCTTTTGCCTGTGTTTTCACGGCAAAGGCGCAGCCTCCGAGGCAGCCTACAATAAGCAGTGCGAGGAAGAACTTTTTAAGGCTCATGCCGCCTACAAGCATCATGGAGAAGCAGATGGCTACCACCACAAGGGTGTTGGAAAGACCTTGCGAAAAGAGCAGTCCGCACATTATGAGCATGAACAGCATGCACCATGTGAAACCGCCCCAGCTGACATCGCGTTTTCCCTCAACCTGTGTCTGTGTTAGAATCCACGCCATACCGAGCGCAGCCGCCAGTTTCATGAATTCGGCCGGCAGAATCTGCACGCCGCCAACAACCAGTCCGCGGACAGCACCGTTTATCTCCTGTCCGGCGAACAGCACGCCTACCATCAGACAGACGCAGCCGATAACATATATCGGGATGCAGGCGTACACATAGCGGTAGTGCATCTTCTGTATCAGAAGCATCATTACAAGGCCGCCGAGGATAAATTTGCCCTGGCGCAGGATGGGTTCGAACACGTTGGTATCGTGTACTTCCTGTACCGAGGCCGAGAAGAGTTCCACAATGGCGATGAACACCAGCAGCAGGTATGTGCCCCACAGATGGTGGTCGGGGGATTTGCGGCGCGGTGCCGCAGCAACCGGGGCTGCCGATGCGCCGCGTCCACGACCGCCCGGAGCGGATTCCTCTGTTGTTTCGGGGTGTCCGGCGAGGGCTGTTTCTACTGCCTGGGAGAGACCGTCTTGCATATAGGATAGATTTAGGGAGAGATTTATTCTTTGTCTTTAAGTTCCATTACTTTTGCCTTGAACTGGCGTCCGCGGTCTTCGTAACTCTTGAAAAGGTCGAAGGACGCGCAGCATGGCGATAGCAGCACGGTGTCGCCGTCGGTGGCGAGGCTGCGGCAGGCAGCTATGGCGTCGTCGAGATTATCGGTATCGACCACCTGCACGTGGGGTGTGAAGAATTCCACGATTTTCTCGTTGTGCAGACCCATCGCCACGATAGCTTTCACTTTTTCCTTTACCAGAGGCAGAATCTCGGTATAGTCGTTGCCTTTGTCCTTTCCGCCGAGGATAAGGACAGTAGGACGGCGCATAGCCTCCAGCGCATAATAGCAGGAATTGACATTGGTGGCTTTGGAATCGTTTATCCATTCCACGCCGTCGATGGTTGCGGTATACTCCAGGCGGTGTTCCACACCGGTGAAATCGGAAAGGGCGTCGCGTATATCGTCTTTCTTGAGGTCCAGGAAGCACGCCGACAGGCCGGCCGCCATAGAGTTGTACACGTTATGCAGGCCGTTCAGGGCGAGGTCGGCCCTGGGCATTTTCATGCTTGTGCCGGGAGTGTTGAACACTAATTCGTTCTCTGCGTCGATGTAAGCCGCGGAGTCTTCCTCACGAGTCTCCGAGAAGGGCAGCAGACGTGCGTGCGTGGCAATGTGGCGCAGCTGCTCGGTAATTACAGGGTCGTCGTTCCAGAAGATGAATACGTCGGAAGGCGTCATGTTCTGTATGATGCGGAACTTGGCGTTGATGTAGTTCTGCATCTTGTAGTCGTAGCGGTCGAGGTGGTCGGGAGTGATGTTAAGGAGCACTGCCACATTTGCCTTGAAGTCGTACATGTTGTCGAGCTGGAAGCTGCTGAGTTCCACTACGTATACATCGTGAGGCTGGCGTGCGACCTGCCATGCGAGGCTGTTGCCCACGTTTCCTGCCAGACCGGCGTCGATACCGGCATGTGTGAGGATGTGGTGTATCAGCATAGTGGTGGTGGTTTTGCCGTTGGAACCGGTTATGCACACCATCTTTGCGTCGGTGTAGCGGCCCGCGAATTCTATCTCGCTTATAATTGGGATATTCTTTTTCTTCACCTCGAGTATAACTGGCGCGTCCAAGGGAATGCCGGGACTTTTCACTATTTCGTCGGCATTGAGAATCCGGTCGAGCGAGTGGGCGCCGTCTTCGAATGATATGTTCTCGTCGGTTAGTATCTTACGGTATTTTGGAGCGATTTTACCCGAATCGCTGAGGAATACGTCCAGGCCTTTGTCCTTAGCAAGGACAGCAGCTCCGGTACCGCTTTCGCCGGCACCGAGAACCACAAGGCGTTTCTGTTTTGTCGTTTCCATATATGTTTATCGAATTTTAAGCGTAACAAATGTAACCACTGCAAGGATAATGCCGATAATCCAGAAACGTGTTACGATTTTCTGTTCGGCGATAGCACGCAGAGGGCGCTGGATAAGGGCGTCGATGGCGCCGGCGTCTTTCTGGAAGTGATGGTGCAGAGGTGTCATCTTGAATATGCGCCGTCCGCCGGTTTTCTTGAAGTACCACACCTGCAGTATCACAGAAAGGTCCTCGATGTAGAACAGCGCGCACAGTATGGGGAGCAGGAGCTCCTTGTGGATGAGGATTGCGAATACTGCAAGTACGCCGCCGAGCATAAGGCTGCCGGTATCGCCCATAAACACCTGCGCTGGCGAGGCATTGTACCACAAAAAGCCGACAAGCGCGCCGATGAATGCCGCCATGTAGACCACAAGTTCGGCGCTTCCGGGCACATACATTATATTAAGGTATGCGGAATAGATTATGTTGCCTCCAAGGTATGCCATTACGGCGAGGGCGCTGCCCGCTATTGCAGAGAGGCCGGCACACATACCGTCCAGGCCGTCGTTGAGATTGGCGCCGTTGGAGGTGGCGGTTACCACAAATATTATGATGAGGCCGAAAATAATCCACCCGGCGGTGTGGGCATGTCTGCCCATCCACGAGGTTAGCCATTCGTAGTTGAAGTTGTTGTTTTTTACAAATGGTATGGTGGTCTGGGGATTCTTGTTGGGAGCTTTTTCGTAAATGACTTCCTCCACACGGTTTGTCTCGGAATCGATAACCTCGATGTTGTTCACCACTGTTATGCCGGGACTTACGTACATGACGATAGCTACGATAAGGCCGAGACTCACCTGTCCGATAATTTTGTACTTGCCTTTCATGCCGTCTTTGTTGTGGCGGCGTATTTTCAGGTAATCGTCGAGAAAGCCCATCAGTCCGAGCCATATGGTGGTTAGGAGCATGAGCAGCATGAAAACGTTGGAGAGGTCGCCGATAAGCAGGCAGGGCACCAGTATGGCAATTATGATTATGATGCCGCCCATAGTAGGAGTGCCGGTTTTCTTGAGCTGGCCTTCAAGGTCGAGATCGCGGATTATTTCGCCTATCTGCATTTTCTGCAGACGGTTGATGATGGTGCGTCCCACAAAAATTGCGATAAGCAGCGCCAGCACAAAGGCGACGCCGGAGCGGAATGTGATGTAGGTCATCAGGCGTGCGCCGGGAATACCGGTAGACTGTAGATATGTAAAAAGTGTGTAAAGCATTGCAGTGCAGAGTTATAATTCGTATTTTATGCCGAGGGCGCGGCATATTTCCTGGCGGTCGTCGAAATGTAGTTCCTTGTCGCCTATAACTTGTGTGGTTTCGTGGCCTTTGCCGGCGATAAGGATGATATCGCCGGGACGTGCCAGTCCGGCGGCTTTTTCGATGGCTTGACGACGGTCTGCGATGGTGATGGTTTTTTCTCGTCCGTAGCCGTCGAGACCGGCGGTCATATCCTCGATAATCTGTTGCGGATCTTCGTGGCGCGGGTTGTCGGAGGTGAGAATGAGAATATCGGAGCGGTCGGCAGCGGCTTTGGCCATCAGAGGGCGCTTGCCTTTGTCGCGGTTGCCGCCGGCACCGCATACTGTGATGATTCTGCCATCCGAAGCAACTTCGGCAAGGGTGTCCAGCACATTTACGAGGGCGTCGGGGGTGTGGGCGTAGTCCACGATGGCTGTTATACCGTCGGCCGAACGGAACGGCTGGAAACGGCCGGCCACAGGGCGCAGTTTGCTCAGGGCTACGAGCACTTCGCTGCGGTTGCGGCCAAGCAGAAGCGAGGCGCCGTACACGGCGGCGAGGTTGGATGCGTTGAAGCGCCCTACGAACATAGTTTCCACTTCGTCGCCGTCGAAATCGAGCAACATGCCGTCCAAACGTTCCTCGACAACGCGTACGCGGAAGTCGGCGAGGCCGCGGGTTGAGTAGTCGCGCCTGATCGCCGGAGTATTCTGGAGCATTACGGCCCCGTTGCGGTCATCGGCGTTGGTTAGCGCGAAAGCGTCGGCGGCGAGGCCGTCGAAGAAAGACTTCTTTGCCTTGAGGTAGGCATCGAAAGTCTTGTGATAGTCGAGGTGGTCGCGTGTGAGGTTGGTGAATATGCCTCCGGCGAACGTCAGACCGGCGATGCGGTGCTGGTCGGCGGCATGGCTACTCACCTCCATAGCGGCGAAGGTGCATCCAGCGTCCACCATTCGGCGGAGCAGGCGATTGAGGCTTACGGGATCGGGAGTGGTGTGGTCGGCCGGAACGGCCTCGGTGTCCACTATGTTGGCCACTGTGGAAAGCAGACCTGCCTTTTCGCCGAAGATACGTGCGATTTCATAGAGCAGGGTGGCGATGGTAGTCTTACCGTTTGTGCCGGTAACGCCTACGAGGGTGAGCTCGTCGGAGGGGTCGCCGTAGAAGCGTGATGCCAGTCGTCCGAGGGCGTCGCGCGTGTCGGGCATGCGGATAAAAGTAACGTCCTGCGGAAGGTCGCCGGAGGGGATTTCTTCGGCTACGATGGCGCGGGCGCCGGCTTCGATTGCAGCCGGTATGAAACGGTGGCCGTCCACAGCCACGCCGCGCACGGCCACGAACATTGTGCCGGGTTTTACTTCACGCGAGTCGGCGGTTACGGCGGTTATCTGTGCCGCTGTCGTTGCGCCAGACACCTCAGGCGATGCCAAAGCGTCGACAAGGGCCTCTAAGGGACAGGTGCGTTCTATGTTTTGGTTATCAGTCATATCGCAGATTAAGTTTTACTGTTGTGCCCGGTTTTGCAACGGTACCTGCTTCGGGCTGCTGTGCGTATACATATCCTACTCCACTGAAGTCCACGGGATAGCCAGCGGCTTCCAGACGTGTCAGTGCTTCGCGGATGCTCACGCCCTTTACATCGGGAACCTGACCCTCCACCCACTTGGCGGGTCGGCGTATGGCGTGGGGATGTTCTATTTTCAGGTCGGATAATACTTTGCGGTTACGGTCGTCGTTGAACGAGGAATACAGGGTGGCAGACGACGCGGGGTCGGGCTGCTTCCGGAATTCGGGATTATCGTTGAGCATGCTGCGGGCGTACAGCTTCAGGGCCACGTTCTTCAGTACGGTGCCCGACGATACGGCCGGGCCGCGGAACGGCGGCTTGGGGTCGTTGATAACCACGATACACGTGTATTTTGGATTCTCGTAGGGGAAGAAACCGCAGAAAGCCACGCGGTAGTGTCCTTCCTTGTATCCGCCGCGGAACGGCGGCAGCTTTATGGAGTCGCCGTTGGCATCGACCCTCGGTCGTGTATCCTCCAAAGCGATTTTGCATGTGCCGGTTTTGCCTGCGATTTCCACAAGATCGTTTTTAAGCACCTTTGCCGTGCCTCCTTCGCCCCATACGACGCCGCGCATCATCCTGCGCAGAGTGGCGGCGTTTTCGGCAGACATCATCTGTTCGCGGACGTAGCTTACGGGAATCATTGAGTCGACTCCTTCGGGTGTCCGGAGACCTTTTACAAGGCGCGGACGCACAAATTTGCCGTCGTTGGCAATAGCGTTGTAAAATGCGCAGGTATATAGCGGCGGTATCATTGTAGAGTAGCCGAAGCACATGCGCGACAGGTCGAGTTTTGATGGGTTGGAAACGAACATCGGTCGCCTTTCTGTGGCGATACCGGTGTTGAAGCGGTCGAAGAAGCCCATCTCCTCAAGGTCCTTGCGGAATTGCCTGGGGTTGTGCTCGTAGTAGGGCACAGTCATCTTTGCCATACCGATGTTGGAGGAATATTCGATAAACCGGTCGATAGGCAGTGATGCCGGCGAGTGTGTGTCCGACAGTCCGCGGCCGCAGATTGTGGCGTGGCGGCCGATAGAGAATGTGCGTGTAACGGGTTTTGCAAAACCTTTCTCAAGGGCTACAGCCATTGTTATCACTTTCATTACCGAACCGGGTTCGTAGGCCTGGACACAACGGTTCAGAGCCTCGATATAGCGCGGAGTGGCGGATTTCTTGTCTAATTCCAGATTGGATATAGCCTTTATATCGCCTGTGGCGACTTCCATCAGCATTGCGGTTCCCCATTCTGCCTGGGCGTTGAGCAGCATCTGCCCGAGCTCGTTTTCAAGGATGTCCTGCATGGTTATGTCGATGGTGGTATATACGTTATAACCGTCTACGGCGGGAACTGCCACATAATTCTTGGTACCGCGGTTGGACAGACGGCGGTGTGTTATGCCCGGTGTCCCGTACAGCAGCGAATCCAGAGCGCATTCAAGTCCGGAGCGGCCGTGCACTGTCGGGTCAATGTCGGTCTGGCCGACGCGGCCTATGCTAAGACGAGCCATTTCGCCGAATGGGTAGGCGCGTTTCATCACAGGTTCTATTTTAAGCCCTGTCTGGTTCGATTTTCTGAAATCGCGGAAAAACGGGAATTTTTTAATGCGGTCTACAGTTTTCTGAGGCACAGCCTTGCAGATAACGAAGTTGCGTGTGCGTTTGCTTTTGGGCTTGTCCATCTGCTTCTGTATCTTCTCCAGCCATTGCTCTTTTGTACGGTTGGGAAAGCATACGGCGAGTGAATCCGCCAGTTCAGGGATGGCATCGCTGAACTCAATGATCTTGAAGCCGTCGGCGCGCAGGTCCATCATCACGTTGAAATAGTAGAGGTTTGTGGCGAGGATGCTGCCGTCGGATGCCAGTATCTCTCCACGGAACGGTTCCACCACGCCGGTGTCGGCAAGGCTTCTGTCGCCCATTGCTACCCAGGCTTCGCGGTGAAGCACCGTTGTGCTGAACAGCTTGGAGGCGATTGCAATTGCGATTATAGTTGAAATCAGAAAGATAATACCGAAGCGGCCAACCACAAAGGCGTGGCTGGTAACGATGTTCTGTTCGTTGCGGCGAGAGGATTTCTTTGTCGGCATATTATTCTTCTGTCAGAGTGATTATACGAGGGTGTTCGTCGGGAATTTCAAGGCCGAGTTTCAGCGAGTCTACCATCTGCATCATTGTGGATTCGCGCGTAAGGGTCATGTATCGCGAGCGCTCTTTCTGCTTTTCGGTTTCCATAACGTTTATCTGGCGCTTGAGCGAGTCGATTTTGTTATCACTTACAAGACACTGGAAACGCATGGCTATCATTAGTACGCAGCCTATGATTACGAGGCTGGTTACAAAGAAATGTTTTTTGAAAAAACGGCTGCTCACGCCATCGCCCTGGATTATTATCCTGGAGACGTCAAAAACTTTTTTCAGTGCTGAGGAGATGCTGAACTTCATCGTGTCAAATTTTTTCGGCAACACGCAGTTTTGCGCTGCGGCTGCGGGGATTGGCTTCTATTTCGGCGGCGTCGGGAACGACGGGCTTGTTTGACAGCGGTCTGAGGGGAGAACTGCTGTGGCCGAAAATATCTTTTTCTTCCTCGCCTTCGAGGTTGCCCGTGCGCATGAAATTCTTTACGAGGCGGTCTTCCAGCGAGTGGTAGGTAAGTATGGCAAGACGCCCCCCCGGCCGGAGAACCTCCACCGAACTTCTGAGGAGTTTTTCAAGTGCGTCCATCTCGTGATTCACCACAATGCGCAATGCCTGGAACAACTGTGCAAGCTCTTTTTTCTCGTGGGCGGGACTGATAACGGGTTTTACCACCTCTACAAGGCGTGCGGTGGTGTCGATGGGTGCTTTGCCGCGTTCTTCAATGATTCTGCGGGCGATGCGCCGGCTTTGTTTCAGTTCGCCGTATGCGAGCAGACAAGCGCTGAGCGTGCTTTCGTCTATGGCTGCGATAAGCTGTGCAGCTGTTGTCCCGGCAGAAGTGTTCATGCGCATGTCCAACGGCCCGTCGGCGCGGAAGCTGAAACCGCGGGCGGCATCGTCGAAGTGATGGAATGAAACACCAAGGTCGGCTAAAATTCCGTCTACGTTGCCAAGGATACCGTAGTAGTCGGCAAAGTTGCTGATATATTTGAAATTGGAATGTACGGTGGTAAGGCGCGTATCTTCGGGAGCACGCTCAATGGCCTCGATATCCTGATCGAATGAAAACAGCCGGCCGTTTTCACCGAGGCGTGCAAGTATGGCCCTGGTGTGGCCGGCGCCGCCAAGAGTGGCGTCGATGTATATGCCGTTCTTTCTGATATCGAGGTTGTCGATAGTAGGCCCCAGAAGGGCGGGTATGTGGTAAACTTCTTCTGCCATAGCCGGTTACAAGAACATCCTGCGATATCGGAAGATACCGCGGTTTCCGGCTTCAAAATTACTGTTTTTTTGCGGAAATTTACATATTAAAACTCAAAATTATTCCCGCAATATTCAAAAAGTTATCAACACCCCTCCGGGATATGTTGAAAGGTGTACAGACGGTGTTTACAATTGCAAACACCGGTGGTTTCACACGCCTGCCAAAGGGTCGTCGGGCCAGCGGTGCTTCGGGTAGCGGCGGCGCAGTTCCTTGCGCACTTCAAAGTACGTTCCGGTCCAGAATCCATGCAGGTCCTGAGTTAGCTGTACGGGTTTGAATCCCGGTGAAAGCAGCTCCATCAGAACGGGACGGCTGCCGCCGTCGAGCATAGGGGTGTCTGTAAGTCCGAAGCAGTCCTGCAGCCTCGCGCTCACAACCGGCGCCGGACTGCCGTCGCGGTAATCGATGCGCACGCTACGGCCGCCGGGCAGTTTCACGTGTGTCGGGGCAATGCGGTTCACCTCCTGCATAAGTTCGTATCCTACAATGCCTTCTATCACTTGGCAGAGGTCGATTTTGCGTAGTTCCTGTGTCGATGTCGCGCGGCTTATGTACATAGGTAACCACTCCGAAGCTGAGGAAAGAAGAGCATCGGCCGACACATCAGGCAGAGTTAGTTCCGGATGCCATTCGGCAACAGTGGCTACGCGCTGCTGTAAGCGGGCGACGTCATCGCTGAAATCGAACATGCTCAGCCCTTCCTTGACGGCAGCGCGGCATATCGCGGCGGTGATTTCGTCGCGGTCGGGATTGTCGATGGGCCGCGAATCTATCACGAGCACACCAAGGCGAAGTTCGTTGCGGGCCACTATCTTTTTCTCCCGGCTGTTCCACGATACGTTCTGATGCGGAACGGCCATTTTTAGGAGTGTGTCCCGGGTTACGGGCGATGCTAAGAAAATCCGCCGTCCCATTGATGCCACGGCAAGAAATTCACAACCGTAGAGGTTGTCGGCTTCGTTCAGACGTACTGTCTCGCCGCCTGGCAGGCGGTATGTGCCGTCTTTGCCGGACATGGCTATCCTTTCAGGGTAGGCCGAGGCTATCAGCATGCCGGTGTCGGCAATGTCGGCCGTGGAATTATCTTCGGGGCAGCGCATAAGCCGACGGTATTGTTCGGCAACGCGCGAAATCCTTTTCCAGTCGGAGCCGTTCGAGCGACTTCGTTGCCGCCGCAGTATGGCTATGCGCGTATTAATGTCGGCATCGTTGTCGTCGTTCACCGGGTCCTTTTCCTCGAGCAACGCGGCAATGTCGGCGGCGAGGGCGCGCATGTGGTTGTCGGTTGCCGAAACAAGCATATTCGCTATTCGCGGATGGCAGGGCAGTGCTGCCATGCGGCGTCCTTTGGGGGTGATGGCGCCGTCGGCACCGATAGCGCCGAGGAGGACGAGCAGGCGCCGTGCCTCGGCGATGTGTCCCGGCGGCGGAGGGGTTATCCACGGCAGTTCCGACGGTTCGCCGCCGCCCCATGCTGAGATATCAAGAACCATGCCGCACAGATCGGCGTCCATTATCTCGGGATTACGGTTTTCTTTCATCCTGTGTTCTGTGGCACGTGTCCACAGACGGTAGCAGACGCCGGCCTGGAGACGTCCCGCGCGTCCGGTGCGCTGGCGCGCCATGTCCATAGAAATACGCTCGGTTTCGAGTCGGCTCAGCCCGGTGGACGGGTTGTAGCGGACGGCCCTGCACAGGCCGGAATCCACAACGGTACGTATTCCGGCGATAGTAAGCGAGGTCTCTGCAATTGGGGTGGCAAGCACAATCTTGCGAACTCCCTCGGGATTATATTCTAACGTGCGGTATTGTTCTGCTGCGGGCATCATGCCATATAGCGGCAGTATCACGCTGCCAGGGAGAGTGCCGTCGAGCATGGCGACGCATGAGGCAATCTCGCCTTGGCCGGGCAGGAATGCCAGAATGTTTCCCTGTTGTTCCCGATATGCTTTGCGGACGGCGGATGCCACGGCAGCGGCGCAGCCGGCGAGGTCGGAGTCCTCGCCGTGGATAATCTCTACGTCGAACATGTTTCCGTGAGCCTCTATCAACGGAGCATCGAGGCGCTGACAAATGTCGGCGGCGTCAATGGTGGCCGACATAAGCACTAAGCGCAGGTCGGGACGAATAAGATTCTGAGTTTCGAGGGTAAGCGCCAACGACAGGTCGGCGGTGAGGCTGCGTTCGTGGAACTCGTCGAAAATTACCACTGCTATTCCTTCGAGGGTGGGGTCGTCTATCAGCATCCGTTCCATAACACCTTCGGTAACAACAAGAATACGCGTGTCGGCGCTTGCACACGATTCAAGGCGCATTCGGTAGCCGACGGTTTCGCCCGGTTTCTCGCCAAGCATGTGTGCCATTCGCATGGCAATCTGGCGAGCAGCGGCGCGTCGAGGCTCAAGCATTATAATCTTTCCTTCCGGAGGTCCCTCCAGGATTGTGAGCGGCAACAGCGTGGATTTGCCGGAACCCGGGGGAGCCGTCAGCACCAGACGGGGATTGCGGCGCAGTGATTCGTTCACCGCGCCGACAACGGCACCGACAGGCAGGCTGTTGATGTATTCGGCGTTGAGCATGAAGCCGGGAGACGGTGTCAGCGGTGGAAAATGATGCTGTTGCGGCCCGACGGGCTTACTTTCAGCGTTATTTTTGCCGACTCTATTAGTGGTATGTTGTGGTCAACATGGCCCACGGGAACATTGAATGCCACGGGGAAGTCATAGTCGCGGATTGCTGCATGAATCATGCTTTCCATATCTGTATGGTCGTCGCTGGGCTTGTAGTCGGTGAACTGTCCTATGATAAGGCCTTTTATTTTGTCGAATACCTTGCTCAGACGCAGCTGGTACAGGATACGTTCAATTTTGTAGATGGGTTCGGATACGTCCTCGAGGAAAAGTATCGTATTGCCCTCCAGCATATCGTAAGGAGTGTTGATAAGCTCTGCAAGAACGGCCAGGTTGCCGCCTCGCAATATGCCGGTGGCAATTCCTTGGCGGTCGTAGTCGTGGCTGTCGAAAACGTGTGCGGGGCGCTCGCCACGTAGTATGCCGAACAGTGCTGCGTTGTCGGGGTCGTCGGCTCCGCGCCCTATAGCCGCGCACATTCCGGAATGCACGCTGGCGATGCCTTTGCTGCTCATAAGGGCATGCAGAGCCGAAATATCGGAAAAGCCGATAACCCATTTGGGGTCGTCTTCGATCGGCAGCTGTGCGAGACGGTCCATTATATGCACCACGCCGTATCCGCCACGTGAGCATAGAATGGCACGGACTTCCGGGTCGGCGAAGGCTGCCTTGAGGTCGGCGAAACGTTCGTCGGGAGTGCCCGAGAAGCTGCCGAAAGTACCTAAGGCATGTGGCATCACCACTACTTTCCATCCTTGGCCGCGAAGTACTTCAACGGCTTTTTCAACAACTTCGGGTTTGATTTTGCCTGCGGGCGAGCAGATGGCTATCTTGTCGCCTCGGCGCAGCGGGGCCGGATATATTATGGAGTTCTTTTTCATTACGGATAGTGTTGCGGTCATACTTTACCGACGATGTCGGAGTGTCTGTAGAATTCCCAGAGCGTTACAGCAGTGGCGACGGAAACGTTAAGCGAGTGCTTGGTGCCGCTCATGGGGATTTCTATGTAGCCGTCGCACATGTCCACAATCGCAGAATCAACGCCGTCGACTTCATTGCCTACCACGAGGGCATATTTCTGACCGTGTGCGGGGATAAAATTCTGTAGCGGCACGCTGTCGAAGACCTGCTCGAGGCACAGCACCTTGTAGCCTTCGGCGTGAAGCCTGTCTACAGCCTCGCGGGTTGTGGGGAAATACGACCAGTCCATGCTTTCCTCGGCTCCAAGCGCTGTTTTGTGGATCTGCGGTGAGGGCGGGGTAGCGGTGATGCCGCAAAGCCACACCGCATTGCACGCAAAGCCGTCGCAGGTACGGAAGATGGACCCAATGTTGTTGAGCGAACGGATATTGTCCAGCACAACCACAACGGGCATCTTTTTCTGGCGATGGAACTGCTCCACGTCGACGCGGTGCATGTCGGCCATGCTCTTTTTCGCGCGGGCGGCGTTCTGTGGTTGTTCGGCAAGTTCTATTGCCTCGCCGGGACTGACCTCGGAGCGGTCTGCCTCGACGAAACAGTTATTTTCGGAATCGTATTTCAGCACTTTGTCCATATCTCATATTATTCATCGAGGAGCGGGTCGTCGCCTTCGGAACCCGGCAGTAGGGGTGCCGGAGCTGGCTTGGCCGGCACAGGAGCCGGTTTCGGAGCCGGTTTTTGTGCGGGGGCTGTCTGTGGAGCCGGGGCAGTTTGTGGCGCCTGTGCTTCCGGTGCGTCTGCCGGTGTTTCCCGGGTGCCTCCGGGAGTTTCCGGAACAGCAATAACCTCGCTATTGGTTTCGGGTGCTACCTCGGCATCTTCGGCAGCACGGTCGGCTTCCTCAAGGGTTTCGATGTCCTCTACAGGAATAAGGCCTTCCTGGGCGTCTACATAGTTCTGTTCTTCAAGATAACGGAAATATTCGTCGAAGGAGCGTCCCTGCTCGAGCATAATTTTCAGGTTGGCTTCGCTTATCACGACGGGACGTACGCCGGCGGGGAGTCTGAATTCGGGCGATGCGCCCATTACCCCGCGATAGTGGTTGAGTTCCTCCATGTTTTCGAAGCCGCGGACAATTATCATGCCGAGGCGTCCGAAATTCATCTGTTCGAGGTCGAAGTCCTTTACGACGAACGAGCGGAAGTTGTGGCGGGCGATTTCAAACAGGAGATCGTTGGACGAAACGCGGTCTGTGGCGAAAGTGAACACGAGGGTTTGTGGCGATTCGGGCACAAGCTCAAATGCTGCGGCCTCGTCAGGACCCGTTGCTGTGGAGTCGTTGGTAAGACGCATATCCCATATCATGCCGCGCATGTTCGATGCCGCAGTCTGCAGCTTGCGTCCCTGTGCCATGCCTTTAAGCCATGCCGAGGCAATCGGCGTGATGTCGGTGTCGGGGTAGCGTTCGAGCAACTCGCGCAGGGTGGCGTTGAACGATTCGGAATTGTGTTCGGTAACGTAGGCCAGCGCATGCAGGAACATGAACTTAGGCAGAATCTTGCTGAGCGGGTACTGTGTGTTCATAAGCTCGTAGGCTGCATGGACATCTCCGTTGCGGTTGTCAAGATATGCTTCGTATGTCTTTTCGTAGAGGTCGTTCTGAAAATCGTCCATGCCTTTCAGTTTCTCGATATACTGCGGGTCCTGCAAAGCCACGCCATATTTGGATTCGGCGAAGTCGCTCAGGATAAGACGGCGGTATTTCTCGGCCTCGGCCTGCTTGCCCTGACGGATGAACATCAGGTAGAGATTATAATATGTGTCCAGGCGGTAGACGTTGTCGGGATAATCGGTGAGCAGACGGTCGAATTCGCTGTACGCGGCATTCATGTCCTCGAGTTTGTCTTTCAGGATAACGCCCATGTTGTAGAGACCCTCCTGAATAACTTCGTGGGATGTCTGCTTTTCTTCGTCGGTCTGCGGAATCTGGGCAAGATAGTATTCGGGATAGTGCGGATCGTTCTTGCGCTCCTGCGCCTGCTTTTCCTCGGGAGTCATTTCCACTTTGGTGGTGTCGGCGCCTGCGGATGTTTCTCCATCCTCTCCTGTGGCTGCGTCGCCGGACGGAGCATCGAAGTCGTCTGTGTTGAACGACGACTTGTTGCGGCGGCGCCAGTCGTCCTCAAGTTTTCGTGAGCCCCATCGTTTCTGGAACTCGGTCTTTCCGGCATTTTTTGTGGCTGTGTTGTAGAAGTACCATGAGTTGTCGGAATTTATGGTGAACGACTGGGTGTTGTCCTGCAGTTGATTGCCGTTGGCGGTTTTGTTTGCCTCGTATTCCTCGCGGCGTGCGGCTTCGGCTTCCTCTTTTTCTTTTTGTTTGTATTCCTTGATCAGTTTTTCTATAACGGCGTCGCGCTGTTCGGGAGTCATGGCGGCCAGACGTAGCAGGGAGTCCTGCAGATTCACGTTCTGCGAGTAAACGGCAAGCTCGTCGAGCACGTCGGAGCGGCGTTTTATGTTTTCGTAATCCGGGAATGTCTTTGGCAGCTGCGGCAGGGCTTCGGAATAGTTCGGCTGCGCTTTCTCGTAGTTACCCATATTGAAGTACAATCCGCCGAGACGCAGCTGGTTCATTGCCTTGTCGATGCCGTTGCGCGTGGATTTCTCGTTGGCGGTCTCGTAATTGGCGATGGCCGACAGTGTGTCGCCGCGCGAAAGGTACAGGTTGCCGATAGCATAATAGATCTGGTCCTGATATTCCTTGTTGCGGTCGTAGCGGGTCATCCGTCGCAGGGCTTTTACCTCGGGTTCGATATTGGTGCCGGAGAAAACTTCGCTCTGCTTTATGCGGGCGTTGAATTTGGTGCGGTAGGTTGCAGAGGAGGCTCCTCCGGCGGCGGCGAAAGCCTTGTATGCTTCCGCGTTTTTGCCCAACCGCTGGTATACCTGCCCCAAGAGGAAATTCAGACGTGTTTTCTGTGCCCCCCTGGCGCCTTTGACTGCTTCGAGGAGGAACGGGAGCGCCTCGGCGTAGTTCTCGCCGTGGATATAAAAATCGGCGTATGCGAAGTTATAGAGGTTGCGCAGGCGGTTGTTGGTGAGCTCGTCGTGCTTGATGCGTGCCAGAATCATCTCGCCCTCGAACTGCCAGTCCATCGCGATGTAGCTGAGGGCCTGCATAATTTTGGCCTCCAGAACTGTTTCCGGCAGCCAGCTGAAGTGGCGGCTTACATAGAAAAACGTGGAGGCTGCGCCGAGGAAATCGCCGTTGTAGAACTGGCCGCGCGCCATCATCATCCATGCGTTGTGCAGGAAGGGGTTGTACTCCTCGCGTTTCATCCACTCCTTATACTTGGGATCGCGGCTCTTGCCGCTTTTCTTGGCCGGTTTTTTCTTTATGGAACGGATCTGAATGGCTTTCTGCGCTTTCTCGATGGAACGGTTGAAGTCGCCCGACGGTTGCGGTACGCTTTCTTTGCCCTTGGCTTCGATGGGGTGCATGAAAACATTGCGCGAGTAGTCGTCCTCGTAGTTGCGCTCCATGTCGGCGAGGGTTTCCTTGTAGTGGGTATCGCCGTTATAATATATGTTATAGCGGGTGATGAACTCCTGGTACTTTCGTGTTGCGGCATTGTTCTTGTTTGGAGAACACGACACTACGGCCACGGCCACGACGACCGCGGCGAGTATCGCCAGTGCCTTGTACAGGCTGTTTCTTGCAGGAGTGTGATACATCCTTAATATAACGCGCACCCGCGCGTGTTATTGTGCCGCCGTCAGGGCTGCGTGGCGGCTCCTGGTGCAGTCGGGTAGGCAATGCGTGAGTGGTAGATGGTCATAAGGCGTTTTATAAAGGCTTCCTTGATAACCGGAATGTCGCGGAATTCGAGTGTCGATTCGTTGTGCAGCCCTTCGGATATCTGGCCGTCGATAATCTTGTTCACAAGTCCGGCAATGTCCTCGCGGGTATGGTTTTTGAGCGAGCGGCTTGCGGCCTCTACGGCGTCGGCCATCATCAGCAGCGATGTCTCGCGGGTCTGAGGGTTTGGACCGGGATAGGTGAAGGGCCGTTTGTCCACTTCCTCGTCGGGATGCTTCTTGCAGTAGTTGATGTAGAAATATTTGGCCGTTCCAGCACCGTGGTGCTCGCTTATGAAGTTGCGGATAACCTTGGGCAGGTTGTAGCGTTCGGCAAGCTGCAGGCCGTCGGCAACGTGGTTTATCACAATTGCTGCGCTACGCTCTGGGGGCAGTGCATCGTGAGGATTGACGCCGTGCTGGTTTTCGGTGAAGAAAGCCGGATTGCCGAGTTTGCCGATATCGTGGTACAGGGCACCGGCACGCACAAGCTGCACGTTGGCGCCGACGCGTACGGCGGCGTCGCTGGCAAGGTTGCTCACGGCCACCGAGTGCTGGAAGGTTCCGGGACATTCGTCGCTGAGGCGCATCAGTACGGGGTTGTTGATGTCGGCCAGCTCGACAAGAGTTACTACCGACATGAAGCCGAACACACGCTCGATAACCGACATGAACACATATCCCATGCTGGTGAGCGCGCCGTTAACGGCGAGGAATGCGGTCATTCGCCATGTGAATCCTTCGAATGAGCCGTTCATAAGCATCTCCAGGGCAACGTAGGCGGCAATGTAGCTCACCACAATCAGCGCGGAGGTGCGCAACAGCTGCGAGCGGCGGCTGAGTTCGCGCAGCGAGAACACTGCGGCGGCACCGGCGCAGAACTGCAGATATATGAACTCGAGTGCGAAGGATGTTACACCGGCGCACACAAGCGTGAGAGTTGCCGTTACAAAGAGTGCGGTGCGGCCGTCGAAGAAGACCAGCACAAGTATTGGCACAATCATTATCGGTGCTATATATATACCCTGGGCAACGAAGTAGTTGAGGCCGACGGCTACAAGGAAGAACAGCACCACGCAGCTGTACATGAACAGCAGTGCGCGGAAATTGCCGTACACTGCCGGGACGAAGAGGTGGAAGTAGAGCAGCATGGCTGCCATGAGTAGTCCTACATAACCGAACTGGCCGAGCGCCATCAGGAACGAACTCTGGTGCTCTTTGGTATTCATCTGCGCCAGCATGGTCTCGTAGGTGCGCAGGTTGGTGAAGTCCTGCGACGTTATTATCGCACCTTTGTCGATAATAGCCTGTCCCTGAAGGATTATGCCGCGGTCGGCAGTAAGGGTGAGATAGTCGTACTGGTAGTGGCGCTGGCTTTCTTCCTCGTTGCGCACGTAGTTGGGCACGAGGATGTTGTGTAGGTTGGCGTGCACAAAATACTGGTGCAGCGCACTGTCGGCGATTATTGAATCGAGGTACAGATAAACGTCGCGTGGCGACGAGAATCCCGATGTCGGCATCTCGCTGAGGATGTTTTTCTGAAGAATCCTCACTTTTGGCAGGCGGTTGGCGGTGATTTCTTCCTTGGTGCGCATGTCCACCACGCCTGCCGAGTATACGCGTCGCAGTTCGTCGCCAAGACGGCGTCGCAGGTTGTTGTCGGAATCGGGCAACTGCGATACAACGCTGTCGATAGCGCCCTGGTTCAGCTCGTAGATGGGGACGAAGCGTTCGTCGAGGGTGTCGCGCGCGGCAATCAGAGTGGCCGAGTCTGGATGGATTGGGATATCAAAGGGCGCTATAAGTTTGGCATAGTTCCAGGGACGCCCTTCCTCATAAATGAATCTGTTGGATTCGTGGTGGGGATAAAAATATACGATTACCAGTGTGGCTACGAGTGCCACAAGTATCTTTTTGTACAGTTTTGTATCGTTGGAAGCCATGATAGATTTATTGTATGCGCGCCGCAGAGCTCACGCCTTTTATTTCTTTAATGTGGCTGCAAAGGTCGGCCACCACGCCGGTGTCGCTGACGCGTACCCAGAGGTCGGCGTGGAATACTTCGTTTTCTGCTTCGATGTCGAGTTTGCGCATGTCTATTCCCATGTGTCCGGAAATCAGCTGCGTTATCTCCTGGAGAATGCCGCGGCGATCTATGCCTTCGATATGCACGTGGGCGGAGAAAAGCGGACTGCCAACCTCGACCCATTCGGTTGCCACGATACGGCTGCCGTAGCCGGCTTTGAGCAATTGTGCCCGCGGGCAGTCCAGCGAGTGTATCTCCACCACGCCGTCGTCGCCGACAAAGCCCATTACGTCGTCGCCGGGAATAGGGGCGCAGCAGCCTGCAAGGCGGTAGTTGGGATTTTCGCCGTTCTCCAGACGGTATATTTTTTTTGTATTTATGGGTTCGGCCTCCGGTTCGGCCTCCGGTTTTTCGTTGTTGCGCAACATCATCTTGCGCAGGCGCGTCATTATACCTGGACTTTCGGAGGCGGCGGCTTTGCGCAGTGGTTTGAGCAGGTAGTCGCCCAAAATGACCTCTTCGGCGCCGAGCTGGTAGCACAGATCGTCGCGGTTGCCTACCTGAAGCATGCCCTGCAGTTTGGTGATTACAAAATTATTGTCGGGCAGCTTGTTTGCGGCGAGCCATTCGTTGAGCATGGCGGCGCCTTTGTTTATCATCGGCTGGCGCATGGAACGCAGTCCTTTGCGCAGACGCGTGCGGGCTTTGGCTGTGGCCAGAAAATTGTTCCATTCCGGTGTGGCTGTGGGGTTTTTGGAGGTGAGTACTTCAACCTGGTCGCCGCTTTTCAGTTCGGTCTGCAGGGGCACAAGTTTGTGGTTTACCTTTCCGGCAATGCAGTGCATGCCTATCTGCGAGTGGAGCGAGAAGGCAAGGTCGAGTACGGTTGCGCCGGTGGGAAGGGTAATAAGTTCGCCTTTGGGGGTGAAAACAACGATTTCCGATGAGAAAAGATTCAGTTTGAGTGTGCTCAGAAAATCTATCGCGCTGGGCTCGGGATTGTCGAGGATGTCCTTGATGGTCTTGAGCCAGGCATCCAGTTCGCTTTCCTCGTCGCCTTCGCCGATTTTGTATTTCCAGTGCGCGGCAAAACCTTTCTCGGCAATCTCGTCCATGCGGCGCGAACGTATCTGTACTTCTATCCAGTTTCCGTCGGGACCCATCACGGTAAGATGCAGGGCCTGGTATCCGTTTGCCTTGGGCGTTACAATCCAGTCGCGGGTGCGCCCGGGATGCAGCTGGTAGAGGTCGGTGATGGCGGAATAGATGCTCCAGCACATAGCCTTTTCCTTGCTCTGGTCGTCGCACTCGAACACAATGCGCATCGCATAGAGGTCGTATACCTCCTCGAACGGCAGGTGCTTTGTCTCCATCTTGCGGTAGATGGAATATACGGATTTGAGACGTGCTTTGGCCTCGTAGACAATACCGAGTTCGTCAAGTTTTTTCTTTATTGGCTCGGAAAAATCGGTGTACACCTCGGATCGGCGGCTCTGTGTCTGGGCAATCTTTTCGGATATCTGGCGGTATACATCGGGGTGCTCGTGCTTGAAGCTCAGGTCCTCTAATTCGGTCTTTATGGCGAACAGGCCCAGACGGTGTGCCAGCGGGGCATAGATGTAGAGGGTTTCTCCTGCAATTTTGTAGCGTTTGTTCGGTGCCATAGAGCCGAGGGTGCGCATGTTGTGAAGGCGGTCGGCCATCTTTATCAGCACCACGCGAATGTCTTCGCTCATAGTGAGGAGGAGCTTGCGGAAATTTTCGGCCTGGACCGATGCTTTGTCGCCGAAGATACCTCCGGAGATTTTTGTAAGTCCTTCCACAAGTTGGGCTATCTTGTCGCCGAAGTGCAGGCGTATGTCCTCTACGGTGTATTCGGTATCCTCCACAACGTCGTGGAGGAGGGCAGCGGCGATGGAGGTGGATCCAAGGCCTATTTCGCGCGACACAATACGGGCAACGGCGATAGGGTGCATGATGTACGGTTCGCCCGAGCGGCGGCGCACACCCCGGTGCGCGTCGCGGGCAAACTCGAATGCCTGGCGGATTATTTCCACCTTTTTGCGGTGGTTGCTGTTAAGATAGCCTTCGAGAAGCTCGTTGAAAGCGTCCTCTACCATCTTTTCCTCCGCTGCGGCCGCTTTGTTGCTATCCACTTCCATTACCTGTTATTGTGTCGTGCGTGGGAAATTGCTTTTATCGGCGGATATATTTCTTTCCGTTGACAATATAGAAACCTGCGGGAAGGCTGTTCAGTTCGGCGTTGCTGTCTACAGTCTTTATGGCGATACCCTGGGCGTTGTATACTGTTGCGGGATATGCGCCGGGGGCGTGTACTTTGTCGAGGCCTGTGGTGATGTCGGTGTATTCACCGTAAACCATGCGGTAGGTTGGCTCGAGTTCTACGCCGATCACTATGTCGGGATCCTGGGCGTATTCGCTTTCTGCCATGCCGGTGTAAGTGGTAACTTCATGGAGATTGCCGTTTTCGTCATATACGACTTCGTTTTTCTCGAGATTGACAGCGGAGTATCCTTCTAAGGGTGAGGAAATTTCCAGGCAGTTCTCGATAACATAGCCGTATTCATTGCAGGTAACGGTGTTCACTTCCATGTATGTGGGCTCTTCGGTGAAGTTGCCTTCGCCGTCGAAGTATTCTGCAACTGTGAGAATGTAGCTGCCGAAGGCGTCGGTGTATTCCTTGGAGGTTGTCATGCCCACTACCGAGGGGTCGATGGTAGTTTGCTTGATAACGTAGTCGCCGGGTTTTTCATCGTTGTACTCAACGAACATGTGTCCGTCCAGTTCGTCCTCATAGTAAACTTCGGCGCTGGCGATGCGGTTGTCGCCTTCGATATATGTGTCGATGCTGCGTACAAGCTGGCCGTCGGTGGCAGCCCACTTGATGTTGCGGTACGATGTACTTTCCTCCAGCTTCCAGTTGATGTCGCCGGTGTAGGAATAGTTGCCGTAGTATTCATATGTGTCGGCTTTGCCGTCCTCGCCGTATGTCCATACGGTTTTATATGCCGGTTTCATATCGCCGCCAAGGGGAAGCGATTTCAGCACCTGGGTAACGTTGCTTTCGGCATTGCGTGTAACTTCGTTGGTCTCGCAACGGTAGTTCATCTCCCAGTCGCTGCCGGTGTAGTCGTAGCCCATGCGGGAGGTGAAGAATGTTTTTACAACGGGATCCCAAACAAATTCAACGCGGGAAGATGGTTCAAGAGTGCCGTCGTAGAATTCGGAAGTCTCGGATGTGAGAACCTGGCCGTTTTCATCGTAGGTGTAGACGGTAAGAGAGTAGGCGTCCTCTTCTTCGGCGCTGGTCGCGGTTTCTGTGGCTATGTTGCCGTTAGCATCGTAAGTAAAAGAGGTTGTGCCTAATTCGGCCCACTCGTTTTCTTCGAACATACCGTACATGTATTCGGTGACGCTGGAGGGGCGCCATGTACCTGTGGCGGCAGGTGCTTTCTGAATAAATGTCTTGACAGGGTGCTTGGCGGCCTTGGATTTGAAACGCGAGGCTGCGGAAGCGCCGGGAACGCACAGTGCGGCGGCAAGAAGGATGAAGTAGAATTGTTTCATGTATAACTAAATATTATAATTCAATGATTTCGTGAAATTAGCGACTGACATATTTGCGTCCGTTGACGATATAGAAACCGGCAGGGAGGCTGTTAAGCTCACTTTCGGAATTGATGGCCTTTACAGCTATGCCCTGGGTGTTGAAAACCGCAGCTGGATATGTATCTGAGATTTTGATAGTGCTGATGCTGTTGGTAACATCATTGTAAGGGCCGTAGACAAATCGTTGACGTGGAATTAAATGTATCTCGGTCTCGTCAGGTAGCCCATATGCGATGTAATTGTATATAACGCTTTCGGCAAGATTGCCGTCGTCGTCATATTGATTGACTGTTTTTGTGCCTGATAGTGTGCCTGATGAGAAAATGGCTTCGTAGCGATCATTGGTCTCATCAATTATTTTTCCGGATTTGTTACGGGTTACTATGTTTCTGTCTTGCACGATTAGATCTTTGCATTGATTGCCGTTGTCGTCGGTATATTCGGATATGACACTTATTATCTTTTCATAACTACCGCAGTCGTCGGTATATACTTTGCTTACTGTGGATTCCAAAGTAGAACCTTTGGTAATAACTGTGGCAAAGTATTCGCCTTGCTTGTGCGTATCGTATTCGGCAACAAGATTGTAGGAATCGGTGCTTTCTTTCGCGTTGGCGGCTGAAATACGGTTTTCCCCTTCCAGATAGTCTTCAAGTTCGCTGCTGAGTAGCTGCCCGTTGGTATTTTTCCATGTGATATCATTTATCGTTCGGTCAAGCTCATAAGGCCCTGTATCAACGTTAAGGTTGTAAGCCTTTAATGCAATTGCTTTGCCTTCGGTATCGTACGTCCATATTAATTGTCTGTACGGTATCATTTCATCGGTATAATCATTGCAGCGGGATGTGATGACTTCAGTAACGTTACCGGCAGCGTCGCGGGTTATGGATGTCGTTTCTGAATCCGATGTCATGTACCAGTTGCCGTCATAATAATTATATACCATCAGGGACGTGCAGAAGTCGGGAACTATCGTGTCCCATGCGTATTCTTTTCGGGTAGCCGAGGAAACAGCGCCGTTCTCGTAGTCTGTGGTTTCGCTTGTGAGGATGCGGTTTAGGTCGTCGTAAGTATATGTGGCTACGGTGTACATGCCGGTGTAATGGCTGGTGTTCTCTTTGGTTATGTTGCCGCGCTCGTCGTATGTGAATGTGGTGGTGCTGAGTTCTGTCCAGTCAGTATCTTCCCCCTCGTCCCAGAACGGACATTCATATTCCGTAACGCCGGCAGGACGCCAGATGCCTGCGGCAGGAGTTTCCTGTGCCATTGCTGCGGGAGTATACGGAAAGCACAGGGCGGCAAGGAGTATGATGTAGATTTGTTTCATGTGTAAATCAAGTGTGTTGTTTGACGAATCCGGGATAATATAAAGTGCAAAAGTAATAATTTCCTGCATAAAATACAAATCCGCAGATTATTTGTGATTTCGTCTGGTCGAGGAGGGATGAGAGTGGGGTCGTGCGCCTGCCGAATGTGGTGGCGGGGTGTTAAATTCCGGTTTAAAATCCGCCGTGTGCGGAATGAAAAGAAAATTGCAGAAATGTTTGGCTATTAGCGAAATAATTGCTAACTTTGCGGCGTTGAAGAGTGTACTTGAACATCGCTCCATTGCTAACTTTTTGAAAGAGAAAGCATTGGGCGACGTTTCGGGCGTATGTGCGGGGTTCGCCTTCGTGTCATCTTCATCAAACAAAGACGAGAATAAAGAACCAAAGGATATTAAAAAGTAACAATTAAAAACTAAGATGCCTACAATTCAGCAATTAGTACGCAAAGGACGCGTGGCACTCGAGGATAAGAGCAAGAGCCCTGCCCTTGATTCCTGCCCCCAGCGTCGCGGTGTATGTGTGCGTGTGTACACCACCACCCCTAAGAAACCTAACTCGGCAATGCGTAAAGTGGCGCGTGTCCGTCTCACCAATGGTAAGGAAGTCAACTCCTACATTCCCGGTGAAGGCCACAACCTGCAGGAACACTCCATTGTTCTCGTACGCGGCGGTCGTGTAAAGGACCTTCCCGGTGTTCGTTACCACATCGTACGCGGCACTCTTGATACTGCTGGTGTCAAGGACCGTACACAGCGTCGCTCCAAATACGGAGCCAAGCGTCCCAAGGCCGGTGCTGCCAAGAAGTAATCCGTCATTCGCATGACGGGTGAAGCAGTCTTATAGCACCCGAGTAAAACAAATTTTTATTTAACTCGTTTTTGCATTTCTTGCAGCAAAACTTATGGTTGAGTAAGCCTGACGTCAGCGGACGCGGCTGAAGAATAACGAAGCAAGCAACCAAGCAATCAAAAACACAAACCAGACCCTCGAAAATGAGAAAGTCAAAACCTAAGAAACGGCTCATCCTCCCCGATCCCGTACACGGCGACGTGCGAGTAACCAAGTTCGTCAATCATCTGATGTACGACGGAAAGAAGAACACAGCCTTTACTATCTTCTATTCGGCACTCGACATTGTGAAATCGAAAATGCCCAACGAGGAGCTCAGTGCCCTCGAAATCTGGAAGAAGGCTCTTGAAAACGTAACACCTACCGTAGAGGTGAAGAGCCGCCGTGTGGGTGGTGCAACATTTCAGGTTCCTACCGAAATCCGCGCCGACCGCAAAGAATCTATTTCAATGAAAAATCTTATCTCCTACGCCCGTAAACGCGGAGGCAAGACTATGGCCGACAAACTGGCTGCTGAGATCGTCGATGCCTTCAATAACCAGGGTGGCGCTTACAAACGCAAAGAAGACATGCACAAGATGGCTGAGGCTAACCGTGCTTTCGCTCACTTCCGTTTCTAAGCCTAATTTCGTTGAATTAAATTCTGACAAAATACAATGGCTAACAAAGACGAACATCTTAAATATACCCGCAACATCGGCATTATGGCTCACATCGATGCCGGTAAAACCACCACTTCCGAACGCATCCTTTTCTACACCGGCCTTACCCACAAAATCGGTGAGGTTCACGACGGTGCCGCAACTATGGACTGGATGGAGCAGGAACAGGAACGCGGTATAACAATTACTTCCGCCGCTACCACAGCATTCTGGAAATATAACGACGAGAAGTATAAAATCAATCTGATCGACACCCCGGGACACGTGGATTTCACCGTGGAAGTAGAACGCTCGTTACGCGTACTCGACGGTGCTGTCGCTGCATTCTGTGCTGTCGGCGGCGTTGAACCCCAGTCTGAAACTGTATGGCGCCAGGCCGATAAATACAATGTGCCCCGCATCGGTTATGTAAACAAGATGGACCGCTCCGGCGCAAACTTCCTTGAGGTTGTTCGCCAGGTACATGATGTGCTGGGTGCCAATCCCTGCCCCATTGAGCTGCCTATCGGTGCCGAGGAAACTTTCAAGGGCATTATCGACCTTGTGAAGATGAAGGCTGTTTACTGGCATGACGAGACTATGGGCGCCGACTATGAAATCGACGAAATTCCCGACAGTCTCCGCGATGAAGCCGAAACATGGCGCGACAAGATGCTTGAGAATCTTGCCAACTACGATGATGCGCTGATGGAGAAGTATTTCGACGATCCTTCCACCATCTCTGAAACTGAGATCAAGGCAGCCATCCGCAAGGCAACTCTGAGCATGGATATAGTTCCCATGATCTGCGGTTCGTCCTTCAAGAACAAAGGTGTGCAGTATCTGCTGGATGCAGTATGCGCATATCTGCCCAGCCCTGTAGACAGTGGCTGCGTTGAAGGTCATGCCGTTGACAATCCCGACGAAATACTTACCCGTGAGCCCAGCAGTGACGCTCCCATGTGCGCTCTGGCATTCAAGATTGCCACTGATCCCTATGTTGGCCGTCTCTGCTTCTTCCGTGTGTACTCCGGTGACGTTAACGCCGGTTCCTACGTTCTCAACAGCCGTTCCGGCAAGAAAGAGCGTGTGAGCCGTCTGTTCCAGATGCACTCCAATAAGCAGAATGCCAAGGAAATGATAGGTTGCGGCGATATCGGCGCAGGCGTAGGTTTCAAGGATATCCGTACAGGTGATACCCTCTGCGACGAAAACCATCCCATCGTTCTCGAGGCTATGGAATTCCCTGATCCTGTTATCGGTATCGCAGTAGAACCCAAGACACAGAAAGACCTTGACAAGCTCGGCGTAGGTCTGCAGAAACTTGCCGAGGAGGATCCCACATTCCGCGTTGAGACAAACGAGGAAACAGGTCAGACTGTTATCTCCGGTATGGGTGAGCTTCACCTCGACATTATTATCGACCGTCTGCGTCGTGAGTTCAAGGTTGAATGTAACCAGGGCCGTCCGCAGGTTACCTACAAGGAGGCTATCACACGCCCCGTAGAGCTTCGCGAAGTATTCAAGAAGCAGACCGGTGGTCGCGGTAAGTTCGCCGACATTATCGTTCGCGTAGAACCTGTTGACGAAGGCTTTGAAGGCAATCTTCAGTTTGTTGACGAGGTTAAGGGCGGTAACATTCCCAAGGAATTTATTCCCTCTATCCAGAAGGGCTTCACAACAGCTATGAAGAACGGTGTGCTCGCCGGCTTCCCCGTAGAGCACCTGAAAGTTACCGTTATCGACGGTTCTTTCCACCCGGTTGACTCTGATCAGCTGTCGTTCGAACTGTGCGCTATCTCCGCATTCAAGAAAGCATGCGAGAAAGCCGGTCCTGTTCTTCTCGAACCTATCATGAAGATCGAGGTTGTTACTCCCGAGGAATCGATGGGCGACGTTATCTCCGACCTTAACAAGCGCCGTGGTCAGGTCGAAGGCATGGAAACAAGCCGCAGCGGTGCCCGCGTTGTAAAGGCAAAGGCTCCTCTGGCCGAAATGTTCGGCTATGTAACAGCTCTGCGTACCATCACTTCCGGCCGTGCTACCTCCACCATGTCGTTCTCGCACTACGCCGAGGTATCCAACAGCATCGCCAAGGAAGTGCTTGCCGAATGCCAGGGCCGCGCCGACCTTCTTAAATAAAATATAACACCAACCATATATGAATCCCGTAATTCGCATCAAACTCAAATCTTACGACCACAGCCTCGTTGACAAGTCGGCTGAGAAAATCGTAAAGACCGTGAAGTCGATCGGCGCAGTTATCAGCGGACCCATTCCCCTGCCTACGCACAAGCGCATTTTCACGGTAAACCGCTCCACCTTCGTTAACAAGAAGAGCCGCGAGCAGTTCCAGCTGAGCTGCTACAAGCGCCTCATCGATATCTACAACGCCACCCCCAAGATTGTGGACGCTCTGATGAAACTCGAGCTCCCCAGCGGCGTAGAAGTGGAAATCAAGTGCTAATACAGCTTATATAATCGCACCTCACAAACATTTTTAAATATCAACATTTACAGAAATGCCAGGATTAATTGGAAAGAAAATCGGAATGACATCCGTTTTCAGTGCC
>CABPYL010000020.1 GCA_902461565.1 uncultured Porphyromonadaceae bacterium
GATGCGCGGAGTCCGAGACCGCGATTTCTTCATATTCCGACTTGTCAAACTATACACCTAAATTTTTAACATTCCATTCGCCTGGATTTAACAAATGCACCGGAATTTCGGCTTGGGCCCATATTAGCTGTTACGTTCATGCAGTTTACTTGGTTTAACTCTCGGTTTAACCGTCAGCTTCCGTGGGGCTGTCGCAGGCGTGCAGGGTGATAAAAAAAGAGAGCTACATTTCTGTAACTCTCTGATTTTCAGTGGTGCCAACGGGAATCGAACCAGTGACACAAGGATTTTCAGTCCTTTGCTCTACCAACTGAGCTATGGCACCTTTTTGAGGTTTGGGAGGTCGTTTTCCCTTTTTGCGTTGCAAAGTTAGGAACTTTTTGTGAACTGACCAAATTTTCCAGCGACTTTTTTATCATCTTTTTTTTCGGCGTAATTTGAACGCACGTGTAAGATTTTAATATACCGATGTTTAGACGAATTATATATCTATCGAAAAAGTTGTCAGTTGCGTGGACTCTGAGGTCTTGAGGGAGAATGGGAAGCGGTGGGCGCGCAGGATATCGGCAATGAGCATCAGTCCGAGGCCACGGTCGCGCCGCTTAGTGGAGAAGAACGGGGTGAAAAGTTTTGTGGCTACATCTTCGGAAATGCCGCTTCCGTTGTCGGAAATACGCAGGCGCCATAAGTGGCTCCCCCCTACCCTCTCGAGCGATATGCGTATTTCGCCACCCGCACGGTCGCCAATACTGTCTATCGAGTTTTTGACGATATTGATTACAACGCGCTCCATGAGCATCGGGTCGATTGCGGCTTCGCAATTACCCTCGGGCGCATCGAATTCTACAGATATGTTCCGTGGCGCCATGCCGGACAGTGTGGGCAGGAGCGATGCAAGCCATGCAGTGAGGTTGATGTGTTCAGGCTGGACGGGCGGTAGTTTGACGATATCGGCATATCCGCTGACAAAACCGACAAGGTTGGCGCAACTATTGCGGCTGCTTGATAACGCGGCTACTGCGAGTTCGTCGTCGGAATGGATATCTTCAAAGCTTTCGAGAACGGAAATAACGCTGCCAAGTGTGTTGTTAACTTCGTGGCCAATAGTGCGTACTATCTTATTGAACATCTGTTTTTCGGCGGCCGCAATCTCATCGGAGAGGCGTTCAACCAGGATGAAGCGTCGCCTAAAGCCTGTATCCATGAACCAAAGTCTGGATATACGGACTATCAGCGCGTCGGCCAGACGGACGGTCTGAGTTTCTCCGTCTTTAATTTCAAAGATTGCTTTCGACAATGCTGCCGACTGCATCTTGCCCCATGCCTGGTTTGTCTGTACTATTTCGCCGTCAAAATTGCAAATGGCGATACCGAGGGGAGAGGCATCCACGAGTAGACTGAGCAGCCGGTTCTGTTCAAGGTTTTTAAGGCGCTCGGCTTTCATCGAGTCTATCAAAGTATTGTACAGTTCCACAATTCTGTCGGCATCCGTCTGGCCTGTAGAGCGCAGACGGCTGCTAAAGTCCTGCTCGCGAAGCAAATGCATACCGTTTTCTACGGCGCGAAGCGGTCGTGATATCGAGCGGTATAGCAGGATAGTTACCAGCAGAGCGGCTGTGCTCCACCCTATTGTCCAATATAATGATGACTTGAGAAAGGCAGATGCAGTGGCAGCTAATATAATGATTATCAAAAGTATAATATATATTCTATACCTCATAATTTGAATTTTTCGATGCGGCGATAGAGCGACTGGCGGGTGATTCCGAGCTGCCTGGCGGCTTCGGTGAGATTGCCGTCGCAACGGCGTAATGCCTGTTTTATGGCCTCGCGTTCCATCTCGTCGAGCGTCTCGGGCCGATCTTCTAATTCCCTATCATTCAATGCCTTTTTAACTTTTGCAATCAAATCGGTGTTGCTCCAGGGCTTTGTTATGAAGTCCGCGGCACCGAAATTCATTGTTTCGACGGCTAAAGGGATTGTACCCCATGCGGTGATCATTATTACTGGCAAATCGGGGCGCAGGATGCGAAATTTGCGCAGAATTTCGACGCCATTACGTCCTGTAGTAGAGAGAGTTAGATTCATATCGAGTATAGCGAGGCGTATGTGGCTGTCCCGCACGGAGGCAAGAGCCTCCGCCTCTGTCCCTACGGCCGTAGAATCGAATCCGGCGCGTTTCAGAGCCAGAGACAAGGATAATCTTACCGCATTATCATCGTCAACAATCAATATCATGAGGCAAATTTAACAATAATTTCACAATTAATTGTATTACATTTTGCATAATTTCACAATATCCGCATTGATATCGGTGCAGTGCTCGTAATCGTATAGTGTGAGCGACCGAATCTGGTACCAGTAGTTCCAGAACTTATAAAGTTCGTTAATGTACATTCTCTTGCTCTCGTCTTTTTTTGTCTGGGAGTCGTTGAGATCGAGTGTCGAAATTTTTCCGACAAGGAAAGTCTCGAAATTGGTATTGTATCGCATTCCGGCAATCTCGTCGGCACGCTCGGCAATGGCAAGCTGCTCCTGCTGGTTGCCGAAACGCTCCACCAGAACGAAGAGCTGCTGATTGAAGTCGAGGGCCTCCTGGCGCAGGCGGCTTTCGGTTACGCGGCGGTTGCTTTCGGCCACTTTTACTTTGCCGCGGCGCTTGCCCCAGTCGACGAGCGGAATGGCAAGCCCCACTTCGATAAGCTGATTACTGCGCAGGCGGCCGTAGGCGTCGGATATCACGCGATCGGTACCGGTAAAACCGACCTGAGCGTATAGCTTGATTTCACGCATATTGCCTTTCGCCTTTGCAACCTCGTAGTCCGCCTCGAGCTGACGACGGCGGATATTCTTGGCGAATTTGTTGTTGGCAAGGGCTCGGTCAAGGGCGTCGTTGTAGGTTACAGTAGCGTTCGGGACCTTTTCAGGAACAACGGGAATAATTTCCACATCCTCTCCAAGGTCCAGAAATGACCGCAGAGTGAACATATCGCTTTTGAGCTGGCTGCTGCAATCGGTGAGCGCCGAGCGGGCGTCGAGCACATTCAGCTCCATCTGGCGGAGGTCGTTCTCGCTAATCTGCCCCATCTTTCGCTTCTCCACCGCCACGGCATAGAGCTTATTGGCGTTGGCGAGATTCTGTTCTGCGATGGCAAGGTTCTCGCGGCTCATTATAAGGGTGAAAAAGTAGTTCACTGTCGCGAGAGCCACATTCTCCGTAGCGCTGAGGAATGCAGCTTTAGCCTCCGAGAAGCGGACAGGCTCTATCCGGTTGTCCCATTTGAAAGTATTCACGCTGAATATAGGCTGCTCGAGGGTGAGGGCGACAGGTATTGTAAGGAATCGGTTGGAGCCGCCGTTGTCGAACTGTCTCATATAGTCCAGCGACGTGCCGAGGCTTATCTTGCCGCCGGTAAACGGGATATTCTGGTCGATAGACAATTGCAGCTGCGCGTCGAGGTTGTTGGTGCGCACGAAGCTATACTCGCCGTCGCCGTTCATATATGATGTATACCTGTCGGCATACGACGGTACGGTGCCCGTTAGCGAGACCTCCGGCAAACGATCGGCACGGTAGCTGCGCCACTGCCAGTAGGCCGTTTTCAGCTCGTCGAGCGCCACGGCGGCATCCACGCTCTTCACGCGTGCCATAGCGATGGCATCGTCCAGCGTAAGAGAAAGCTCGCGTGCCGCCCCTGTCGCAGGGGCGAGCACCGAGAGTAATGTAAATGAAAAAGCTGCTAAGGTATTTCGCATAATAAATCACATATCTTTGAGTGCCTGAGCGGGATCTACAGCCGTTGCTTTACGTGCCGGGGGGTATATACCCGTAATAATCAGCACTGCAAGTACCAGTATTGTAAAGACGGCGCCCTGTATATTGACACGGGAAAACATTCCGGATGGTAAAATGCCGAGCTTAGCGAAGGTGTCGGATGTAATAGTCCATATAGTAAACGGCGCGGTAACAATCACAGCGACAACGAGTATAATCAGTCCTTCGGCAAAGAAACGAGCATATATATTCCTGTTGGAGGCACCGTTCACTTTTCGGATGGCAATCTCGGGCACACGCTGCTGCGTACGGAACCAGAAAGTACCGAGGAATCCGAGGAATATTACAAGCAGCATGAATACAGTACAGATAACAAAATTGCGTACTGTCTGGGTTACGTTAACCTGAGCGGAATCACGCATCCGTTCGATGGAAACAAAATCTGTGAGATAGACATTTCCGGCACGTTTATCGCTTTCCTTCAACGATTCAAGGAACTGATGCCCCATACCAGGTTTGACGCGGAAGGCGATGTGTGAAATCTCTTGCGGTGAAATCAGACGGTAGACAACACCAGACCACAGGGGCTCGTAATCAGTTCGGCGCATAGTGTTTGCGACAGCGCCGACATGAAATATCAAGAGCGAGTCGCCGCCCAGCATAACATCCTTGCCAAGAAACTCCTCAGCATCGGCCACTGCGTCATTGTAATCCTTATCCAACGGCCCCAGAATAAATTCTCCATTGGCGAGTATCTCAGCCAGTTGTCCGCTCGTTTCGCCGTTTGTACCGTGGATGCGGAACAGTTTGATCATTTCCGGCGACATGGTACGCATATTGGCCTGGAAATATATATCCTCACCGTCATCATTCTTAGAAGATATCTGGTTTCCGGTATAATTATAATGGTAAGGTAACGAAGCCATCGAACCCGGAGCCACAATCTCGACATAAGGATTGGTTTTCAGCTGAGCCAACAGCACTTCAATATCGGTCTCGCGTGAATGTAGACTGTCGTATGGCACATACCCTTCCTTATCCTCACCAAGTGTACGCAGATTAGCCACATAAACGTCGTCGCAATCCACACCGGCAGAGTGGACGTGCATGGAAAAAATGTTATACAGGGAGCTGAATATAAACTGAATAACGAGGATGACGATAATCAGTTCCACAACAAGCCACACGTTTGTGCGCCATTCGTTGAGCATTTGCTTCAATAGTTTGCGTTTCATATTATTGATTTTACTTGGCGTTTATAGCCTCTACCGGATTGATACGCGAAGCCTGCCATGCCGGCACCGAGGCACTGATGAGATTGAGAATGAAGCAGACACACAGAGCGATTGTGATTGTGCTCCAGTTTATAACCGCGCTGAGCGCCGGCGTAAGATTAGAGCCGTAGGTATCCATATCTTCGTATAAACCGCTGTAGGTCATGGCAAATATCACGCCGAGAGCCACACCGACGATACCGCCGGCAAGTGTTATCAGGAAGTTTTCCCATATAATATCGGCAATAACCCGCAGGCGAGTACAACCGTAGGCACGGCGGACGCCAATCTCGGCCACACGCCTGCGCATACGACTGTGGAGGAGGCTGCTGAGGTTTATCGCAGGCACGATAAGAAGAATGGCATAGATAAAATAACGCGATTTGCGCGCGCCGGACGCATCCGGAGTTGCGTTGCTGCCGTGCATCCCAGTGGAAAGTGTTTCCTGGTCGTAAGGCGATTCATGATATACCGTACTGCAACCCAAAGGTTTGACTTCTGTGTCGATAATAGCGTAGCGGGATTTCACCTGGTCGCGGATACTTTGGAAATCGACTCCCTCCTTAACAAGCAGGACAGCGGATATGGGGCCAAAATAATCGTTTAATTTATTATTTTCGGAAGACTGGGGAGCCGGCGCGTCATGCGGGACAAAAATATCGCCCGAGGCTGTTGTGGCAAGCCGGGAATTATCTTTCACCACACCTGTAACAGTAAACTTTCTGTGATCGATGAGAATGGTCATGTTCTCGCAGTCGACGGTACCGAAAGCCTTTCGGGCCGTAGATTCGCTTATAACTGCAACGGGGAGATGCGCCTCGTATTCATCAGAGGTGAAATATCGGCCGGAAATCAAAGGATGGTCAAAGATTTTGAAGAAATCGGCATCAACCTTTCTGGATTCCGCCGTAAAACTGTTTTCTGTAGAACCTTTCACAAGCAAGGGATTAAGAAAGCGCTCGATATACGACACATGCTCCACGCCGTCGAGTCCCTCGTAGAGTTTGCGAGATAACATCAAGCTGGCGCCGCCGCTCCATTCACCGCCTTCTGTGCGCATGTGAATGTACTGGCCCACGAGCATACGGTCGCGGCAGCTCTCGGGAGAAAAGGGCACAACGCTGACCCGCTGTATAATCACCACAATCATAATCAGGAACACCGACAGCACCGTGGCGACGAATGTAACGCCACTTATGAGCGGCTGACGCCTGATTTCGTAAAGAATCTGTTTGATTTTCTGTTTCATAGCCTTGCGTGTTAACCGATTATTCTGCCGTCGAAGAAACGCACGATGCGATCTGTCTCGAAAGCCTGCGCCTCGTTATGCGTAACCATTATGATGGTGATACCGTCCTCCTTGTTAAGGCGGTGGAGAAGCGCCATCACTTCGGCGCCCATCTTACTGTCGAGGTTGCCGGTTGGTTCGTCGGCAAGGATAATCTGCGGCTGACCGACAATAGCACGCGCGATAGCCACACGCTGGCACTGACCGCCAGACAGCTGAGAGGGCAGATGATGGATGCGATGGCTCATTTCCAGACGGCGCAGCACCTGTTCCACTCGCTCCTTGCGCTCGCGGGCGCTGACGCCAGGACGGTAGATAAGGGGGAGTTCCACGTTGGCGGCCACATCCAGCGACGGAATAAGATGGAAGCTCTGGAACACGAAACCGAGGTTTTTGTTGCGGAAGTGCGACAGCTCGCGGTCGGGCATACCGTTACAGTCCTGTCCGAGAATGCTCACGGTTCCTGCAGTGGGTTTGTCGAGCAAACCGATGATGTTGAGGAGTGTTGACTTACCGCAACCACTCGGGCCCATAATGCTTAAGAATTCTCCCTCGTTGACGTGGAGGTTCACGTTTTCGAGCGCAGTAGTCTCGATTTCTTTGGTACGGTATACTTTGCTGATACCGTTGAGTGTGATGATAGCCATATTATTTCTTTATTTTCAGTACTTTGTCATTCTTATAATTTTCCATATCGCTGATAACCACGCGGTCGCCGTCGTGAAGGCCGTCGAGAATCTCGACATACTCACGGTTGCAGTCGCCGACCTTGATTTTGCGTCGCTCCAGACGGTCGTCGCCATCGAAAACAAATACCTTATATTCACCGGGACCCCGATAGAACGAGCCGTTGCCTACGCGCAGTACATTATCTTTATATCCGTATGACACATACAGTTCGGCGCGTCCACCGGGACGCAGATGGCTTTCGCGCGGATTGTCGAGGCTGACAGTGAAGGAAACCACTCCCTGCTTGGCCTGCGGAGATATGTTCGTTACCGTGCCCGTGAGCTGCGCACCATTGATGCGAACATTTACCGCCGCACCGACCTCTACCCTACTGCTGGCGCCTTCGGAAACTTCGCCCAGAATCTTGAAACTGGACAGATCGGATACCACAGCGACCTTCTGTCCTGCTCCTATACGACTGCCGAGATCGCTTACAACGAAGGTGAGGACGCCATCGAGCGGTGCGGGAATATCGCCCTGATGCAATGTTTTATCCATAAGTGCGATATCACGGTCGATGGAACCGACGGCAAGCTGCTGTCCGCGCTCGGCAGCGGCGGTGCGCAGCTGCTCGTTGGCCAGGCGGGTGCGCAGCTGTTCCAGTTCCAACACACCGGCGGCGTATGCTGTCTCGGCCTGGCGCACGCGGTCGCCGGTTCCGCTGCCGATGCTGTCCAGGCGCCGCTCATTGTCGACATCTATGCGGAGACGATTAACGTTCATCTCGTTCACCTTAATCTGCATTTCAAGGTCGCTGAGGGTTGTTCGGTTCGAGAGCTGGAGCTGGCGAAGCGTCTGTTCCTGTATGGTGCGCTCGTCGCGGAGTTTGCCTAAGGCGGTCTGATGCTGTTCGAGATCGAGCAGGAGAAGAGGCATACCCACTTTTACAGTATCGCCAGGCTGCGCGAATACCTGCAGGAGCCGTGTATCCACCGGCGAGTTGATAATTTCCTCGTATGCGGGAACAACACGTCCGCTTGCAGCGACGGTAATTTCCAAAGGACCGTGCCCGGCGGTTGAAACAGTGATATCACGGCTGTTCACGCTCGGGGCGAATCCGGCAATGAGCCACACGAAGCCGAAAACCACTATTGCGGCTCCACTGCCGTAGAGAAGTATTTTGCGGCGGTTGGCCTTTCTGATTTCTTGTTTGTCTATAGGTTTGTCCATATCGGGAATTTTTTCTGCTGCAAAACTAACAAGAAATGCACAGCCTTGTCAACAAGCGCTGATAATCAGGCACATATACAACACAATTCTGTCCGATTCCGTACTGTGTACGAAAGCGGACAGGAACGGTCGCCTAGCTCGAAGGGGGTTGTAGAGAGGTCGCGCGTACCGCGCTATTGCTCTGATATCGATGGCGCGGTGGAGGACGCGATGCGCCAAGGCTCTGCTATCGATGGTGCGGTGGGGATACGATGGTGTGGGTGTGGACAAGAACAAAGGGTATCACCTGACTAATGGAACTTGCGCTTCGCTATGCGTGGCGGCGCTCGCTCCGCAGCTTGCCACGAGTAGAGTTTCAGAGCCACAGTCCCCCAGCTCGCAAGCTCGCAGGGGGTTGTAGAAATATCGCGCGTCCCGCGCTCCTGCTGTACAAATTATGCGTACAATTACTGCGGGGTGGTGTGGACGGAAAAACTGCGGTAGGAGGATGGGGCCAGATTCAGTTTGCCGATAGCACGCAGCATTTTGCGCAAGGAAGTGATGAATTCCTGCGATTCCTGAAGGACATTCAGATAAACATAGGCAACGGTCATATTGTCGGTGTCGCCCTTTTGAAGAAGGTCGTAGACATCGCGTGTGAGATAGGACAGGCGGTCCTTTATCACTATGCAACGTTCACGCAGGCTGTCGATTACTTCGGGACGGCATTCATCGGCAGCGGCAACGGCATCGTTGAGGACAGCGTTTATGTCGGCGCATACTTTAGCGAAAGGCTCGCGGAGATATTGTGGCAGAGGACGGAAGTTGTTATCGACATGTTCTTTGCATACTTCGTTGATATGGCGAAGATTATATGTCATTGACATAGCCATGTTGTTGCTTACGTGGAACCACGCGCGTTTTTCGATGGCTGTTTCCGGATTCACCTTGCGCAGACAAAGCGTGAGCTTGCGACGCTGCGATTTAATGATGTCTTTTTCGGCTACGAGCGCTTTGTAGGATCGAGAAAGGAGCTTGACGCTGTCGTCCATAAAACCGGTTGTAACATCGTCGAAACAGTTGCGGGCAAACTCGAGGAACATTTTGTGCTTTTCATTGATATAAACTACAAGGAGCTGCCAGACTTTCTTTGTATCGTCGGTTGCAAGAATTGTCTGGAAAAGGGAATCGCTTTCTTCGGCATTGCGTTTGTTGCGGAAGCGGCGGTTGCTGCGGATAAGGACAATAATTGCAATCACCCCGCCTGCAATCATTACAGGGACTCCGCCCATGTGCATCAGGCACACGACTATTCCGGCTCCGATGAAGGCCACCCCTGCCGTAATGAACCAACCGCCGATAACTGAAATTACGCCGGTAACCCTAAACACGGCGCTCTCGCGTCCCCACGCCCTATCGGCCAGGGATGTACCCATAGCTACCATAAATGTTACGAAGGTGGTGGAGAGCGGCAGTTTAAGCGATGTTCCGAAAGCGATGAGAATAGCAGCAAGCATTAGATTGACAGAACCGCGGACAAGGTCGAACGCGGCGCCGTCCTCCTCCTGGGTTACGGAAGTGTTCATCCGGCGGTTTATCCATATTTTCACGCGCCGGGGAGTGTGCGCACTAACCCATGAATGGACGTTTATGGCACCGCGCACAATCGCACGCCCGATACGGGAACTGCCGAACATCTCGTCGCCCTGGGCTTTGGAGCTGAGGCCGACCGTTGTCTGTGTAACCTGTCGGGCCTTCTTTGAGGTGCAAAGTGCCACCACCATGATTCCGCCTGCGCCGATAAGGAAATAGAAAGGCGTCTGAGCGGAACCGTTAAGGCTGTTCATCATGAACGTGTGCACATCACCTCCTCCGGAGGCCATGTAGTCGCGATAAGCATCGAGAGATGTAAGCGGAACGCCTACGAAGTTGACAAGGTCGTTTCCGGCAAAAGCCATAGAGAGCGAGAAAGTGCCCAAAAGCACGACGACTTTGAAAACATTAACCTTGAGCACATACAGCAGCTGCATGATGGCAGAAAACCCGACAAGGCAGCATGCGAGAATAAGGGCGCTGTGTGTGTTTATCCATGCTTTCAGCTCCGGAGTCATGATCGTCAGGTCCTTGATACCCTTCAGGAGCATGAAGTATACTATTGCAGTGCAGGCTATGCCTCCGAAAAGGCCGACTTTCCATTTGAGGCGGCTCTTATATTCAAAGGTGAACACGAGACGTGCTATATACTGCACAATTGTGCCGAATACAAATGCTATTGCAACAGAAAGGAAGATGCCGAGGATAACAGAGAGGGCTTTTTCGGTATTGAGCAGATCGCCCATGCCAAGGGTATTTTCGGGAGCGGCAATCTTGAAGAGAGCGACAACGAAAGTGGCGCCCAGAAGCTCAAAGACAAGTGATACCGTTGTTGATGTAGGCATGCCGAGGGAGTTGAAAATGTCGAGGAGAATAACATCTGTAACCATCACAGCCATAAAGATGGCAATAACGTCGTAGAATGAGAGGTTTTCGGGGCGGAACATGCCGTGGCGCGCGACATCCATCATTCCGTTGCTCATAGCGGCGCCGACAAAAACGCCAATGGAGGCAACAATCATAATTCGTCTGAAACTACCGGCCCGCGAACCTACTGCAGACGAAAGAAAATTTACGGCGTCGTTGCTCACTCCGACCGACAGGTCGAATACCGCGAGCAGAAAAAGGAACACTATGATTCCGAAAAACAACAAATCCATTGTATACGCTATAAATATAATTTTTATACAAATTTCGCCGGATATTGTTGAATGATTATTATCGGAATGTTGCGTTTTTGTTAATTATTTCCTTTGAGCGGTTCCAGATTGAACTCAAACAGCAGACCATTGCGGCTGAGTGCCTTTATGGTACCGCCATGAAACGCCACGGCGTTACGGACAATCGAGAGGCCGAGACCAGTTCCGCCGGCATTGCGGCTACGGCCCTCATCGATACGATAGAACCGCTCGAAAATATGCGGCAGGTGCCCGGCATCTATACCTATGCCGTTGTCGCGGAAACGGAAATTGCCGTTGCCATCGGCATCAATATCAATTTCGGTTGCTCCGCTATATGCAATTGCGTTGTCTATAAGATTGCGGAATATGGATTCGAGCAGACTTCTGTCGCCCGATACAGTGAGCGCGGAAATATCGGTTTTAATACGTATATCGGTGCGCATACGTGCCTCGTCGGCAATTTCTTCTACCAAAGCCTTTACGTCTACCGGTTTCCTCGTTATCATCGCGGGCGCCTCCTCCATACGGGTGAGCATATTAACATCTTTCAGCAAAGAGCTGAGACGCTCGGCGTTAGCACGGATTCGCGACATAATCTCCTGCTTTTTCGTATCCGGCAAACCGGAATGGTCGTCGAGAAGATCGAGACTAACGAGAATGGAGGCAACGGGCGTTTTCAGCTCGTGGTTTATATTATTGGTGAGCTGTTTTTTCAGTTTGGCCTTATCCTGCTCAAGCCTTATGGTGGCACGGTGCTGCTCATCGCGCTGCACATACAGTTTCACAATGTTGGCAGCAATGTTTCCGAGTTCGTCATGCGGGAAAGCATAGCCGCTGTATATCTGACCACCGTTCTCAGCCCTCTCGGCAAAGCGGTTCAGCCTTGATATGCTCATAGAGATTGTTCGTGTAGCCAACAGTCCGATAAGGCTTATAACTGCAGTAACGGCAAGCATAATCCATATAATTGTGCTGTCGGCCTTCAGAAACTCGGTGAGCGTATGGGTATATGGGGCAGCCGAGCGCACAACGACACCACCGTCGCCCAGGCTCGCCGAATAAAAATAGCTGCACTCGTCGCTTTCGGAAATTCTTTCCAACGAATGTCCCTCGCCGCGCGCCCTGGCTGCAACGACCTCGGGACGCGAGTTATGATTTCCGGAAACCGGAAAACGGCCACTGTCGAAAGAAACGGTACCATCGCTCCCTATAATGGTTACGCGGAGATCATCTGCCGGCGCCTCGATGCGCCCGACAATGTTTTCTATAGCCTCGCCTTTACGCAGGTCGTCGATTATCCTGGCATTGTGCATCTGCAGACATGTATCGAGCACCTGCGCCTTGTATTCCTTTTCCCGGGAATACTGAAAAGCCATAAAAACACCCGCAAGCAACCACGATGTGCCCAGGAGCAGCAACAGAATCCGCACCCGGAAAGGAAACTTAATCCTGCCAGCCATATCCGTAACCTGAACGCGACACTATATTACGGGCGTAAGGCCCAAGCTTGGAACGGATGCGCGTGATATGAACATCCACCGACCTGTCCACCACGACAACATTTTCGGGCCACACCTGTTTCAGCAGTTCCTCGCGCTTGAAAATACGTCCGCGATTTTCAAGCATGAAGGCAAGCAGCTCGAATTCCTTGCGCGGAAGTTTCACGACAGTATCGTCGACCCTGCAAATCAGTGTCTGTCTGTCGCAGACCACGCCACGGGTTTTATCACACCGCCGCAGGACTGCGCCGATACGTGCGATAAGAACTTTCATAGAAAACGGCTTCGAAATATAATCGTGGGCACCTGTTTCGAGCCCTTCCACCACGTCGTCGTCGCTGTCCCTGGCAGTGAGAAATATAACCGGTACCCGAGCTGTAGCCTCGTTCTTTTTCATGCGTCGGGCAAGTTCAAAGCCGCCCATTCCGTCCATCATGACGTCGAGCAGCAACAGATCATAATTCTCAATGCCGGCCTCTATTGCCTTTTCTGCGCTCCCGACTGCATCTACCATATAACCTTCAAGGGCAAGGTATTCGCGAAGTCCCTCGCGGATACCTTCCTCGTCGTCTACAACCAACAATTTTATATTTCCAGGTTCCATAGGGCAAAATTAGCATGAATTTGTTCTCCAAAGAAGCATCACCCAATGAATTTACAAAAACTTAACCAAAACGGCACATGAACCTGGTCGCATTTTACCAGTTTTTTGAAGCACCTCCTATTGATTTTTCATCAAAAAAAGCTTTTTCTTTTAATTATTTTATCTAACTTTGCAGCTGTCAAGAACAATTGCATCCATTCCGGGTTTAATTCTGCATTTTTGTCATTCCTTCATTGTTCAATCATTTCTTTAAATAAACAAGCATGAAAAAAACTTTACTCCTTGCTACAGCGGCACTGATAACAGCTTCCGCTTCCGCAGAACTCAAAAACCAGATTTTGCCGGGCTACTATTTCACCGGCATGTCGCACAACGGGCAGTATGCTGTGAGCACCTTAGACGGCGGCATCTTAACGTTTATGGATCTTACCAATGGCGAAAGCACCACATACGAAGGCGACGGCTACAATTCGGAATATACCTCGGGCATAGGCAACTGCATTTCGAACAACGGTATTTTAGTCGGCAGCACAGTAGCGTCAGGCAACGCAGCGTATCTTGAAAAGGGCGAATGGCATTATCTGCCCGTTTTAAACGAGGAATACACCAATCTTTCCAACGGCATCACATCTGACGGAAATGTAATCTGCGGAAACATCGGTACTGATAAAATCGACATCAATTCCGAGAATATCATCTGTGTACCATGCGTATGGTACCGACAGGACGACGGGTCCTATTCCCAGCCCGTCCTGCTGCCGCACCCGGACAAAGACTATACAGGACGTACGCCGCAGTATATCAAAGCGATATCTATAAGCGACGACGGCAATGTCGTTGCCGGTCAGATTACCGATTACGGAGGCTTCGTTCAGCAGCCTATCGTATACACCCGCAATGATAAAGGCGAATGGAACTACCAGCTTCTCTGCCCCGAACTTATCAACAGCACGAAGATTGAATTCCCCGAATATCCCGGCGAAGCTCCCGAAGCACCGAACATGAACAATTTCATGACAGAGGAAGAAATTGCCGCGTATAATAGCGCGTATCAGGAATGGTCTACGACCTATCCTATCGACTACTCCAAATACCCCAATCAGGAAGACTATATGTCGGATGAGAGCAAGGCAAAATATAATGATGCCTTAGCCGAATACAATGTGAAATTTGCCGAGTGGGAAGAACTCTTCTATCCTTTCTCGGAGTTGTATTTCGAATCGCAGGAATCTTCCAAGCTCTTTGTTTTCAACAGCTGCTATATATCGCCCAACGGCAAGTACTATCTGACCTCCACCCAATCACAGGGTGGCATTTGGATGAGCAATAAGCGCAAAGGCACCTCCGCTCTTGACGAAGGCTTCGACACTCCGGTAGAAGAAACAAGCTATGCCTCGCCGTATGTTCTGAATATCGAAACCGGGGAATATTCCACAGTTATCGGCAACAGCGATATCCAGGCAAGTTTCATTGCCGACGACGGTACGGTTCTTGCAACCAGCGAAATCTACACCAAACCTCAGGCTATGGTTCTCACTCCCGGGGCTTCCGAATATTTACCTCTGGAAGTATACCTTGCCGAAACTTCGCCGATGGCAGCTTCCTGGATGAACGAGAACATGCGCCACGACATGCTTGACTACGATCCCGATACATTCGAGGAAATTACCATTCCCAACGTAATGATTTCCGGAGCACCCTATGCGGCATCGGACCTTTCGGTGTTCTGCACGGCCTCACTCAATGTGTGGGATGTATATGACGAGAACTATTACTATTCCTACATTATTTATGCTGACAAGACTGTGGACGCTGTTGAAGACGTTGCCGACAGTGAATTCGCAGTAGAAGCCCTCAAGGGCGGCGTGGTAAGCGTTAAGGGCGACAATGCTACCGTTGAAATTTACACTCTGGGCGGCGAGAAGGCATTCCAGGGCCAGGGCACAGGCATGATCAGTACCGGCCTCGCCGAAGGCTTCTACATTGTAAAGGCCACTTCCGAAAACGGCAAGACCGTTGTTCTGAAAGCAGCATTCTGATAATCCGATTACCTTCAGATAACGAAAGCCCCGAAGCAATTCGAGGCTTTCGTAGTTTATATTGTTTGCTTTATGCTCCTGCCGGCTTGTGAGCGGCGGCATCGCCGGTGCGGATTGCAACACGGCGTATCTTGCCGGATATTGTTTTTGGGAGCTCTTTAACGAACTCTATTATACGGGGATATTTGTATGGCGCGGTTATGCGGCGTACGTGCGCCTGTATTTCGCGCACCAGCGCGTCGTTGGCCCGGCCGAGATATTCCTTGGCAAGCACAATGGTAGCTTTCACAATCTGGCCGCGCACTTCGTCGGGAACAGCAGTTACGGCACACTCTACAACGGCAGGGTGCGTAAGGCATGCGCTCTCGACCTCGAATGGGCCGATACGGTAACCGGAGGATTTTATCACATCGTCCTTACGGCTTACAAACCACATGTAGCCGTCTTTGTCGCGGAAAGCGATATCTTTGGTGTGATAAACTCCGTCGTGCCAGGCTTCGTCTGTGAGTTCCTTGTCGTGGAGGTATTCTCGGAACAGACCGGCGGGTTTGTCGTGTCGGTCGGCGTAGATAACGATTTCACCGTTCACGCCGTCAGGCACGGTATTGCCGTTATCGTCGACAATATCTATTCTGTAGAGCGGATTCGGAACACCCATAGAACCGGGGCGTGCCTCAATCCAGGGGAATGTACCAATAGTAAGAGTAGTCTCTGTCTGGCCAAAACCTTCGCGCAATTCTATTCCGGTAAGATCTTTCCATTTATCGAACACAGACGGATTGAGGGCCTCGCCTGCGATTGTGCAACGTTTGAGGGCAGAAAGATCGTATGCGCCGATATCCTCGCGAATAAGGAAGCGGAAAACGGTTGGAGGCGCACAGAATGAGGTGATGCGATATCGGGCCATTATCTCGAGCAGGTCGGCGGGGACGAACTTGTCGAAATCGTACACAAACACATCGGCCCCGCAGATCCACTGGCCGTATAGCTTGCCCCATGCTGCTTTTCCCCACCCTGTATCGGCGAGGGTGAGATGCAGTTCGCCCGGCTTGAGACAATGCCAGAACGCGCCGGTTACAATATGCCCCAACGGATATGTGAAATCGTGGGCCACTATCTTTGGCTCGCCGGAAGTCCCGGAAGTAAAATACATAAGCATTATATCTTCGTTGGCGTTCACATGCTCCGGACGTCGGAAAGGAGGTGCGGAGGCGACGCCTTTATCGAAGTCGAGCCAGCCATCAGGGACACAAGGACCGGTGGAAATAAGATGCTCCACGCCCATGCTTAAGGGGTTAGCCCCGTCGATATGGTCGGTCATATCCTTGTCGCCGGCAGCAATAATCATCTTTATATTTGCCAGCTTTACCCGATAGCGTATATCCTCGCCCGTAAGCAAATGTGTGGCAGGAATTGCGATTGCGCCCAGCTTATGCAGGGCAAGTATAGCTGTCCAGAACTGCCAGTGTCTTTTCAGCATAAGCATAACAGGCGTACCTTTGCCAACGCCGAGGCTCTGAAGCCATGACGCCGTGCTATCGGACAAGTGTTTGAGTTCGGAGAAAGTAAAACGTTTTTCTTCACCTGCCGGATTTGTCCAGAGCAAAGCTTCCCGATCGGGTTCTTCGAACGCCCATGCGTCAACGACATCGTAGGCAAAGTTAAAATTATCAGGTATATTGAGCTTGAAATTATCTGCAAAGTCGGAATAGCTCGTAAAATCGGTTCTGTTAGTGAAACGTTCAATCATAATAATTACCTGTTTTGTTTGTACCAATTGTTATACCACCAATAATGTGGATTATATCGCTGCATCTATCATGAATGTTATATAGAGTTTGGAAATATTCTTGTATATAACGGCTGCAAGTTATAAAAAGATTTTGAAGTGGCCAAATATTCTGCAAATTTAAAGCAATGTTTAACTTTGCGCTTACATAATGCAAGAGGGCGCCGGTATGCGGCGCCCTCTTATGAACGGATTATGAATAAGTTGGTTATTTAATGTTGAAACGCACTTTTGAACGGATGTCTCCCGAAGAAGCGCCCACCAGAGCCTCGAAAGCACCGGGTTCGCATACCCATTCGTGTTTTTCGGCATCGAAGTAACTTAAATCGGGACGTGTGAGCGTAAATGTAACGTCCTTTGTCTCACCCGGTGCGAGATTTACCTTGCGGAAACCTTTCAGTTCCTTTACGGGACGGTCTACTGACGATTTGAGGTCTGCCACATAGAGCTGTACAATCTCCTTACCCTCGCGGGAGCCAGTATTGGTAACGGGAACTGTTACAGTGAACGTATCGTCGGGAGTGCCTTCTTTCTTGTCTACGGCAGCTTTACCGTATGAGAAAGTGGTGTAGCTTAAACCGTGGCCGAAGGGGAATGTGGGTTTGAGTTTGTTTTTGTCGATGAAACGATAGCCCACATAAATGCCTTCGTTGTAGGGAATGTCCATTATGTCCTCGCCAAGGGCACCCTTTGCGGGATGGCCCGGATATTCGCCGAGCTTGTGCGCGCCGCACTGGTCGAGCGTAGCATAAAGAGTATAGGGCATCTTGCCGCTGGGGTTGACGTCGCCGAACAGGACGGATGCGATGGCGTTGCCGGTTTCGTTGCCGAGATACCATTCCTGCACGATAGCCGGCACCTTGGAAACCCAGGGCATAGCAACGCCTGTACCGCTTATATTAATCACAACGGTGTTTGGATTTGCAGCCGCGATAGCCTCGATGAGTTCGTTCTGGCCATAAGGGAGGTCGTAGGTCTCACGGTCGGAGTCTTCGGCATCCTGATGGTTGCTCTTGTTGAGGCCACCGAAGAAAAGAACGATATCCGCATCTCCGGCTACTTTCACGGCTTCTTTGCGGAGTTCCTCGGGCGAACGCGGATCTTCGAGATTCTGGCCGGTAACGACACCGTTATATTCACCGGTAGGATCTCCCACATATCCGCGGGCATATACAATTTCAGCGTCATTGCCCACGCGCTTACGGATGCCGTCGAGCGGTGTGATTTCGTAACGTGCCTTAAGCGAGGAAGAACCACCGCCAACAGTCATCATCTTGATGGCATTCTCGCCGATTACAGCAATTTTTTTTGTTTTTGCAAGGTCTACGGGGAGAATATTACCCTGGTTGCGCAACAGAACGATACCCTCCTGACCTACTTCGCGGCATGCGGCTATATGCTCGTCGGAACCCATCGAGCCGAAGGGCCTGTTACGGTTCATTGTTGTGCGGAAAGTGAGGCGCAGAACACGGCGCACTTTGTCGTCGAGCTCATCAGTAGAATATGTACCATCCTGAATACCTTTAAGATACGGTTCTGCAAGGAAATAATTGTCGTATGCGTTTGAACGACCGTTTGAAAGGCCGTTGGTCCATGAACCAAATTCCATGTCGAGACCGCCGGTTACCGCAGTGCGGGTGTCGTGAACAGCCCCCCAGTCGGAGATTACCGCCCCATCCCAGTTCCACTCGCCCTTGAGAATCTGATTCATCAGAATAGGATTATAGCTGGCGTGCTCACCGCGGAAAAGATTATATCCACCCATAAACGACCATGCGTTTCCCTCGGTTGCAGCAGCCTTGAAGGCAGGGAGATAGATTTCGTAGAGCGTCCGGTCGTCGACAATAGGGTTTGAAGTGTGGCGGTTAATTTCGTTGTTGTTTAACGCGAAATGCTTTACGCATACAGCCACGCCATTGTCCTGCACACCTTTTACATAAGGAACAGCAAGGCGTGCGGCAAGGTATGGATCCTCGCCCATGTACTCGAAATTGCGTCCGTTCAGGGGCGTACGGAAAATATTGACACCAGGACCAAGTATCACGCTTTTGTTACGGAAGCGAGCCTCCTCACCGATGGTTTTGCCATATAGTTCGGCCATTTCGGGATTCCACGTGGCAGCAAGTGCTGTAAGAGACGGCATGGCTGTACAGGAGTCATTGGTCCAGCGGGCCTGGTCCCATTCATCCCACAGCACCTCGGGGCGGACACCCATAGGGCCGTCGGTACACCATAATTCAGGAATACCTAAGCGTGGAACACCGGGTGCGCTGAATTTGGACTGCGCGTGGATAATATTAATTTTCTCACGCAATGTCATACGTGAGAGTGCATCCTCTACCCTCTCCTCGATGGGTTTGGTGTCGTCGAGATATACAGGCGTGGCAGCCTGCACCAAATGAGATGCCGAAGCAAGAACGAGACCTGCAAGAATGTGTTTGATGTGGGTCATGATAATATAGAAAAAGGCTCCGGAGGCTGTCAGGCCATCCGGTGCCGACATAAATTAAAGTTTCACCATATTAATTGTACCGTTCTCGATACCTGCCGAAAGATCGACAGTAAGGCGATAGGTTGCGCCTTCCTCGAGCTGAGTGCCGTCGGCAAGCTCGAAGTTGCCGGTATTCTTGAGCAGCTTGTCGGTATCGCCTGTCATACGCAGAGCATCCTGACCGAATTCACCGCCCCATCCGTCCTGATGGAAGAACTTGAACGACAGATAGTCGTAGCGGAAGCGGTCGCCTGTAGAGGATCCGTTTTCAGGGCCTGCGTTGCCGGTGAACTGGTAAACGCCCGGGGCAACCTGCGCCATGCAATATGCCTGACCGGGATTCCAGCCAAACTGTCCGGACATGGAGGGAGAACCAACGCCCCAGCCCATCATCCACAGAGCACCGGTACCGTCGGGATTGAGTGTGAGTTCCGCACCGTCGGCAGCGACCATCTTGGCGCTGAGTGTGCCGTTAAGCTTGTCGAGAACCACGTTGTAGTGGCCCGAAACGGGAAGGAAGGAAATAGAGAAAGCGTCCTCGTCGAATTTGAAATAATCGGGATCGCAATAGAGCTCGTCGAGCGCCGTGAACTCGCGGAAAGAGAGTACGGAGTTCTGGTCGAGGTCTATAACGGTGGAGTAGATGTTATTGTCGGAGGTAGACATCTTCTGGTTGTTGAGATAGACGGGACGTTCCTCAAATTCCTGCTCGCCGGCAAAATCGACGGTCATGATTGCATCGTGGATGCCCTGGGTAAGGTCGAGTGTGATAACATACACACCGTTATCCTGGAGTTCTACACCTTCTTCAAGGAAAAGGTTGCCGTTGTCGTGGCCATTGTCGCCGGTGCCTACACCTATGAGGTTGCTCTTAGATACGAGGTCGGCGCCGGTAAGTTCAACACCCCAGCCCATCTGACCGAAGAACTTGAAGTTGATGGCATCGGTAGCGACGGTCTTGCCACCAACAACGGTAATCTGATAGGTTTTTTCACCAGTCGGGGCCATACAGAGAGCTTTTTCTGTAGTCCAGCCAACCTCGTTGGCGAGCGAAGGATGACCGATACCAGCACCGATAATCCAAGCTGCACCAGTACCGTCCTCGTTAAGAGTAGCGGGGCTGCTTCCATTGAGCTTATATACACGGAAGTATTTCAGCTTTGTATCGGCAATGATGCGGTAGTTACCTGTATAGGCGTTGAATGTGAGCGTACCGTCGGCGTTGCGCGTAAAGTAGTCGGGATTTATCCACCATTCACCGAAGCCCGGGAAACCGTCAGGAGTTATGGTATCGCCCTTTGAAAGGTTCATATCCACCGAGGAAGTTATTTCGTCGATAGGTTCGAGACGCTGACCGTTGAGAGTGAGCACCACGAAAGGCGAGCCTTCGAAAGTATAGGTGTTGAAGGAGATGGTGTAACGTCCAGGAGCGGAGTTCGAGAAAGGAATGCTGCCTTCTGCGTAGGGCTTGATTTCGCTGCCTTCATAACCGAAAACAATCTCGTTACCATTTTCGCCGTATGCGGGAGCCACGATAACACCCTTGACTTCGGCAGGGAAACGCTGGGTTACAGAGTAAACGTAGTCCTCGCCACGAGTCATTTTGTATTCCTGACCATCGTCGGTGCGGAGTGTAAGGGATGGATACGCCGGGTGAGTTATATTCACCTGATATATCTGCTCTGTAGTAGTAAAGTGAATGTTCTGGAGCGTGAGGCGCAAAGTTGCCTTTGCGTCGGGAATGTTGGCATAGTATGGAACATATATCTTGCCTTCATAGTCGGCTCCGCTCACTTTGGTGCGGATAACTTTCTCGCTCACCATTTCATCGCCAAAATAGAGTTCGGCATGTATGGTGGACAGTGGCACGTCGGTGTCCGTTGCCTTGACAGTGAACGACAGGCTGTCGCCAAAGCAGGCGTTGTCGAGGTTTCCGGTAATATCCATCACAGGATTGCCGGGTACCCAGTCGTTGTCGTTGCAGGCTGTGGTGAGAGCTGCGCAGGCAAGCAGGAGGGTTGCTATTTTAATGTGTTTCATATTGATTAGTTCGGGTTTAGATTGTTAGTTACTTCCACGATACCGAAACGGCACTGTTGCCGGGTATGGTTACGGGGAAATGATGTGTGCCGTCATCGAGAACGATGCGCACGTCGTTAGTTTTGGAGTTGCTGAGCACAACGGCATAGCTGGTGTCGGGGTTGCGGAAGGCTGTGTAGGTAAGACCTGCAGTAGTAAAGCCTTTGGTACCTATACGCACGGCATCGGGCTGCACCACACTGCTCATATGTGCGATGATGTAGTAATGCGAGTTACGGCTCAGCTTGGTGTAGTCGCGGTTGATGTCGACTGCGCCGTAGCATGTCTGGCATCCACCGGGACGGTTGGGACCCTTGTCGGCGTCGAGCATCAGGTTCCATACAATCACGCCCTTGCACCAGCGGTTCACGGTACCGAGAGCCACGTACTCCATGTCCTCGGTGAGGCGCTTGTTCAGATTCTGGCCGTCGTTCCATGTGCCGATAGATGTTTCGGTGAATACGAGGTCCATGCCCGGGGTGGCGTTATGCACAACGGTAAGCTCGTCGATATTGCCGCCATAGTTGTGATAGGCAGCGCCGTCGAGATACTGCTTCGCATCGGGATCGGAGTATATCTTTGTGGGATAGCTGCTCTGCGACGAAATGTTGTCGTAGTTGTAGTTATGGTCGAAAGCATATACCTTGGTATCGAGACCGGCAGCCTTGAGCGCCGGGCCGAGGCCATTCTTGATGAAGTCGCGTTCTTCCTCCCAGCCCATGTACATGGATGCGCTGTTTCCGCGGTTGAGAGGCTCGTTCTGCGGAGTTACGGAATAGATTTTTATTCCGTTGTCGGCCATAGCCTGGATCCACTTTGCAAAGTATTTGCCATAATCGGCGTAATACTTGGGATTGAGCTGACCCGACGTCCATTCGTTGTGGGGCTTGAGGTCGGTGAGATTGTTCACCTTCATCCAGCGGGGAGCAGTCCAGGGAGTACCCATTATCTTGAGATCGGGATTAATCGCCAAAATCTCCTTGAGGATGGGTATGATATAACGTGTATCCTCGCCGGAAAGAGCGAAGTTCTCGATGCCCTCCTTGTCGCAGCAGGTGAACTCGCTGAGCGAAAAGTCGCTGCAACCGATAGAAATACGCACGTAGCTGAAACCGTATCCGTTCTCGGGTGAGAAAGTGAGTTCGAGGAAGTCCTTGCGGTCGTCGGGCTTCATCTGCATCAGGTTATAGCATGTGCTGCCGGTGATTGCGGCGCCGAAGCCGTCCATCGTCTGGAACTGTTCCTCCGGGAGGAGGCGTACCGTGGAGGGCGACATATTGTCGACGGTGCTGAAGTTCACCCACGTTTCGTCGAGGTCGCGGGAGCGGTTGCCGGTGGTGGTGATAACACGCACGTCGCCGGTAACGGCAGGTACATCCGGAGTGGGCTCGGGAACGGGTACGTTATTTTTGTTGTCGTCGCCGCAGGAAATCATCATTGCGCAGGCGACAAAAGCGGAAGTTAATAACACGGTTTTTCTGATCATAGATTATTATAAATTAGTATCCCGGATTCTGCTTTACGTTGGGATTGGTGTCGAGCACGCTCTGAGGTATAGGCAGAAGATAGGAATTGATGGTATATGGTACAGCCAGAGGCAAACGGCCGGGGTCGTTGCGCTGAGCGGCGGCCATAGCGTCCTCTACAAGATTTAGGCGAACGAGGTCGTACCAGCGCTCGCCTTCGCACGCGAGCTCGAGACGGCGTTCGTTTACATAAACGTTGAAGAGTGTCTCTTTATTGCTTCTTTCAGCATTTGTTAACTTTCTGACACCTGCACGTGTACGTATCCGGTCGATAATATCGGCAGCGGCGCCCAAATCGGGAGTATTGCCGTTGATAAGAGCCTCGGCCTTGAGGAGGAGGAGGTCATCGTAACGGAGGAAGTACACATTACTGTAGCCCGAGCGTACCTTATACATGAAGGCGTAGTTGTCGGAAGGATAGTAGTTGCTCCAGCCGCACTCGTAGTAAACTACAGTCTGTTCTTTGCGCTGAGTGTCGCCAAGAGCGTCGAAAGCAGCGATGAGATCGCGCGAAGGAGTGATCCACTTGGCCCATGTGAAGCTGTAATCCCAGTCCTCAAGAGGACGTCCGTACATCCACGATGCCCAGTTGCCGGAACCTACGGGATACTGACATTCGAGAATGGATTCCTTGCAGTTTGTATACAGCGGAGTCGCAGTAAAACCGTCTTTCACAGGACCGTCGATATTGAACAGATCGCCATAGGCGGGCATAAGGTCATATCCTGCAGCCGTAAGCTGGTCTACATATTCGATAACTTTTGCATAGTCGCGCACGGGTTTTTCGGCATACACTTTTGCAAGAATGGCGCGCGCCACGTCTTTGCTGAAGCGAGTTTTATCACCGTTGCCGTCGGGCGCATACAGAAGGGCGTCGTTGAGGTCCTTGAGGATGTATTCGTAAGCCTCGGCCTCGGTATTCTGTGCCGGGAAATAGCTCTCGTATGATTCGGAAATGTTTTCGGAGGTTATATCCTTGGGTACGGTTGTTATGACAGGGATGTTACCCCACATGCGAACCATGCGGAACCATATGAATGCACGCAGAATCTCGGCCTGCGCACGCATCGTGTTTATTTCGGCCTCGGTGAGGCTGTTGTCGGCAACCTGGCCCACACCTACAATAAATTTTGTGCATCGGGCGGCCTGCAGCATGTAGTAATCCCAGTCGCGGTTAACGCAAAGGGTTGTGCCGTTAAGGTCGTTTGTGGCGGGATCCACAACTTCCGAGCCGGTTGTACCTGCATAAGCGTTGTCGCTGTGAACGTCGCCGATAAGCAGATGGTCGAGCTGCCAGAAATTCTGATTGCCTTTAAAATCGTTGTATAGGCCGAGAAGCGCGCTTTCCACGTCGGAACGGTTAGCGTATATCACTTCTTCTTCCTGATTCTCGATGCCTTCGGTAAGGTCGGAATAGTCGCTTACGGGGCTGTAGTCCAGACCGCAGGAAGCCGCCATCAGGGAAAGGGCGAGTGCGCCACTTAATATATATTTGTTATTCATGATGTTTGCTGATATTAGAAGTCAATGTTTACACCGAATACATAGCTCTTGCAGTGGGGATATGTACCCCAGTCGATACCCTGGACGGCACCGCTGCTGCCCCACTGGTTAACTTCGGGGTCCATGCCGGAATATTTTGTCCATGTAAGCAGGTTGGAAGCGGTAAAGTAGGGCTGGATACGTGTTACGCCAAGTTTCTTCATCCACTTGCCGCTGATGTCGTACGCCAGAGAGATGTCCTTTACACGCAGATAGCTGCCGTCCTCGACAAAGTATGTGGAGTTGCGCATGTTCCATCCGGCCTTGGGCATATCGGTAATCTGGCCGGGAATACGCCAGCGACGGAGTACCTCGGTGGTCTGGTTCTTGCCGTCGTACATGCCTTCGGTTTCCATACGCGAGGCATTGAAGATGTCGTTGCCGTAGGAGCCCTGAAGGAAGATGCTGAGGCTAAAACCTTTATAGCTGAAAGTATTGGTCATACCGAAAGTGAAATCGGGGTTGGGATCGCCGATAAAGGTACGGTCGGAGGACGAGATGCGGCCGTCGTTATTGAGGTCTTCGTAAATCATAAGACCCGTTTCGGGATCGACGCCATTGGCGATATAGCCGTAGAATCCGCCGAGGGCACGGCCAGGTTCGTTGCGGACAACGGCCTCGTTTACGGTTTCGCTCGTAACGGCATCTAGGTAAACCTTCTGAAGCTCGAGGTTTGTGAGTTTGTTCTTGTTGAACGACATGTTGAGGTTGGTTGTCCAGGAGAACTCGCCGGTGAAGTTACGGGAAGTGATGCTGAATTCGAAACCCTTGTTGGTCATTTCGCCTTCGTTACGCTGGATGGAGCTTGCAGCTGCCGAACCGGAAGGAAGCGATACCCACATGAGCATATCGGTTGTTTTCTTATAGTACCAGTCGGCGCTGAATTCGATTCGGTTGTTGAGGACTGCGAAGTCTACGCCGACGCCCGTCTGTGTAGTGGTTTCCCAGGTGAGGTCGCGTGTACGCAGGTTGGCCTGGCTGAGTGTGGGAACTGCAGTTGCCTGACCGTCCTTGAACCATTCCACACGGTTGATGTTGTAACGCTGCAGATATGCGTAATCGCCAACACCGTCCTGGTTACCGGTCTTACCCCAGCCTGCACGGAGTTTGAGGGCATAGATCCAGTCAACGTCCTTGAGCCATTCCTCCTCGGAGAGACGCCATGCTGCGGAAACCGAGGGGAATGCTTTCCAGCGGTGGTCGGGATGGAGTTTGGAAGAACCGTCGTAGCGGATGTTGGCAGTAAAGAGGTACTTGGAGTCGTAGTTGTAGCTTACACGGCCGAAGTACGACATGATGCCCCATGTGGAACCAGCGGAGCCGGTACCTGTCCAGCTGATTTTATTTGCTGCGTTAAGAGTCTCGATCTTGCCGTTGCGGTAGTACTGACCGTTGATCCAGTTGTTGGAGTAGTTGGAATCTGTCCAGGAAGTACCTGCCATAATATCGATGCTGTTCTTCTTTATCTTGAAGTTGTAGTTGGCAACATTATCCCATGTGAGAACGGTGTTCTGGTTGCGGCCATCGTAGCCTTCACCACCCTGCTCGCGTCCGCGTGTGGTAAGATAGGGATCAAGGAACGAGGTGCTCCATCCGTTACGGCGGTCAAGAGTGAACTTGCTGGAGAATGTGAGACCGTTGATGATATCGAAGAAAAGTTCGCCGGAAGCGAGAAGACGGTTTTCGCGTGAACGGTTGCTCTGCTGACGAGCCTCGTTCTCAAGGGGGCTCTGCATGTTCAGACCATAGAAATTGTTATAGTAACGGTCCGGATTTTCAGGATCCCAGATGGGGGCGTAGGTAGGGGTATTGATAACCGAGAGGATTACACCGCCGCGGTTACCGACGGTACCCATAGCGCCACCACCGTTCGAAGAATAGTCGGAATAAACCACATTTGCCTTTGCAGTGAGCCATTTGCGGAGTTTGCCTTCCACATTGGCACGGAAGTTGTAGCGCTGGAAGAATGAAGAACGGAGGATACCGCGGTCGCGCTGATAGCCGCCGGACAGATAGTATTTGATTTTATCGGAGCTCTGCGAAACCGACAACTGGTAGTTCTGAGTATTACCGGTAGTATAAGTCTCGTCGAACCAGTCGGTCTGGTCGGTGAGTCCGTCGGGCAATTTGAGCAGGCCGATTTCATCCATAAGATCCTTATACTGCGCAACATTGAGCACATCTATTTTCTTTGCCACCCTTGTGAAACCGCCCTGGATGTTGAGCGAAATCTTTGCATCGGCATTGTTGCCCTGCTTGGTGGTGATGATTACAACGCCATTGGCACCACGCGAACCGTAGATTGCGGCCGAGGAGGCGTCCTTGAGAATCTGCATGCTTTCGATGTCGTTAGGCGAGAGGAAGTTCACGTTATCGACGGGAACGCCGTCCACAACATAGAGCGGTTCATTGGAACCGTTAAAAGAAGTGGTACCGCGCACGCGCACAGTCATGCCTGCGCCCGGGGCGCCGTTGGGCTGCTGAACAGCGACACCTGCGGCTTTGCCCTGAATGGCCTGTGCAGCAGATACGATAGGACGGTTTGCGAGTGCTTTTTCGTCGATAGTGGAAACGGCTGTGGTAAGGTCTTTGCGCTTTACGGCACCATAACCGATAACTACAACTTCGTCGAGGTTCATGTTGTCCTCCTGCATAGTTATACGCATGGATGCAGAAGCCTTGTACTCACATGTTACGTATCCTACATAGGAGAATACGAGAGTCGAGCCCTGGGGGGCGTTAAGTTTGAAATTACCGTCCACATCGGTAGTGGTACCGAATCCTGTACGGTCTTTTACAGTGACGCTAACGCCGATAAGGGGCTCACCGGTTCCGTCGATAACAGTACCTCTCACGGCAATGTCCGCGGCACTCGCCGGGAAATTGCATAGGAGTAACATAATCGCACACAGAACCGAAGTCAGAAAATTGAACTTGGTTTTCATTTAGGATTGATTAAATGGTATTAAAAATGTTAGTTCGTCTTTCAGTATTATTAAGGAATAAGAGAGGGTGCATGTATGCGATTACAAAATTAAACAATTATTCAGGTGCTTTTAGATACAGGAAAACGCAAAGTAAACGGACAGAGACACACAAAACATTAATACTTAGCACATTGCACAAGACAGCCAAGTAATAAAAAGTAAACCGGAATTAGCTCGGAAAGGTCTTTAGCCTTCGTTGTCAGGGCATATCGGCAGCCTTGCCGAGCGTGCGCACGGCTTCGGCAAAATCTTTCTTCGGAACAAGGGCGCGGGTGCGCACTTTGAAACGGTTGTTGTAAACCGTCTGCGGCGAGCAATGCAGGAATTCGGCAATCTTGATGCTGTCGGTAATACCCAATCGCACCAGCGCATAAATGCGCAGGTCGGTGTTGAGCAATTCTCCCTCTTTCGGAGTAATACGTTTGTCGGGCTGAAGGAGGGAATTGAAATCGTTGATAAAATCGGGATAAATGTGCAGGAAAATGGAATCGAACGAACGGTAGAAGTCTTTCAGTTCGTCGCGCATCATGTCAGTACAATCGGTTTCGTCGAGAATCTCTTTATATTTGCGAGAGACCGCCTTCACATGGATTGAGCTTCTGAACTCCTCCAGCTTGCGGATATAGTTCGAACAGATTGTGAATATGTATCCTATATATTCTTCCTTTACATAGTTGGCCTCGTTAAGGTCCTCGTTTTTCTGCTGCAGGTCGGTGTTAAGCTTCTTAAGCTGCCCGTTTACCTCGTTAAGCTGCGCATGAGCCTGCGACAGTTCCACCACATCGGCATTAAGTTTTTTGTTCGCCTTATCTAAATTATCGCTTTGGCGGCGCAAACGGCGGTTCTGTACAATAATAATCACGATAGCCGATATCAGCACAGCCGCGAGGATACACACAGCTACAAGTGCGGAATCGGAGCGGCGTTTTTCCTGCATGATGCGTTCGTTGAAAGCCTTGTTCACATCGTCGAGCAGCTTATTGATACCGATTGCCCGTACGCGGTTAGGGAACGAAATAGCCTTGTTCAGGCAATAGTTCACATATCGGTAGGCCCGGTAAATGTCGCCTTCACCATTATCGAAAAGCAACTGCGCGAGTTCGTCCAGAGAAGCGATGTCGGCATTGGAAATATTTACATCGGCAATCGCCGACATTGTAAGATACTTCATGCAACGCTTCATATCACCTTCGTTACGGCACAGACGCGCAAGGGCATAGGCATCTTTGGCATTCTGCCGCGTATTTAAACCGGCATCGGCGATATGCTTTTCCATTTCACCTATCAGCCCGGGGTCTTTCTTATCGGTTCCTATCACATCCCAACACCGGTACCAGTAGTACTCGGGATGCTCCGGATATATCACACCCATAATCGAGTCCTTGTACTCGCGTTCGCGTATATAATAATCGTTAGTTGTTCCTCCGGCATAATTACCCTGATGGCTCAGGAGGAATATCATCTGTCCGTAATATTCTACAAGCAAATCGGTGGACAGTTTGCGAGAATCTATCCCGGCCATAAGTTCGGCAGCCTCGTGAAGCATGCCGGTTCCGGTAAGAAGCTCGGATTTATCGATAATACTCTGTATCTCCCAGTCGGTATTGCCGCTGCGGTGCGCCAGTTCAAGCCTTTGATCGGCATACTTCATAGCCGAATCGGAATCATATACCGAATACTCGCCAAAAAGCAACGAGGCCGCAAGATACTGGTCGTTTACAGATGTCGTTCTGCCGATACGATGGCGCAGGTCGGATATGCGTATCTGTTTCTGACGGTCGATATCGGCAGTATGGTTCAGAAGCGAATCGAGACGCACAAGATCGGCCGAATCTTCACTGTTATCTGTCGAACAAGACGTGCCCAGCAGAGAAGCAAACAACAATAGCGCTACCAGATACAGCAGTTTTTTCATAACGGCCGAATTATTTTTCAGCGTGTCGTGCAGATACGGTCTACCTGCTTGCGCAGAATGTGATGAGCGGGCTGTGCCATATCGCCGTGGTTATAGCCGTCAAGCTTATAAAGCTGTGTATCGGGATGTCCGGTGAGTTTCATCATGCGCCACATATACGCATTCTCCTCGTAACGCCCGTACAGTTCCTGCTCGGCATCGCCGGTAATCATTATGAACGGAGGAGCATCCTTGCGCACATGAAAAAGCGGGGCGTATTCGTCTACCGTGGCCCGGAGCGCAGGAATACCCTCCAGATCGCGCTTGGCAAAATGCGTAATCATCTGACCGCTGTATGGAATCAGCGCCGCAATCGAATCGGCTTCCACACCATATCGTCTGAGCCATTTGCGGTCAAGACCTATCATGGATGTGAGGTATCCGCCGGCGGAGTGCCCGGAGACAAAAATCCTCTGTTGGGAACCGCCAAGTTTTTCGGCATTCGCAAAGGCCCATGCCACGGCACGTGCAGCATCGTCAATACACGAATCTATCGGCACATGGGGCATTAGACGGTAGTTTGGCGCCACTACAATATATCCGGCCTCGCGCAACTGACGCGGGACCGACTTATTGCCACCGGTGAGTCCTCCTCCGTGAAACCAGACGACAACAGGTGCGTTTTTTGCATTATCCGGCACATAAACATCAAGTTTACAGCGTTCAAGAGCATATTTATCCTGTCCGTCGTAGTATAGAACATCTTTTTGTATATCCCGTGGTGCACTAAAGGCGGCAAAACATATAACGGCCGCAGCAAATATAGTGATTAGACGTTGGTTCATGGCAATTAGTATTTTTCAGATGCAAAGATAGCCATTTTTCCTTAAATACCATATCGCTGAGCGAAAATGCCACATCAAAATGGCGATATGGCAGAGAACAAACGTGAGACAATCAACGTTTTAATGGAAACGGTTTTCCGGATTTAAAAGATATATTTAATAACAAATCTCCCAAATAATAAATTAAAAGTATATTACCAAAGGAGGCTGCGCCAATTCTGACACAGCCTCCTTTCCAATTATATATAAGAGCAGAAAGATTAATTGCGGACGAGTATGTTGATAGGCTCCTGAAGTTTGAGGATATCGTTCGTCTTACGCAATGAAGCGGCGACGTCCACATTCAGTCTGGCCTTGATGTCGCGCGACGACGCTCCGATAAGGAAATTGTATTTGCCTTCGTCGACTACCCACGACGATGTGGCCTCGTCAAACGATGCCAGGTCGTCGGCCTTTACGGTCATCGTTACTGTCGCAGTCTCACCGGGCTTGAGTTCGGCGGTTTTGGCGAAACCTTTAAGTTCCTTTTCGGGCTTGTTGACTTTGCGGCTGTCCGGAGCAGCGGCATAGAGCTGAACCACTTCTTTGCCGGGAGCACTGCCGGTATTGGTAACATCCACACTTACGGTGTACACTCCATTATCAGCGGTTACCGAAGGATTGGAATAGCCGAAGGTGGTGTACGACAGTCCGTAACCGAAGGGATACGATACCGACTTGTTGAAACTGTCGAAGTAGCGATAGCCAACATAGATATCTTCCTCGTAGTTTGTGAAATCCACATCCTTGATTTCGTGCTTTTTGATTGCCTTCTTGGTGAAGTCGGTAATCTTTGTATCGAAATTGATGGGGAAGTTGGCAGTAGAGGCATGGTCGATGTATTTCACGGGGAACGTCATTGTGAGTTTGCCGCTGGGATATGCCTTGCCGCTAAGTACATCGGCGACACTGTTGCCGCCTTCCTGGCCGCTCTGCCATGCGCACAGGATAGCGTCGGGCTGCCCCTTCCACGAAGCCGTTTCCACAGCACCGCCAACATTGAGCACTACTACTGCCCTCTTTCCGGCGGCATGGAATGCCTTGCATACGTCGCGAATCAATTTAAGATTGGCATCTGTAAGGTCGAAGTTGGCCGATTCACGGTCGCGGAATTCGCCGGAGCCTCGGCCCACCGTTATAAGCGCGAGATCTGTTTCACCGGCAAGTTCGGCAAGCCGTGAAGCCTCGAAAGTCATTTCTTCGGGAAGTACAATAGGCATAAAAGCTGCCATTTTATCATCTTCCTTCGGTTTCAGACGTTCATGCTCGGCAGCGAGATGGGCGTTATATTCCTCATGTAATTTGCTGTCGGTCTTATAACCTGCGTTATGTAGGCCATCAAGCAGCGACACGGTGTATGCGCGGTTCACGTTGCCCGAACCGGTACCACCGGGAATATACTCGTAGGATGTGCAGCCGAACAGAGCGATTTTTCTGATGTTGCCATCCAGAGGAAGCGTGGCATTGTCGTTTTTCAGAAGCACCATACCTTCCGCAGCGCTGCGGCGAGTGAGGGCGGCATGAGCCGCCAGGTCGGGCTTGTTGGAATACTTGTACCCTTTGAAACGCGGAGTACGTACAATCAGTTCAAGCACACGCCGCACATTGCGGTCGAGCACAGCCTCGTCGAGAGTACTGTCGGCAACAGCAGCAATGATATCCTGATACTGCTTTTCATAGCCCGGCTGCAACATATCGTTTCCGGCAATCATCTGAGCGGGAGCGTCGGAGCCGCCGAACCAGTCTGTCATGACAAGATTGCCGTAGCCCCATTCGTCGCGCAAAAGCGTTGTAAGCAGTTCGGTATTTTCAGAGGCATAGGTACCGTTGATGTAGTTGTACGACGACATCACCGTCCACGGGTCAGCCTCCTTTACAACGGTTTCGAAACCTTTCAGATAAATCTCGCGCAAAGCGCGTGGAGATACCTGAGCGTCGTTTGCCATACGGTTCGTTTCCTGGTTGTTCACTGCAAAATGCTTCACCGACGTACCCACACCGTTGCTCTGAACGCCGTTTACATAAGCGGCTGCAATTTTGCCACTCACAAGAGGATCTTCGGAATAGTATTCGAAGTTACGTCCGCACAGAGGATTGCGGTGAATATTCAGAGCCGGTGCAAGAAGGACATCGGTACCATATTCAAGTACCTCGTTACCTATTGCTTTGCCTACTTCTTCTACCAGTTCCGTATTCCATGTGGATGCCAACAGGGTACCGATCGGGAAATGGGTGCAATAGTATGTCGCCGTATCACCCTCGCGTGTGGGGTTTATGCGCAGCCCAGCAGGGCCGTCGGCGAGCACAATTGCAGGAATGCCGAGGCGCGGAATAGGGAAGGTTGTGCCAGCCGCACCAGGAACAATGCTTCGGGTTTCGCCAACCACGGCGCTGTCGCCGTTCTGCAAACCGTCCATTCCGGTACCTATCAGCAGGCGGGTCTTTTCCTCAAGGGTCATCGCGGCAATCACATCGTCAATGGAATCCTTGCCCAACTGAGGTGCCTTGGGAGAACAGCTGCCAAGGATAGCGGCTGTTCCCAAACCGATTATAACTAACGACTTCTTCATCTTGCTGCTACGTCAGTTGATTTTTTGAAAAGCTGTGGAGCGAATTCAGTAAGATAGATTCGCCAGTTTTTCCAGATATGTCCTTCGCCTGTCTCATAATACTTGTAGGGATAGCCTTTGCTGTCGAGCAACTTGCGGTAGTCGCTGTTTGCCTGATAGAGGAAATCCTTGTCGCCGATTGCAATCCAGTAGAGTGCGGGCTTCTTTGCGAACTGCACGGCGAGCTTTCCTTCGATATCCTGATATATAGGGGATGTAACCTCGCCGGAAGGCATTATAGCAGCCGAGAACAGACCGACGTAGTCGAACATATCCGGATACTGTTTTGATATGTGCATGGAGTGGAAACCACCCATCGAAAGACCGGCGATAGCGCGGTTTTTCTTATTGGACTTTGTACGGTAGTTCTTGTCGATGAACTTCACCACCTCGGGGAAGTATGTCTCGAATGTACCTTCCATCGTCTTAGGGAGCTGCATGGAGGGCGCGGCGAAACCGAGCGACGATTCACCGGGAGCTGCCTCGAGGGCGGCGTTGCCGTTGGTCATCACAACAATCATAGGTTCGGCCTTGCCCTGAGCGATAAGGTTGTCCATAATCTGAGCCGTGCGTCCGAGTTCGCTCCATGCGTTCTCGTCGCCGCCCATACCATGAAGGAGATAGAACACGGGGTAGCGTTTGCCGCTGTTCTCGTACCCGGCCGGAGTGTAAACGGTGAGCCGACGATCCATCCCGAGGCCGTCGCTATGGTACCATACTTTGGACACGGTTCCGTGGGGAACCTTATTTACCGCATAAAGGTCGGCGCGATCGCCACCGATAAGGAAAACATTGGTTACAGAAGCTACATCGCGGAGCTGATATACGTTGCTGGGGTCGGTAATTTTGAGACCGTCCACAAGGAAAGTATAGCTATACAATTCGGGGGCAAGAGATTCGGGAGTGGTATATTCCCAAACGCCATCCTTGCCTTCCTTGAGGTCGGCCACACCCGGGCCGTCAAACTTACCGAAAGGTGTGTCGATAGCCTGTGTCGGGAGGAAATCACCTGTTACCTGTACCGTAACGGCTTTGGGAGCGCGAAGGCGGAAGGTTACTGTGTTGTTGTCGTTCACCTGGGGGGATACAATCTGCGAACCACCCCACAGTGCCTGCTGTGCGAATGCCGATGCTGCCGCAAGCGCCACTGCAGACAGGAAGATTATTCTTTTCATTACTATATGATTTATTGATTAAGGTTTATCAAAATATTATTTGCCGAAACAACGGCTTACAAACGGAAGGCATGTGTACAACGCCGAATGCCAGTATTCGTTGGTGTGTCCACCGTCGCGAACGCGGAATTCGACAGGCACAAAAGCCTTGTGCATGGCCTGTACGAACTCGATATTGCGATCAAGCAGAAAATCGTCGTCGCCGCAGTCTACAAACCATTTTACAGAACAAAGCTGTTCCTTACGGGCATCATCAGCCTCCTCGACATATTTCACACAGCTGTTGTCGATCACCGACTTCGTAAGCAGGCTAATCATGTCGTTCTTGTCGGGTGTAGGGTTCTCGGATCCGGCAGGAATGTTCATAAGGGCGCTCATGGCATAAGCAGCGCAGAACATTTCGGGATGCCTCTGAGCATAGTTTGTGGCACCTCCACCACCCATAGACAGACCGGCGATAGCCCGATGCTCCTTATCGGCCCTGACACGGTAGGTTTTCTCGATATGCGGAAGGAATTCCTTATAGAAAAAGTCCTCGTAAGCCCATCCGGGCATATTGAAATAGCCGTTCCAGTCCTTGTTTACCATACCGCCTGCGTTTGGCGATACAATAATCATCTGCTCGGCCTCTCCGGAGGCGACAAGCTGGTCCATAACGTCTTTGCAGCGCTGGTCGTTGAACCAGCTTGTGTTCACGCCGCTCATGCCGTGCAGCAGATAGAGAACGGGGAATGTCCGCGTCGTATCGGTATCGTAGCTCACGGGCAGGTATACGGTGTACTGGCGGTATGCGTTCAGTATGTCGCTATGTATGCTGTCGGTCATAACTTTGCTCTGCGGCCCCCAGGGAAACTGAGCCTTAGTACAGAAAGCGACAGCAAATATAACTAAAATTGATAATATCTTTTTCATTTTCTGAATTGGGTATCAAAGAATTTGACAATTTTGGGCGCGCATGCGCTCCAGAAAGCCCAATCGTGAGTTCCGGCACATTCAATGTAGGTGAAAGCGGGCAGCAGCGGCGAGAACTGCATTGCGTCATTGAAGCCTTTGTTGGTTTCGTAGAGGAAGTCCTCTGTGCCGATTTCAACGGTGATTGGTACAGCCGCCCCGGGCTCCCATATCATATCGAAGATACTGGGAGCGCCCTCGATTACGAGTGCCGGCGAGCAGGCGTATATTCCCGAGAATTTGTCGGCATACTTGAGACCGTAGTACAACGAGCCGTATCCGCCCATAGACAGTCCTGAGATACCACGCTTGCCGTTGCCTTTATACATTGCCTCCACAGCGGGCATAAACTCATTGATGAAGAATGATTCGTAGCTGATGCCTTTGCCCTGGAAGTCGTCGATATAGAAAGCGTCGAAGCCATCGAATGAACCCTGCGGGCAAACTATAATCATCTCGGTATCCACACTTCCTGTATGGCTGGCGATGTTGCCGCCGTTGAGCCAGTCGTTGTTGCCGCCGCCCGCACCGTGGAGCATATAGAGAACGGGGAATGTTTTAGTACCGTCGAAACTTTTGGGAAGCACCACCGAGTATTTTACCTCGCGACCGAGAGTTGTGCTCTGGAAAGACAGATCCTTAAGCTCGGTGCCACTCTTTTCAAGACATGTGGCAAAACGGATGTTTACGCCAGTCTTGCCGTTGCCTCCCGCAGCCGTGATATAAGTAAGGTCTGTACCGCTGAAATTATAGAGTGTCTCTCCATTTATACCGGTAACAGACTCAATAGTGATATTGCCCTGTGTGAGATACAGCTTTTCACCGGAAGCCGAAACCACGTAGGCTCCACCGGCCATGCCATACTCGGGAACAAGCCAGCCATTGTCTATTTTCCAGGGTTCTGTAGGCGTTCCGGCAATTGCGTATGCGCCGACAAGTTCGGCAACAGACAGACCTTCCTTGTTCACGGCCTCGAAGAAAGCCGCATCGGCACCGGCAGGGTCGGTTATGGAAAGAGTGTATTTGCTAACGCCCGGAATAACGGTAGTCTGCCATGTTGTAAAATCGGTAACAGTAACGGGGTCTACCTTTACAGTTACAGTGTAACCGCTCGGTTCGGGATCGTCCACACCGATGACAAAGCTGATAGGACCACGATAGTTGATGACATAGCGGCGTCCGTCGCCACCGGTAAGGATACCGCTTATATCATAATCGGTGCCTATCATATTCACTTCAAGATCGCCTTCCGTAATACGGCCATATGCCTGATCAGCGTCAGCGGTAAAACCATAGAATTCATTAGCGACCGGCTCGTCCAGCGGCCCCGACCACGGCTTGTACACACCAGGCTGAAGTACCCATTCGCGGGATACTACACGAAGGCTGAACGTAGTGCCGTGATTGTTGTCGAATTCCATATTAAGGTACTTAAGACCTTTCTTCAGCTTGTCGGTTTCCTGCGTTTTTGCAGTTTCGAAATTATACCGGTACAGGTTTTCATTGTATGTGCCGCTGAGGTCATCGATTACATTGTCGCTGCACGACCACATCATAGCCGCCAGGGGCAACAGCAACAGTTTATATATTTTTTTCATAGTTTTTCTTGTGATATTGATTATTACCAGCCTGTGTTCTGGCTCATGTTCTTGTTAAGTTCGAGTTCCTTGCGGGGGATAGGCAACAGATTATGTTTTGCCTTGAATCCGTAAGTCGAATTCTCGAAAGCGTTTTCTTTCGTGCCGGTTGTAGAAAAAGCGGGGATAGTCTTACCTTTATTGCCAAGACACTTTTCGGCATCGCCCCAGCGTACGAGGTCCATGTAGCGTACACACTCGAAGCAGAGTTCGAAACGCTTTTCAGCCTTTATATCCTCGAGAGTAACACCGGAAACGGGCTGCAGCCGGGCGCGGCTTCGGATAGCATTGACATATTCGACGGCATGCGAGCCGCCCGACAGGACGTTGGCCTCAGCAGCGAGAAGCAGAACCTCTGCATAGCGCATTACACGAAGATTGGTGTACTGAAGAGCCTGGAAATAGCTTGCGTCCATAATGCAGTCTTCTTTAAGAGCGCGGTTCTTCCAGTTGAAAATGCCTTCGTGTCCAACGAGACGCTCGCCGGAATTGACGGTAAGACCATATGCAGAGTTGAGTTCGTCGTAGGTGCGCAGGGTGGATTTAAGGCGGTAGCTGTCGGCGCCTTCACGTGCCACAAAAGCATCGTAGAGTTCCTTGGTGGGATTCATAAATCCATATGTACCGGAAGCAATCTCGCCAAGCGAACCGAGATTGAGCAGCGATGTACGCCAGCCGTTCATTATAAATGTCATAGTAAACTGCGACCATGCCTGTTCGGGGTCGTTGCGTTTCTGCACCTCGAGCATTGCCTCGCAGCAACCGTTTGTCGCAGCGTGTGCAAGCAGGTCGTAATCGCCGGAATAGAGATCGTATTTTCCGGAGGCTATAACATTATCGAGTTCGGTAGCGGCTTCGGCATACTTGCCTTCGAAAAGCAGTGTTTTGCCAAGCATGGCCTGAGCCACCTCCTTGGTTACTCGGATAGCCCCCATTTCGTCATTCGGACCGTTCTTCGAAGGCAGAGCGTTGCTTTCGATGGCAGTACGGAAATCGGATTCAGTCTGTGCCCACAGAGCTTCGGGAGTGCTGTTGCCCTGATGGTATTCGCCGGGCTGCAGAAGATGGTCGACAACAGGAGCAGTACCCCACAGCGACGCCAGCTGGAAGTGTGCCCATCCGCGGGAAAAGTATGCCTCGGCAACGGCCTGCGATTTCACGGATGTATCTGGCGCAACCTTCTCAATTATAAGGTTAGCCTTGTAGATTATGCCGTACAGACCCTGATATACGCCAGAAATTATGCCGTGGTCGGTATCGAAAGTATATTCGTTCAGGCGTTCCATGTCCGGGTTGTCGCCACGCGAGCCACCACCGGTCCAGCAGTCGTCGGAAAGCAGGTTGAGCAGATAATACCAGTTAAAGTAATTTTCGCCCCAGCTTGTGTACATAGAGGCGACGGCTTGTTCGGCCTCGGCGTCGGTCTTGTAGAAATCGTCCTGACCGCCCATATTGCCGTGCTTGGGAATATCGAGGCCGTCTTCGCACGACGAGAAGAACAATGCCGCACCGGCGATAACCGCCGACAGTATATATTTGAATTTCATGACTTGATGTATTAGAATGTGATGTTGAAACCGAGAACTACTTTCTTAGCGGAGGGATATGCACCCTTGTCGATACCCATACCAGATGTTGCATTTACGGCCACTTCGGGGTCGAAACCGGGATATTTGGTAAAGCAGAAGAAATCGTCCAGAGAAGCGTACAGACGGAGATTGCTTACATAGAACTTGTTCGTCCATTTCTGCGGGATAACATAGCCAAGCTGAATCTGCTTGATTTTGAAATAGGAACCGTCATACACAAGGGCATCGGAAATCTGATACTTGTCCATGTTCTCGGCGCCTGCACGGGGAACTGTACCGCCGGGATTGGCTGCAGTCCAACGGTTATCGTAGAATACTTCTTTCAGTTTGTTACACTGGGGGAAATCGGCTCGGTTGATGCAGTTGAACACCTTGTTTCCTGCCGCACCGGTACCGAATACGGTTAGATCGAGGCCCTTCCAGCCCACATTAAGGGTGATACCGTAAGTAAGGTCGGGAATAGCATCGCCAATGTTTGTGAGGTCGCCGTCGTTGAGGGCGCCGCTGCCGTCAATGTCCTTGAATGTAGGATTTCCCTTGTCGTCGAGTCCGTTGAACTGATATCCGCGGAAGTAATAGACGGGATAGCCTTCTTCGAAATATGTTATAGTGGATGTGTGGAAGTTTGTACCACCGATACGCGAAATAGAAGGATCGAGGTATGTAACCTTGTTTTTGAGTGTTGCAAGGTTTACTGTTGCGCTGTAACGGAAATCGCCGGCGAAATCGCGCCACGAGAATTCGAATTCCCAGCCTTCGTTCTTCACATTGCCGGCATTCATAGGCGATGTGGTACCACCGATAATAAGCGAGGGAACTGTGCCGTTCACAAGCAGGTCCTTGGTCTTTTTCTGATACCAGTCCACAGTTACACCGAGACGGTTACGGAAGAAGCGCATATCCAGACCGAAGTCGAGCTGTTCGGAAGTTTCCCATTTCAGCTTGTTGTTACCCATTGTAGAAGGAGCTGCCGAAGTAGTATAGTTGTTTCCCGGGACAAGAGGATAGATGCCGCCCAGGGCCATGTCGGTGCTATAGGGATATCCGCCGAGCGCCGCCAGAGAACCGTTCTGGCCCCAGCTTGCACGGATTTTAGCTACGTCGATATGACGGCGCAGGTCCTCAAAGAAACTTTCGTTTGACAGCGTCCAACCTGCCGAAACAGCGGGGAAGTAGCCCCAGCGGTTTTCGAGAGGCAGCTTGGAAAGGTCGGCGGCGTCGGCACGCAGCGATGCCTGCAGGTGATAACGGTTATCGTACTCGTAGCTTACGCGGCCGAAATATGACATTTTTGAGCTCTTGGTTTTTTCGCCGCCAACGCCTTTGGTGGCCGACGACGAGGCATAATTCAGATACCAGAACAGAGAGTCGTTCTTCTTCAGAGCATCCTCGCCGTTAGCGCTGAGGCTGCCCTGAGTATAAGAATTGGCGGATTCCTGGTAACTCATACCCACCATTGCGGCGATGGTATTGACACCGAACTGTTTGAAATAGTTTGCGAAATTTTCCCACTGGTAGTATGTAGTCTGCGAATTTTGCGCGTTCATGCCCACATAGTCGCCGCTCTGGGTGGCGTTGCCGTAGAAAGGAAGATTTACGCCTGAATTATGATTTGCCGACAGACGATAGCCGAGACGGGAGGTGAATGTGAAACCATCGAAGGGCTTGAAATCGGCAAAGATGCTGCCCGTAACGTTGAAACCGCTGTTGCGGCTCACACCGTTGTCGCGCATAACGAAAGGATGATAATTCTCGGAATTGAGGAATTTGGAAACGGAGTAATAATTTCCGTCTTCATCGGTAAGAAGATGCTTGCCGTTCTGCTGTGCCTGAATCATGTGGAGAGGCAGATTGTCGGGCGAATACAGGAATGGGGTAAGGGGATCGAGCAACAGTGTTGCTGTGATAAGGCTGCCGTACTCGTTGTTGGACGATACCGAACGGGAGCTATATTTCTCTATCTGGTTTGTTGTACCTACCTTGAGCCAAGTCTTGATATTGTACTCGGCATTGATGGCGGCTGTAAGGCGCTCGTAGAAGTCTTTGCTTCCGCCAACAATACCGTCGTTTTTAAGATATGACAGCGACAGATAATAGTTGCCGCGCTCGTTACCGTTGGTGAACGACAGGTTATGACGCTGCATGTGGCCGGTCTCGAAAGCCTCGTCTATCCATGAAGTGTTTGTTACGCCGTCCCAGTTTTTGAGGAGGTAGTCTTCTGTAAATGTGTTACTTTCTGCCATATACTGAATATACTGTTCGGCATTCAGCATCTTTGGAATTTTGGCTGGACGGTCGAATGTATACTGGAAATCATAAGATATTTTGCCGTTGCCCACGCTTCCGCGCTTGGTTGTGATAAGCACCACTCCGTTGCCAGCTTCGGCACCGTAGATAGCGGCGGAGGCAGCATCTTTAAGCACTTCCATAGAAGCGATGTCGTTAGGATCGATACCGCTGATGTCGCTCAGACGCACACCGTCCACAACATACAGAGGATCGGAAGATACATTTGACGAATAGCCGCGAACACGTATGGTAGGCGACGAACCGGGGGCGCTGGAGGTATTGATTACCTGGACACCGGCCGTCTTGCCCTGCAGAGCGCTCTGCGGGTTGGTGATGGTTCGGTTCTGGATATCGCCTTCCTTCACCTGCGAGATAGCACCCGTTACAGAACTTTTTTTCTGAACACCGTAACCGACAACCACAAGGTCGTTAAGCGCTTCGTTGGACTCCTGCATCACGACATTCATCTGCGATGAGATGACTTTCTTTTCCTGCGGAATGTAACCTACATAAGAGAACACTAACGTTGCGCCTTTGTCGGCGGATATGGAGTAGTTGCCGTCAATGTCTGTAATACCACCGGTCTTGGATCCCTTGACCACAACACTCACACCTATAAGCGGTTCATCTTGCGAATCTGTTACCTTGCCGGTAACCTTGATTGACTGAGCCAGACCATACGGCAGGCAAAGCAGCATGAAAAGTGCCGCAACGGACATCCTTTTCAGCGTTGTTTTACTGATTGAAATTCCCATTAGTAAAAGATTTGGTTTATTAAGTTTAAGGTATATTTATCAGAAACCTCTGACAGGGAACGACATTACAACGTCCATCAGTTCCTTGTCGTGGTTGTGGCGCACAGTGCATTCGTTATCGAAGAACATTGTGGCGCCGTCGGCGGGAGTGTACGGATCCCACTGAGGCAGGCCATCGGCATTGGGATTGCCTGTGCGCGCAAAATTGATCCAGGCGGCACTCATCTTGTCGGCAAGAGCCTGTGCGTCGTTGCCGCCGCCTGTCATAGTAGCGTGTAATCCTGTGTTATTGAATACAAACGGTATTTCCATGCAGTGTGTGCTGCGCAGAATGCCGTCCATTACCGGCGACTCCCACGCGAACATATACATATATACGGGGGCGCCCTGCTGGTCGGCTTTGGCCTTCGCAAGAGCAAGCGCACTGGGACGGAACACTATGTCCACATCTATAAGGTCCTTGGGCTGATATTCAGGATATGCTTTTTCGAAAGCGGCGACATAATCATCCAGTTTATCACCATAGCGGCCGGAAAGCATCCGGAGGACAGCATCTTTGTCCATCGTACGAATTGCGGGGACGTATGTGCTGGCTGTGAATTCGTGCAACGTTGTGCCAAGCATAACGGGAATGTCGCGGCTCTGTTCGGGGGCCTTGTTATCGAAAGGCTGCTGCGGAAGTACCTCGCCATCGACAACCGGTGCCCAACCGAAAATAAAGGCTTTGTTCTCGCCGGCGGCATCGGCGTTGACCTTTATGCGCTCCACAGCTTTGTTGCCTGCACCGAGAAGTCTGTCGTAAGGCATAGTCTGAAGGCTGTCCACCTGCGAAGGGCTGAGATGAAGTTCCTCAAGAACGGCAGCACCGATACGACGCGAGTACTCGGGCGTCATAGTGCGCACCATTGATCCGCTTTGTATAATTGCTTTGTGGAAAAGTCCGCGGGCCGAAGGAGTGGCCAGCAGCATGGAAACCTTGCCGCCGCCACCGGACTGCCCGAAGATGGTAACATTCCCGGCATCTCCGCCAAAATCCTCAATATTATTTTTTACCCATTGGAGAGCGGCAACGAGGTCGAGCAGACCGACGTTGCCGGAATTAGCGTATTTATCGCCGTATGCTGAAAGGTCGAGATGTCCCAATACGTTAAGACGGTGATTGAGTGTAACCACAACCACATCGCCGGTGCGCGCCAGGTTTGCACCGTCGTAACTCGGCAGTTCCTGGCCAGAACCGGCTGAGAAGCCACCGCCGTGCAGCCAGACCATTACGGGACGTTTGCGGCCGTCGGCCACACCGGGTGTCCATACATTCACGCGCAGGCAGTTCTCGTCGGCGAAACCGTCGTCCCAGTCAAAAGCAAATGCCTGTTCGTCGCTATACCACCCCATGCGTTTGCCCTGGGGGCAGGTTGGCCCATAGGCACGGCTACTGCGCACACCCTCCCAGCTGTCGGGTGCTGTGGGTGTCATAAATCGCTCGGCTTTGGCGTATGGTATACCTTTAAAGATGTTGATGCCGTTCTGCCGGTAACCGGCAACTTTACCGTACTCTGTCTCGGCAACAGGGGCGGTATCGACAAGAGGAGAGTGATTGGCGGAAGAAAAAGTTGTGCCGTTCCGCTCTCCGCTTCCTGCTGTTCCGCACGAAGCTAACAGAAGGGTAAAAAAAAGAAATGATGACAGTACTTGTTTTTTCATGAGAATCAGATTGGTTTTTAACTGATGCAAAATTACTCTCTGTTTTTGGCATCAGCTTGCCAGTATATACAAAAGACTTTTGGAGAGGTTAAAACGCACTTTTCTTAATGTTCAAATGTTTTTGAATTTGTTCAAATGCGCTGTATCACAATGATATTTAGCAAAAAAGAGTTAACTTTGCACCAAACCGTAAAGCCTCTGCTCCGGCAGAGTTATATCATGAAAAAATTGACAGGAATCCTTTGTCTGCTCCTCATTCTTGCCTCATGCTCGCGCCACAATACCGGACGCGAATCGTGCGGCGTGGAAAGTCCGATCGTTGCCGATGACCTTTCCAACAAAATGGTAAACTCTATTGTCGAGGATGCACAAGGCCATATATGGATGGGTACTTTCCGCGGGCTGAACAAATATGACGTGCACGAATATCACCAGTATTTCTGCACCGACGATTCCCTCGGTCTTCCGGACAACCAGATTAAATATATGATGCGCGATTCGCGCGGACGCCTGTGGATCGCCACCGTAAACGGCACGTGCATGTATACCGACAAGGACAATTTCAAGCATTTTCCTATAAACTGCGACAACAAGAATACAAGAGAATTATTGGAAAGCCGGTCTGGCGCCATTTTCATGAGCACTATGCACCAGCTGCTTAAATTCAACCCTGATACCGAGGAATTCGATCTTATATTACAGAGATTCGATCCACAGCACACATTCCAGACCAGGTGTTTCATCGACCCCGGCGACAAGTTGTGGGCGGCTACTCCATTCTGTCTGCGTCGATACGATACGTCCAACGTAGAACTTGAGGATTCCATTCCTCTGCAAGGGTATCCATCGTACTTTTTCATGGAAAAATCGGGTATGATATGGATGGACGGTGCCGGCGGCATGCAATTGTACGATACCCAGAAAAGGCGTTTTATGCCTGTTCCCGCAGCTGTTGCCGGACATCCGCTCCTATCTCGTTCGCATGTAAACCTTATCCATCCCTATGGAAACGATTGCCTGCTGTTCAACACCGATATGCATGGCCTTTTCGTGTACAACCGCTCCAACGGTTCCGTCCTGCACCAGAATGATAACGGATTCCCATTCGAGGCTCCGGAGTTCAAGATTTCCACGATGTTCACGGATTCCCGCAACAACCTGTGGATAGGCTCGGAGGACCAGGGCTATACAGTACGTTACCACTACAAGAAGCGGTTCAACACAAACAGCTTTCTTGCATCTCAGTTCAGAAACATATCGGTGAACTCGGTTGATGCCGACAACGACGGCAATCTATGGATTTCCACCAAGTTCAACGGTTTGTTCATATACAACAGCCGCGACAACGATATCAAGAGGATTCTGCCTCAGGAACTATTCGGAAACGAATTCAGGAACAAATCGGGTGTAAACAATCTTCTTGTGGTCGATAATGAAATATGGCTTGCTTCGTATATCGCTCAAAAGGTACTAAAATGCTCATATTACAATGGTATATTCAAAGTAGAAAAATCCTACGATGTCTTCATGCCTATGTCCATTACAGCCGACAGCAACGGCACAATATGGGTAGGAACTGCCGCATCTTCCATATTGGCTCTGCGACAAGGCTATGACACCTTCCAGCCGGTATCGGTCTTTCTCAATTGCGCCACTTTCATTCCCGGTCTTATCCGCCTGAACAATGGCAAGATACTCGCAGCAGCGTTTATGAATCCTTTAAGGTATATCGACGAAGGCGACTGGTCGGTTTCCGAACCGTCGTTCGGAGGCAAAAAACTCAACAACGCTATTACACGTTCGGTGTTTATCCCCACTGGAATACGACAGGACTCCCGCGGCGATCTATGGATTGGTACGGTCTCTAACGGATTGCTAAAATATTCTTTTGACACAGATACCATCGAACATATCGGCGGCACACCGTGTCTGGATATCTCCAGCATCGAAGAAGACCGCCAAGGCAATATATGGGTATCCACCCAATACGGCCTCGGCAAATACGACCGTACGACAGGCGAATTCACCAATTACTTCGCCCCGGACGGCATAGGAGGCAATCAGTTCTTCGACCGTTCTTCATGCTCGCTTGCAGACGGCACTCTTGTTTTCGGAGGAACACACGGTCTGACCATATTCAACCCAATGGACGTCAGCGTCAAACGTACCATCCCTGTTCTTTTCGAGGACTTGAAGATTCACAATGCTCTTGTGCGCCCACAGGACAGCCATACCATCGACAAACACCTGTCTTATTGTCATGAAATCAATCTTGATTATGACGAGAACGGTTTCAGCATATCCTTTGCCGCCCTCGACTACAGCGAACACGAACGTGTTCATTACTATTATATGATGGAAGGCTTCGACAAATACTGGATAGACGCCCATAACAACCGCGAAGTATATTACGCCAACCTCCCCGCCGGAACATATACTTTCCGCGTAAAAGTTACCAACAACGACCACAGCATTGTGGAAACCGAAAACGCCATCAAGGTTATAATACGTCCCGCACCCTGGCTTTCATGGTGGGCATGGTGCATATATATTGTGTTGGCGGCCCTGATAATAGCTTTTATAGCTCGTATGGGCAACAGGATAAAGAAAGAAAAAGAAGAAGCTCGTCGTTCTCGTATCGAAAAAGAGCAGGAACAACGCGTGAACAAAATGAACATGAGTTTCTTTGCCAATGTGTCGCATGAATTCCGCACGCCGCTCACTATGATTGCCGGACCCGTCGCTCAGCTTTGCGAAAGTCCCGGAATCAGCAAGGAAAACAGACAGATGCTGCTGATAGTACAACGAAGTATCAGCAGAATGTTCCGGCTGGTTAACCAGCTTATGGATTTCAACAAACTGGAGAACGACACCCTTAAACTGAGGGTGCGGCGTACCGATATAATCTCCACTCTGAACCAGTATCTGGACATTTACCGGATGAACGCCGCCGAGAAAGGTATTACGCTGAACATATACGGCCTTGAGGATTCTTTCCTGATGATGCTGGATGTGGACAAACTCGAAAAGATTATAGCCAATCTGCTGTCCAATGCGCTGAAGTTTACTGCCAAAGGGGGGCACATAGATGTCAGCCTCGATGTTGTAACCGCCACCGAAGCCAGAGCGACAGCAGAATTGCCGGATGCGCCGGCGGACGCACAATACGTAAAAATCACTGTGGCGGATACCGGAGCCGGGATACCGCCAGAACAGCTCGAAAAGATTTTCCTGCGGTATTATCAACTGGACAACAACATGCAGGGAACGTACTCGTGGGGCACGGGAATCGGTCTATACTATGCCCGCAGCCTTGCCAGGCTGCACCACGGCCAGCTTGTGGCGTCCAACCGGACAGAAGGTACCGGAGCGGTATTTACTCTGCTGCTTCCTGTTTCGGATAACGCGTACGCCACTGAAGAACGCAGCTCGCTCGACGAGGAACGTCCGTTGCCCTACAGAATCACGTCCGGCAATGCGGAAACACACGAAGAAAACACCGAACCGGCCGACAAGCCAACGATACTTGTTGTCGATGATGATTCCGAAGTTGTGCACTACCTTCGCACCCTCCTGTCTCCCCATTACAATGTGATATGCCGGTTCGATGCCGAGAGTGCTTTCAAAGCCGTTGGAGAGGAAAATCCAGACCTGATACTCAGCGACGTCGCAATGCCCGGCATCACTGGCTACGACCTATGCAGACGCCTTAAAGACGATATGCAGCTGTGTCATATTCCTGTTGTACTCGTAACGGCAATGGCTACAGTGGAAAATCAGGTTGAGGGCCTCGATACGGGTGCGGACGCATACGTAACTAAACCTTTCGAACCAACCTATCTGTTGGCGCTTATAAAATCACAGCTTTCCAACCGCGAGAAGGTGCGCAGCCTCCTGAACCGCTCAACGCACACCGATACCATATCGGCCGACGTACTTTCGTCGCAGGACAAGGCGTTCATGACCGAACTATATCAGCTTATGGAAAACGAACTGTCTAACCCCGAGCTCGATGTGGCTCGTATGACGGAACTTATGAGGATATCGCGTACCAAGTTCTACTATAAAGTAAAGGGTCTCACAGGACAGAATCCCGGCGTATTCTTCCGTACCTACAAGCTGAACCGCGCGGCCGAATTCATCCGCGAAGGCAAATACACGGTATCGGAAATCGCCGACATGACAGGGTTCAGCACACTGTCCTACTTCAGCACAGCCTTTAAAAAGCACTTCGGCACATCTCCTTCGGATTACAATGCGTAATGAGCAATGCACAATGCAAAATGAGTTTTCCATTGAGCATTACACATTGTGTATTAGTCATTACGCATTGTGCATTAAAAACCATCTGCACACGTGCGGTGTTATCGTTATAAATGTATAACGATACCTTAGATTTGCAGCGGCAAACGAGGATAAGATAGAAAACGTACCTTTGTAATG